>NZ_JBJIAI010000016.1:0-129637 GCF_045311035.1 Mycobacterium sp. SMC-13
CCGTCGAGTTTGAAAACCGGATCAATCAGACGGCACAAGCCGCCTGACCCTGTGTCCACCAAACAGGGTCAAGCCCAGTGTTGCTTTCCTGGAGGCTGTGAACAGCGCGTTTACGTGCACCGCCAGAAGATGGGCGGGCAGAACGCAGAGGGTCGGCGTCAGAAAATCAACAACAACAACACGGCACGACGAAGCAGCGCCGCATGGGCATGCGCAGTTCTCCGTCGTGGGTCACGCCGCCTACCATACGGCACTCACGCAGAAAAGCCACGGCCGAATTCGTCACGGCAAACGGGTTTCAACCACGCTGCGCGCTAACCCTGTGGAGACCCCCGCAAAGCCGTATCGTGGCCGCCGCATCCCCACCACAACCCGTCGGAGGTAGCCCCCCATGACGTCTGCGCAGAACGAATCGCAGGCCCTCGGCGATCTCGCCGCAAGGCAGCTAGCCAATGCCACCAAGACAGTTCCACAACTGTCGACCATCACCCCGCGATTCCTGCTGCACCTGCTGAGCTGGGTACCGGTCGAGGCGGGCATCTACCGCGTCAACCGCGTGGTGAACCCCGAACAGGTCGCCATCGCTGCCGAGCAGGGTTCGGGTACCGAGGATCCGCTGCCCGAGACCTACGTCGACTACGAGACCAGCCCGCGCGAGTACACGCTGCGGTCCATCTCGACGCTGCTCGACGTCCACACCCGGGTATCGGACCTTTACTCCAGCCCACATGACCAGGTCGCCCAGCAGCTGCGCCTGACCATCGAGACCATCAAGGAACGCCAGGAGTCCGAGCTGATCAACAACCCGGAGTACGGGTTGCTGTCGCAGGTCACCCCCGAGCAGACCATCCAGACGCTGCGCGGCACCCCCACCCCAGATGACCTCGACTCACTCATCACCAAAGTGTGGAAGACCCCCGCCTTCTTCCTGACCAACCCGCTCGGGGTTGCGGCGTTCGGCCGGGAAGCAACCCGTCGCGGCGTGCCGCCACCAGTCGTCAGCCTGTTCGGCGCCCAGTTCATCACCTGGCGCGGCATCCCGATCATCCCGTCGGACAAGGTGCCCGTCGTGGACGGCAAAACCAAGTTCATCCTGGTCCGCACCGGCGAGGAGCGTCAGGGCGTGGTCGGCCTGTTCCAGCCGGGTCTGGTCGGCGAGCAGGCCCCGGGCCTGTCGGTCCGCTTCACCGGCATCAACCGGTCGGCCATCGCGTCCTACCTGGTCACGCTGTACTCGTCGCTGGCGGTTCTCACCGACGATGCGCTGGCGGTCCTCGAGGACGTCGGAGTGGACCACTTCCATGAGTACAAGTGATCTGCCACTGAGCGGGAGCGAACAAACGGCACTGAGCGAGGCCCAACTCTCGGCACTGGCCAGCCAGATCTACGCCACCAGCCTTCGCCCCGGTCCGGACAGCCCGCCGGTGACCACACAGGTGGCGCCGCGCGGGGTGGCCCGGGATGCGACCACCGGGACGTCGGCGGCTGCCACCGCGGCCGGTCTGGCCCACCCGGGCACGCCGGGCGAGTTCGTCTCGGTGCCGGAGCTGTTCGCGCCGGCCCCGACTTCGCCTGGGCCGGAAGGGATTCCGCCGGGCACGGCGCCGGTCGCGCCGCGGGGTAACGCGGTGAGCCCGGTCGCACCGTTCGGTGGGCTGGAGTCGTTCGCGGTGCCGTCGGGTCTGGTCCCGACGGTGCCGGGGGTGTTGGCTTCGGGTCCGCCATCGGCTCCGGTCGCGCCGAGGGGCTCGGCACCGACCTGGCCAGGCACGGTGCCCTCTGTACCGGAGCTGAACTGGTCCGGCGCACCGGCTCCCTCGGAGGATGCGGGAAGCTACTACTTCCTCCAGCCACCCACAGAATCCGTTGCTGCCGAACCGGTTCCGGTGGTGCCGGACGACCACGAGGTCTTCGACGTCAACGCGATCCGGGCCGACTTCCCGATCCTCAAGGAGACGGTCAACGGCAAGCCGCTGATCTGGTTCGACAACGCGGCCACGACGCAGAAGCCACAGTCGGTCATCGACCGGCTGGCGTACTTCTACGCCCACGAGAACTCGAACATCCACCGGGCCGCGCATGAACTGGCGGCACGGGCCACGGATGCCTACGAGGATGCCCGCGAGGCGGTCCGGCGGTTCATCGGCGCGTCGAAGACCGAAGAGATCATCTTCGTCCGCGGCACGACCGAGGCCATCAACCTGGTGGCGTACTCGTGGGGTGGCAAGCACCTGGGCCCGGGTGACGAGATCGTCATCACCCACCTGGAGCACCACGCCAACATCGTTCCGTGGCAGCTGATCGCGAAGCAGACGGGCGCGGTCATCAAGGTCGCCCCGGTCGACGACGCCGGCAACCTGCTGCTCAGCGAGTTCGAGGACCTGTTGGGACCGCGGACGAAACTGGTTGCTGCCACGCAGGTTTCGAATGCGCTGGGCACGGTGACGCCGGTCAAGACGATCGTCGAGCTGGGTCACCGCTACGGGGCCAGGGTGCTGATCGACGGGGCGCAGTCCATCCCGCACGTCCCGATCGACGTGGCCGAACTCGGCGCGGATTTCTTCGTGTTCTCCGGGCACAAGATCTACGGGCCGACGGGCATCGGCGTGCTGTACGGCCGCGAGGACGTGCTTGCCGAAACCCCGCCGTGGCAGGGCGGCGGCAACATGATCGCCGACGTGACGCTGGAGCGTTCGGTGTTCCAGGGACCGCCCAACAAGTTCGAGGCCGGCACCGGCAACATCGCCGACGCGGTCGGCCTCGGCGAGGCGATCCGCTACGTGGAACGTGTTGGCATCGAACGGATTGCGGCCTACGAGCACGCTCTGCTGGAATACGCCACCCCGCGGTTGGCGGCCATTCCGGGAGTGCGGCTGGTCGGCACGGCCGACGAGAAGGCCAGCGTGCTGTCCTTCGTGTTGGCCGGGCACGAGCCGCTCGAGGTCGGCAAGGCGCTCAACGCCGAAGGCATCGCGGTGCGGGCCGGGCACCACTGCGCCCAGCCCATCCTGCGGCGCCTGGGACTCGAGGCGACGGTGCGTCCGTCGTTCGCGTTCTACAACACGTTCGAGGAGATCGACGTGTTCATCGATGCGGTCCGCCGCATCGCGGAGGGCTCGCCCTAACCCTCACAAACAAGACGCAGATGCCCCTGACACGCCCGGCGTGTCAGGGGCATCTGTGCTTTGGCGGCAGCTCGAGAAAGGCGTACCCACCTGCGGGTTTGCGGTATATATTGGAAGAGTGACCAGGGGCTGCGGCACCAGGTGTGACGTCACGGACCGGCAGTCCGCCGGCCCCTCCCCTCTCGTTGGGCCCAATCGTTCCCGACATCCAGGCCGCGCCTAGGGCCGTCCCCGACGCTGCGTGCGAGTCGACCGGTGCGGACGTCGTCACCGGATCATTCCGAGAATCGGAGGACAGGATGAAGCGCTATCTGACACTTGGTTACGGCGTGCTGTGTTACGCGGTGTTCCTGGCCTCGTTCCTCTACGCCGTCGGCTTCGTGGGCAACGTGGTGGTACCCCGCACCGTCGACCACGGCATAACCGCGTCGATCGGCGAGGCCGTCGTGGTCAACCTGATCCTGCTCGGGCTGTTAGCGGTGCAACACAGCGTGATGGCCCGGCCGGCGTTCAAACGGATGTGGACGCGCGTCGTGCCGCAGGCCATCGAGCGCAGCACCTACGTGCTGATGTCGAGCCTGCTGCTGGGCTTGCTGTACTGGCAATGGCGGACCATGCCACAGGTCGTCTGGCACGTCACCGCACCGGCCGGGCGCTACGTGCTGCTCACGCTGTTCTGGGTGGGCTGGGCGATCGTGCTGATGTCGACGTTCATGATCAGCCACGTCGATCTGTTCGGGCTGCGCCAGGTGTATCTGGCGTGGCGCGGAGAACCCTACCGGGACTTGCCTTTCCGGACCACGATGTTCTATCGCGTGGTGCGGCACCCGATCATGGTCGGCTTCATCATCGCGTTCTGGGCCACCCCGATGATGACGGCGGGACATCTGCTGTTCTCGCTCGCCACCACCGGGTACATCCTGATCGCGATCCAGCTCGAGGAGCACGACCTGGTGGCCGGCCTCGGAGCCCCGTACCGGGACTACCGCGCCGAGGTGCCGATGATGATCCCGGGACTACACCCGCACCATCACTCAGCAGGACCGCGTCACGCGGTCTGACCCGATGGCGGAGGCCGCCTAATTGCCTTGTCCCCCACGCCCGAGCGCGGCGAAGTCGGGTACCGGGTCGGTGCCGTTGATCAGGTGATCGCCGAGGATGCGCGCCTTGTACACCCGCGGGTTGTGCGAGGCCAGTGTGCGGGCGTTGCGCCAATGCCGGTCCAGGCCAAGCACTTCGGACACCCCGGACGCACCGAGCGCGTCGAAGATCGTCGTGGTCGCGCGCAGGGCGGCCGCGATGATCACCAGCTGCGCCTGGGACACGGCCACCTCCGCCGCGACCAGGCGGAGCCGCGCGCCGTCGTCGTCTCCGGCGATGCGGTCCAGCGCCTCGCCGGCCTTGGCGAGCGCGGCTTCCGCCGCGAACGCGTCGGCCGACACCTCACCGATGACGGCCAACAACTGTGCGTCCTGCGCGGGCACCTCGGTCAGCCCCTGCGGGTAGTTGCGCTTGCGGCCGACCAGAGCCACCGAGCCGTCGCGCAGCGCGGCCCGCGTGATTCCGGTCAGCACCGACAACATCGCGATCTGGTAGAAGTGGCCCTGATAGGCGAACCGTTCGGCGGCCGGAAACACGTCGCCGCGTTCGGCCCGCACCCGCTCATAGCGGGCGGTCCCGCTGGCCGTGGTGCGCTGGCCGAAGCCGTCCCAGTCGTCGACCAGCGTGACGCCGGGGCCATCGGCGCGCACCAGTGCGGTGAGCAGTTCGCCGTCATCACCGCGGCCGAGCACATCGAGCCAATCCGCGTAAAGACTGCCCGTGGCATAGAATTTCGTGCCCGTCACCCGGTAGTGGTCGCCCTCGGTGGTGACGGTGCTGACCAGGTTGGCGAGCGTGACGTTGTTGGCCTCCGTCCAGCCGCCGCCGACGAATTCACCGGCCCGGAACCGGTTGATCCAGACGTCATTGGTGTCGGATACCGGTGCGTTCAGCCGGTCCTCGACGAAGGCCAGATGGTTGCGCCAGATGTGCGCGACGTTGGCATCGGCCTCCCCGAGGTCGGCGAGCAGCAGGAAGACCTGCTGCAGCGAGGCGCCGAAACCGCCACGGTCCACCGGGATTCGCAACGTACCGAACCCCGCTTCATTGAGCAGGCTCACCTGCTCGTGCGGAAACGTCCGCGTACGTTCGCGGTCCAGATTCGCCTCGGCGATCTTGGCGAACACCGGCGCGAAATGCGCCCGTAGGTCGTCGAGATCGGCGGTCGGAGTCTGCAGATAGTTTGCGGTGGAACTCATTTGGCGGATCCTTCGAAGTCGATGCGGTACGCGGACTGGTGCTCGACCGCGACGTATCCCAGTCGGGCGTACAGCAGATGTGCCTTGCTCGCGTTGTTGATATCGGTGCCCAGCGACGCGATCGACAGGCCGCGGCGCAGCGCCGCCAGCCAGATCTTGCGCAGCAGGAATTCACCGATTCCGCGCTTGCGTTGGTCTGCGCGCACCCCGATGTAGTCGGTGTGCGCGCTGCGCTCCTCGACGTCGCCGATCAGGTGGGTGTAGGTCGAGCCCAGCACGTACCCGACCACCTCGCCCGCTTCGTTGACCACCGCGTTACTGAAATCCGGTGTGAAAGCACGGCTCTCGATGTGGTGGGCGAAGCTCTCCGGCGTCTTGGACATGTTGCCGAAGTGCTCGAGGAAGGTGTCGAACTGCAAGCTGCGCACCTGTTCGATCAGGCCCCGCTCGGTCACCTCCGGCCAGCTCAGCAACGTGAGTCCGGGCAGCGTCAGCGCCTGCAGCTGCTCGGCGTCCTCGTCGTCGAGGGACTTGCGGGTCCGGATGAAGCGGCCTTCCTCGGTGGCACCGAGTCGGATCAGCGCATCGAGGGCGGTCTGCTGCGTGGGCCCGATGAAGCTGCGCAGGAACGCTTTCGGGATCACGGCGGCTTCCCGTTCGAACCGGGCGTGAACCGCCGCCACAGTGGCGTCGACGACGTCGTGCGCGGTGGCCGGGTCGAAGACGAAGTCCGCCAGGAACTCCGGGGCCTGCCCGTGCGGCTCGTGCAATGCGGCGTAGCCCCGGACGCGCTGCGCTTCGTCGTGCACCACCAGTAGCGCGTCGGGTAGGGCGTCGTCGAATTGTTCGGCGATATCACGGGAATCAGCCGCGAACTTGCGTCCACCGATGCCGACCGTGGTGGCCAGGAAATCGGCGATCTGTGGATGGTCGATCGGCGTCGCGGGCGTCACCGTCCAGCTTGTCACGCGGCGTTCTGCTTCCAGTGTCACGGCGCCACCGGTTCCTTGTCGCGATCCGGCTCACGATCGTCATCGGCACTCGTCTGCTCGGCCCGGTGATCGAGCACCTCGAGGATGCCTTCGTCGATCAGCCGCTGCTGCTCGGATTCGGACAGGGTCTGAATGCTGCCGATCCGACGGGCCACCTCAGGCCGGGTGCGCTTGAGGTACCAGTACCAGGCCAGCCCGGCCAGCAGGATGCCCGCATAGATGAGCGGCAGGATGTTGAACGGGAACTTCGGTGCGGGATAGAAATTGCTGAAGATGACGTACCCGATGGCCAGCGTCGCGGCCACGGACACGGCCAGCCGCACCGGGGTGAGGGCCCGAATCTTGTACAGCCAGATGGGTGTTGCGACGACGACCAGCAGGTAGCTGACCAGGAATCCCCAATTGGCCACGAAAGCGCCGTAGACGTCGAACACCACGCGGCCGGCCGAACTCACAGTGGCCACCACCGAGAAGACGAAGGACAGCACGCCGATGAAGGCGATGCCGACCCACGGCGTCTTGTACTTGGGATGCACCTTGGTCAACGCGGCCGGCAGCGCACCCTCGTGGGCGAAGGTGAACAGCGACCGTGCCGCGGCGGTGGCCACCGCGGTGACGAAGACGATGAACGCGATCGCCACGGTTGCGCTGACGACCTGGTTCACCCAGTGCACACCGGTGGAGTCCGCGAGCTGCGGCAGGATCGCCTTGTCACCGTCGATCGAGTTGAAGTGCAGGATCTGCGGATAGGTCGACACGACGTAGAGCACACCCAGCAGCAGCACTACCCGCAGCAGGGAGCGGGCGATATTGCGGTGGGCGTCTTTGGCTTCGGCGCCGAGCGACGCGACACTCTCGAAGCCGGCGTATGAACCGACGGCCGATACCGCGGCTATAAAAGTGGTACTGCTGCCCAGGTGTGCCGGGTTCCACTGCTCCCAGTCGACGCGGAATCCATAGCCGACATACGAGGCGACGATGATCACCAGGATCGACGCGATGGCGATCAGCTCGAAGACCAACTCGTACTTGGCTGCGATGGATGCTCCGCGGAACGGCAGGTACGTCGCGACGCCGACGATGACCACCACCAGCAGCAGCCGGAACCACGTTGCCTGCGAACCCAATCCGATGGATTCCAGGAACGAGTCGAGGTAGACGACGCCGCCCAGGGTGCCGGTGGTGGCGAAGCCGATGTATCCGATCAGCAGGCTGAAACCGGCCGTGTAGGCGAATCCCGGGCCGAGCCCGTTACCGGTGTAGGTGCCCAGTGAGCCGGACGACACGGTGCGCTTGGCCTGGAAGCTGATGGTGGTGGCGATCAGCACGGTGATGGCCAAGCCGACGAGTACCGCCCAGGTGGCACCGCTGCCGGCGGCCACGAAAAGAGAGAAGGGCACCGACGCCAGCGCCACACTGGGTGCGGCGGCCGCCAGGCCCTGCGCGAAGACGCCCCAGAATCCCAGCGCGTCCTTCTGTAAACCGTGACCTTGCGCGGAGGCCAGTGCGCGACCGGCCAGTTCTACGCGATTCGGTGCGGACACCTTGCCTGCCTTTCCACCCTGCGTATCGCGTAATGCGTTGCCGCACAGGTATTTACCGATCCATTACGTGATATTCACTTTCTCTCAGTCCCGGTCGATACGGCAGCGATCAAATCGACGGGATTCTTTGGTGCCGGAACGTGGCGCCGGGATGATCGTCGGGCAGCAGCGCGGACGCGCCGCCGAAAATCCGCTGTCGCAGCGTCTCCGAAGAACCGGCTTCCCGCGCTCGACCGCGCCGACGCAGCTCGGGGATCAGGTGTTCGGCGACATCGACGAAGCTGCCGGGGGTGATGTGATACGAGATGTTGAAGCCGTCGACGCCCGCGCGCTCCGCGTAACTTTCCAGGTCGTCGGCGACGGTGCGGCCGGAGCCGACGAACAGCGCGCCCCCGAAGCCGCCGAGCCCACCGGCATAGTCACGCAACGTAAGACGCTGGCGGGCATCGGGATCAGCCACGGCGGCCAGGATCGACCGGCTCGCGTCGGTGTCGAACTGTTCGATCGGCCGGTCCACGCCGTAGCCGGACCAGTCGACACCCGACAGCGCCGACAGCAGCACCAGACCGGCTTCGAGATCGTGGTAGCGCGCCAGTTCGTCGGCCTTCGCCCGCGCGGCGGCATCGGTGCTGCCGGTGACGATCTCGACCGAGGTCAGGAACTTGATGGCGTCCGGACGCCGTCCGTATTGCACTGCGCGGCGCCGGATGTCGGCGATGTTGGCACGCAACACCTCCGGCCGGGGATCGCTGGCGAACACCAATTCGGCATTGCGCGCCGCGAATTCCCTTCCCGCCGTCGATGTTCCGGCCTGGAACAACACGGGAGTGCGTTGCGGGGACGGTTCGACCAGATGCGCACCCGGCACGCTGAAGTAGCGGCCGCGATGCCCGATGGGGTGCACCTTGTCGGCGTCGGTGTAGACGCCGCGATCACGGTCGCGCACTACCGCGTCGGGTTCCCAGGACCCTTCCCACAGCTTGTAGGTGACCTCGAGGAATTCCTGCGCCATCGCGTACCGCTCATCGTGCGGGATCTGCCGGTCGCGGCCGATGATGTTGCGGGCGGCGCTGTCCAGCAGCGAGGTGACGATGTTCCACCCGATCCGCCCACCGGTGAGGTGGTCGAGCGTACTGAACTTGCGCGCCAGCAGATACGGACTCTCGTACGTGGTGGACACCGTGATGCCGAAGCCGAGCTGCTCGGTGGCGGCCGCCATCGCCGACACCGCCAGCAGTGGGTCGGTGACCGGGGTCTGTACCGCGCCGGTGAGTGCCGCCTGCGCGCTGCCACCGAAGACGTCGAGCTGGCCGACCGCGTCGGCGATGAAGAGCAGGTCGAAGCCGCCGGACTCCAGGAGCTGCGCGAGTTCCACCCAGTACCGGAGGTCGGTGTACCGGGACGTCTGGTCCTGCGGGTGGCGCCACATCCCGAAATTGCCGTGCGACACCGTCGACATGGTGAAACCGGCCAGGACGAAGGGCTCCGTCATCGGGCGGGGACCTCAAGCCCGAGATGCGATCGCAACGTCGTGCCCGCGTACTCGTGGCGGAACAGGCCGCGCTTGCGCAGCACCGGCACCACCTGATCGACGAACAACTCGACCTGACCGGGCAATCCCGAGTCGCGGAGGACGAAACCGTCTGCGGCGCCCTCGCTGAACCACGCCTCGAGTTCGTCGGCGATGCGCTCCGGGGTGCCGACGACGCCGGCACCCCAGCCGTTGACGGTGCGATACAGGAAGTCGCGCACCGTCGGGCTTTCCGCGGCCAGCGCGCGATATCCGGCCAGCGCAGTCTGGTGCGTCTGCGTCGATTCGGGGAACGCCGAGGCGGGCACGGGACCGTCGAGGTCGGCGCCGACGACGTCGACTTCGACCTCGAGCAGCCAGGCTGCTTGATACTCGGGACTGAAGTACTCGTACTCGTCGCGTTCGGCGCGGCGCGCCTCGTCCTCGGTCGAGCCGATGACGTACCGGAACGACGGGGTGATCAGCGGTGGTGTGCGGCGGCCGAGACGCCGGGCCTCCTGGTGGATTTGCCGGTAGAACTCTTGCGCCCGTTCGCGATTGCCGTGGCTGGTGAAGATGACCTCGGCGTGCTGGGCAGCGAAAGTCCTCCCGGTGGTTGATGCTCCGGCCTGGAAGATCACCGGCTGGCCCTGCGCGGAGCGCGACGCGCCCAGCGGGCCCGTCACATCGAAGTACTTGCCGTGATGAGCTGCCGCACGAATCGTGTTGACATCGTGGAACACTCCCGCGGCCCGGTCCTCGATGATGGTGTCCTCGCCCCAGCCGTCCCAGAGTTTGCGGACCACGTCGAGCGCTTCTTCGGCGATCGCGTAGCGCTCGTCGTGATCGACGACGCCGTTCGCGCTGAAGTTGTCGGCGGCCGCGCGAGCGAAGCTGGTGACCAGATTCCACCCGGCTCGCCCGCCGCTGAGGTGATCGAGCGAAAGCAGCTGCCGCGCCAGGTGGAACGGATGCTGCAGCGTTGCCGAGCCGGTGACCACCAGACCGATGTGGTCGGTCACCGACGACAGCGCGGATGGCGCGGTGAGTGGTTCGAAATCCTCGGGAATCTTGTACGCCCAAGTCGCCGGCGGCCCGTAGTTCAGCCCGTCGGCGAAGAACAGTGCGTCGAAGGTGCCCGCTTCCGCCAGCTGCGCGTGCTTGATGAGCCGGCGCCGCACACCCGCGGTGCTGTTGTCCGCCTCGGGATGCCGCCACGGACCGGCAGAACGGGTGTTGCCGAAGGCCAGAAGGTGAAGTTCTTTCGACACACCGTGCAAGCTACGACGCGATGCGCCCGGCACCCAGGTTTGCACTCAGAACGATGCGAAGCTCTCGCGATTTGTGCACGATTTTCCGCGGTCACCGCGGAAAATCGTGCACAAATCCCTACTTCTTGGGCTTGTCTCCGGCAGCATCAGTTGATAACGCGGCGACGAAGGCCTCCTGCGGAACCTCAACTCGGCCAATGGTTTTCATGCGCTTCTTGCCCTCCTTCTGCTTCTCGAGCAGCTTGCGCTTACGGGTGATGTCACCGCCGTAGCACTTGGAGAGCACGTCCTTGCGTATGGCCCGGATGTTCTCGCGCGCAATGATTCTCGAGCCGATCGCGGCCTGCACCGGGACCTCGAACTGCTGACGCGGGATCAGCTCCTTGAGCTTGGTCGTCATCTTGTTGCCGTACGCCGACGCCGAATCCTTGTGCACGATGGCGCTGAACGCGTCGACGGCCTCGCCCTGCAGCAGGATGTCGACCTTCACCAGATCGGCCTCCTGTTCGCCGGCCTCCTCGTAGTCCAGCGACGCGTAGCCGCGCGTGCGGGACTTCAGCGAGTCGAAGAAGTCGAAGATGATCTCGCCGAGCGGCATGGTGTAGCGCAGCTCGACGCGCTCCGGGGACAGGTAGTCCATGCCCTGCAGTTCACCGCGGCGGGACTGACAGAGCTCCATGATGGTGCCGATGAACTCGCTGGGCGCGATCACCGTCGTCTTCACGACGGGCTCGAAGACGCTGCGCACCTTGCCTTCCGGCCAGTCCGACGGGTTGGTGACGACCATCTCGGTGTTGTCGTCCTTGATCACCCGGTAGACCACGTTGGGCGACGTGGAGATCAGGTCCAGGTTGAACTCGCGCTCGAGGCGCTCGCGGGTGATCTCCATGTGCAGCAGACCCAGGAAGCCGCAGCGGAAGCCGAAGCCAAGGGCCACAGAGGTTTCCGGCTCGTAGGTCAGAGCCGCGTCGTTGAGCTGGAGCTTGTCGAGGGCATCGCGCAGGTTCGGGTAGTCCGACCCGTCGACGGGGTACAGGCCCGAGTAGACCATCGGCTTGGGCTCGCGGTAGCCCGTCAACGCGTCGGTGGCGCCCTTGCGGGCCGTCGTCACCGTGTCACCGACCTTGGACTGACGGACGTCCTTCACGCCGGTGATGAGGTAACCCACCTCGCCGACGCCGAGACCCTCGGAGGCCTTGGGCTCGGGCGACACGATGCCGACCTCGAGCAGTTCGTGCGTCGCACCGGTCGACATCATCGCGATCTTCTCGCGCGGGACGATCTTGCCGTCCACCACCCGGACGTAGGTCACCACGCCGCGGTAGATGTCGTAGACCGAGTCGAAGATCATCGCGCGGGTCGGGGCATCCGGGTCGCCGGTCGGTGCCGGAATCTGGCGGACGACGGCGTCGAGCAGCTCCTTGACGCCCTCACCGGTCTTGCCGGACACCCGCAGCACGTCCGACGGCTCACAGCCGATGATGTGCGCGATCTCACCCGCGTAGCGGTCCGGGTCGGCGGCCGGCAGGTCGATCTTGTTGAGCACGGGGATGATCGTCAGATCGCGGTCCAGCGCCAGGTACAGGTTGGCCAGCGTCTGCGCCTCGATGCCCTGCGCGGCGTCGACGAGCAGCACGGCGCCCTCACAGGCCTCCAGCGCGCGCGACACCTCGTAGGTGAAGTCGACGTGGCCCGGGGTGTCGATCAGGTGCAGGACGAACTCCTCGTCACCGACCTTCCAGGGCAACCGGACGTTCTGCGCCTTGATCGTGATGCCGCGCTCACGCTCGATGTCCATGCGGTCCAGGTACTGCGCGCGCATCGACCGGTCGTCGACGACGCCGGTGAGCTGCAGCATGCGGTCGGCCAGGGTGGACTTGCCGTGGTCGATATGGGCGATGATGCAGAAGTTCCGAATCTGCGCCGGCGCAGTGAACGTCTTGTCGGCGAAACTGCTGATGGGAATCTCCTGGTGACGATGGGTCTGCGCGTATCACGCGCGGCTACCAGGGTATCTAGCGAGGACCCCGGCGACTAAATCGCGGCCCGGAAACTCCCCTATGCTCGATGCCATGGCGTCGCAGTGGAGGACGTTCCAGCGTCTGGCGGAACAACTGGTGTTCAACGAGGCGCCCAAGCTCATCCGCACCTTGCAGCAGCCCGACGGGCTGTCCCGGACCATTCAGCAGGGCATCCGGTTCGGCATCGAGGTGGGCCTGACGGCGCTCGGCGCCGTCCCGACGGAAACCCAGGCGGCCATCACCGCCGGACGCCCGATCACCGAGACCATCGTCCCCACCGCGCACCGCGCCCGCCGCATCGTCTACTCCCCCGACCTGGACGGCCAGGCCGACCCGGGCGAGATCGTCTGGACCTGGGTCGTCTACGAAGACGACCCGACGCGCGGCAAGGACCGTCCGGTGCTGGTCGTGGGCCGCGACCGCAGCACCTTGCTGGGGCTGATGCTGTCCAGCCAGGACCGCCACCAGGGCGACGCCGACTGGGTGGGCATCGGATCAGGCAGCTGGGACTACGAAGGTCGCGCCAGCTGGGTGCGCCTCGACCGCGTGCTCGACGTGCCGGAGGAAGGCATCCGCCGCGAAGGCGCGATCCTCGACCGCGAGAAGTTCGAGATCATCGCCGCCCGCCTCCGCGCCAGTTACTCCTGGCGCTAGCCCCGAGCCCCCTCTCCCGCTAGCCCCCTTCCCGCGAGCGGCCGTGTTTGTACGGCGACACGCCGCTATTGGCGTGCACTCAGGGGCCGCTCGCGCCCGTCGAGCGTGCGTTGACCGCGCGTTGAGCGGGCTCAGCGCGCCGGACGCCACATCGGAATCAGGCTCGGCCCGCCGTTCGGCAGCGTCATCTCGCCCGTGACCTCGAACCCGAAGCGCTCGTAGTACGGCACGTTCACCGGGTTGCTCGATTCCAGATAGGCCGGGGCATGTTCGGCGTCGACGCGGTCCAGCCGGGACCGCATGAGGGCCTGCCCGTACCCGCCGCCGCGCACCGTCGGGTCGCTGCCGATCACCGCGAGGTACCAATGCGGCTCCTCCGGGTGGTGCTTCTTCATCAGCTCCGCGGCCGCCTGGCCGCGCAGCACCGCGGTGCCGAACGTCAACAGCATCATGGGCACGGCCCGCAGCTCGGCGCCGCGCGTCTGCTGCCACTTGCCCGGGGGATCCCACAACGCCGCCGCGCCGATGCCGTCCCCCGACAAGGCCACCTCGACGCCGCCGTGGCCCAAGTGCTGGTACTTGGTGAGCGCCGTGAACAGGCGTGGCAGCCGGCGTCGGCGCAGCCCATCGTCGGGCAGCATCCACGTCATCACCGGGTCGTCGGCGAATGCGCGGGCAAGGGTGTGCGACAAGCCGCCGATGTCGGAACGGGTGGCCGCCCGGGTCTGGATTTCACGCATGCCGCCAGCTTGCCGTGAATCGCCCCGCCGGTGCAGGCGTCGCCGACAATTCACGCCCGCTCGCCGCCGGTGAGCGCCCCCGAATTGCCCGCCGAACTCGGCGTGTCGCCGTGCAGACACGGCCGCTCGCGGGAAGTGGCGACGGGAAAGTCAGCCGCCCTGGGTGATGTAGTCCTGCAGGTGCTGCTGCTCGGTCTCGAGCTCTTCCATCCGCGTCTTGACGACGTCGCCGATGCTGACGATGCCGGCCAGCCGGCCGTCGTCGAGGACGGGCACGTGCCGCACCCGGTTCTGCGTCATCAGCACCACCAGGTGGTCGACGGTGTCGCGCGGCGTGCACGTCGCCAGGACCGTCGTCATGATCTCCGAAACCGGCTGGCCCAGTAGGCCGCCGCCGCGCTTGTGCAGCTCGCGCACGACGTCGCGCTCGGACACGATGCCGGCCAATCCGTCGTCCCCGACGACCACCATGGCACCGATGTTCAACGCCGCGAGGCTGGCCAGGAGTTGCGACACCGTGGTCTCCGGGGCGATGGTCGCTACCGCGGCACCCTTGTTGCTCAGTACGTCCGCGATCCGCATCGCCCGCCTCCGATCGTGATCCACCTCACATCCATGGTAGTCGGCGACTGAGAGTGCGCGGCGAAAGTCAAGCGAGCCGGGTGATTTCCACGACGACGTCCAGGTCGGTGGAACCCTCGCCCGAGTAGATGCCCTTCAGCGGGGTGACGTCCGCATAGTCCCGCCCCACCGCGACGGTCACGTACTGCTCGTTGATCTCGACGTCGTTGGTCGGGTCGTAGTCCCACCAGCCGCCGGTCCAGGCCTGCACCCACGCGTGGCTCTGGCCTTCGATGGTGTCGCCGACCTCCGCCCGGCGCTGCGGATGCAGGTAACCGGACACATAGCGGGCCGGAATCCCCATGCCGCGCAGCAGGATCAACGTCAGGTGCGCGAAGTCCTGACAGACGCCCTTGCCCTCACGCAGCGCGTCCAGTCCGGACGAGTGCACACCCGTGGTGCCCGGCACGTAGTCCAATTCGGTGTTGACCCAGTTCGCCGCGGCGATCACGGCCTCCTGCGGGTCGTAGTACTTCATGATCCGCTGGCCGACGCGCTGCAGCCGCTTGCTGACCGGCGTGTACCGGGTCGGGACGAGCAGCTCGTCGAACCGGTCGCGCACGCCGGCGCCTGCCAGGTCGTCCCACGTGACGAGTTCCGCGGGCATTTCGCCCTTGTCGGTCTCGACGACCGAGGACGACGTCACCTCCAACTCGGTGTGCGGTGCGTGCAGATCGAAGGCCGTCACCGCGGTGCCCCAGTAGTCGATGTACCGGTACGAGCGGGTGGCCGGCGTGGTCTCGACGCGATTGAGGACGACGTTCTGCCGCGAGTCCGAGCGCGGCGTCAGACGGGCCTCGTTGAACGACGCCGTCACCGCCGACTTGTAGGCATACCCGGTGGCATGGACAACTCTGAGCCGCCACATATCAGATTTCACCTTCTTCGATAACCGATACCGGGTGGCCCGCGTCCGTCCATGCGACCCACGGCGCCGCGTGAAAGTACTCCAGCGCCAATGCTTCTCCGATTTCCCGGCAGCTGCGTTGCAGACCCGCCAGGCGATCCTCCAGGGAGTCCAGCAGCAGGCCCGGCTGCAGGAACTCCAATTCGCTGCGCGCCCGGCCGAGCAGGCGCTGCGCCTCGCCGGTGGCACCGATCCGGTCATGCGGCCGGTTGTGCAGTTCGTCCAGATGCCGCTCGGCCAATCGCAGCGAATAGAACACCGACCGCGGAAACAGCCTGTCCAGCAACATGAATTCGACGACCCGGCCGGCATCGAGCACGCCGCGGTAGGTCCGCAGGTAGGTGTCGTGGGCACCGGCCGAGCGCAGCACCGTCACCCACGCCGGCGACGACGCACTGTCACCGACGCGGGCCAGCAGCAGGCGCACGGTCATGTCGACACGCTCGATCGCCCGGCCCAGCATCATGAAGCGGTAGCCGTCGTCGCGCGACAGCGTCGAGTCGGCCAGGCCCGCGAACATCGCGGCGCGCCCTTCCACGAAGCTCAGGAACTCGTGCGGCCCAAGCCTTCTGGCGGCCCGCTCCCGCTCGGCGAGGGCGTTGTAGGTGGTGTTGAGGCACTCCCACATCTCGGTGGACGTGACTTCGCGTGCGCCGCGGGCGTTTTCACGCGCCGCCGAGATCGACTCGACGATCGAGTTCTGCGCGTCACCGCGGCCGAACGCGACGAGGTCGGTCAGCGACCACATGTCCAGCGGTGCCGCCGGCGGCTCGATCCCGAGGACCCGCAACAACGTTCGCGACGCCAGGTCGGGGTCGACGCTCGAGTCCTCCAACAGCTGGTGCACGGTGACGTCCAGGATGCGGGCGGTGTCGTCGGCCCGCTCGACGTAGCGGCCGATCCAGTACAGCGATTCCGCGTTGCGCGCCAACATCAGTACATCACCGCCTGTTGCTGTTGCTGCTGCTGTTGATGGGCAGTCTGGACGGCCTGCTGTGGGGGTCCCTCGTCGGCGGCCTGGCCGGCGGACGGCAGGGAGCGGACGACTTCGGCGGCGCCGAGCTCGTGGGTGGCGGTCGACGCCCGCGACGCCAGCACCCAGGTGTCCTTCGAGCCGCCACCTTGGCTGGAGTTGACGACCAGCGAGCCCTCCGGCAGGGCGACGCGGGTCAGGCCGCCGGGCAGCACCCAGACGTCGTCACCGTCGTTGACCGCGAAGGGCCGCAGATCGACGTGCCGGGGTGCCAGCTTGTCGCCGATGCGCGTCGGCACCGTCGACAGCTGCACGACGGGCTGGGCGATCCACCCGCGCGGGTCGGCGCGGACCTTCTTCGAGATCGCGGCGATCTCCTTCTCGGAGGCGTCCGGTCCGAAGACGATGCCGTAGCCGCCCGAGCCCTCGACGGGCTTGATCACCAGCTCGCGGATGCGGTCGAGCACTTCCTCGCATTCGTCCTCGAGCCAACAGCGGTAGGTGTCGACGTTCGCCAGCAGAGGCTTCTCGCCCAGGTAGTACTCGATGATGGTCGGCACGTAGGTGTAGACGAGCTTGTCGTCGCCGACACCGTTGCCCACGGCGCTGGAGATGACGACGTTGCCCGCGCGGGCCGCGTTGAGCAGCCCGGCGACGCCGAGCACCGTGTCGGGCCGGAACTGCATGGGGTCGAGGAACATGTCGTCGATGCGGCGGTAGATGACGTCCACCTGGCGCTCGCCTTCGGTGGTCCGCATGTAGACGACGTTGTCGCGACAGAACAGATCACGGCCCTCGACCAGCTCGACGCCCATCTGCCGGGCCAGCAGCGAGTGCTCGAAGTAGGCCGAGTTGTAGACGCCCGGGGTGAGGACCACCACAGTCGGGTCCGCTTCGTTCGACGCCGCCGCGTTGCGCAGCGCCCGCAGCAGGTGCGACGAGTAGTCACCGACCGCCCGCACCCGGTGCGTCGCGAAGAGGTTGGGGAAGACGCGGGCCATGGTGCGCCGGTTCTCCATCACGTAGGACACCCCCGACGGCGAGCGCAGGTTGTCCTCGAGCACCCGGAAGTCGCCCTTGTCGTCCCGGATCAGGTCGATGCCCGCGACGTGGATGCGGACGCCGTTGGGCGGGACGATCCCGGCGGCCTCGCGGTGGAAGTGCTCGCACGAGGTCACCAGCCGGCGCGGGATGACCCCGTCGCGCAGGATTTCCTGGTCGCCGTAGACGTCGTCGAGGTACATCTCGAGCGCCTTGACCCGCTGCTTGATGCCCTTTTCCAGCTTCGACCACTCGGCGGCCGAGATGACCCTGGGCACCAGGTCCAGCGGAAACGGCCGCTCCTGACCGGACAGCGAGAATGTGATGCCCTGGTCGGTGAACGCGCGGCCGAGCGCTTCCGACCGGGCTGCCAGCTCGGACGTGTCCGATGGCGCCAATTCGGCGAAGACGCCCTTGTAGAGACCCCGGACGGCACCCTGGGCGTCGAACATCTCGTCGTACGCGGCGGCATAACTGTCGACGTCGTCGTAGCCGTCGAACACACCGTCGTAGCGATTCCCTGGGGAGGTCGGCCGCGTCCGCGCGGGACCACTGTGCGATGTCCGTGGGCTCATGGCAGACATGCTGCATCAACCTGGCAGTTTCGGCAGGGCAACTTGGCATTCACGGATATGCTCGGGGTCGTCGCCGGCCAGTGCGCGCATGCCGCGCTTTGGGGTTTTCGCATGGACGCTGGTAACCTGAACAGTCGCTGCCCGTTGACGGGCGAAGAGCGCAGACTTAAGACCGAGCATGCTCGTCCCCGTGCATGCCCAAATTGAGATTTAGAAGGAACGACACGCGTGGCCAACATCAAGTCGCAGGAAAAGCGCATCCGCACCAACGAGCGTGCACGTCTGCGCAACCAGTCGGTGAAGTCGGCGCTGCGTACGGCCATCCGCGGTTTCCGTGAGGCCGTCGAGGCGGGCGAGAAGGAAAAGGCCGGCGAGCTGCTCGTCGCCACCAACCGCAAGCTGGACAAGGCCGCCACCAAGGGTGTCATCCACAAGAACCAGGCCGCCAACAAGAAGTCGGCGCTGACCCTGGCCTTCAACAAGCTCTGATCTGAGCCGGTAGCTTTCGCGAAACCGCGGCCCGTTCACCGGGCCGCGGTTTTGTTGTGTCCGGACTAGCTGTCGGCCAACTCGGCGACGCGCCGCACCGCCGACTCCAGCGCGTAGTCGGCGTTGGCCGCCACACCCTTGACGTCGGCGTTCAGCGCCGCCACCACCCGCAGTGCCTCGGCCACGGTGTCCCGGTTCCAGCGCCGCGCCTGCTTCTGCGCCTTCTGCACGCGCCACGGCGGCATCCCCAACTCCCCCGCCAACCGGTAGGGGTCACCGGACTGACCGCCGACCCGCGCAATCGAGTGCACGGCCTCGGCCAGCGCATCGGCCAGCACCACGTGCGGCACGCCGCCGGCCATCGCCCAGCGCAACGCCTCGGCGACACCACTGACATCGCCCGAAACCGCCTTGTCCGCGATGTCGAACCCGTTCACCTCCGCCTTACCGGAGTGGTAGCGCCGTACCGCCGCCGCATCGATCTGACCGCCCGTGTCGGCCACCAGCTGCGAGCACGCCGCCGCCAGTTCGCGGATGTCCGATCCGACCGAGTCGAGCACGGCATTGATGGCGTCGTCACCGACCTTCACCTTCAACGACCGGAATTCCTTGCGCACGAAGTCGGCGCGCTCGGCGGCCTTGGTGATCTTCGCGCACGGATGTACCTCGGCGCCAAGCTTTTTCAGCTGATCGGCCAGCGCCTTCGCGCGGCCACCACCGGAGTGCACGACGACGAGCATGGTGCCGCCCGGCAGGTCGGCTGCCGCGTCGGCGATGAGGGCGACGGCGTCCTTGCCGGCTTCGGCGGCAGACTCGAGGACCACCACACGTTCCTCGGCGAACAGCGACGGGCTCAGCAGCTCGGCGAGCTCGCTGGTGGACACGTCACCGGCCCGCAGCCGGTCGACCGGCACGTTGTCGTTGCCGGCCTGCTTGCGCGCGTTCCGCAGTACGTCCGCCACCGCCCGCTCGACCAGCAGTTCCTCGTCGCCCAACACCAGATGCAACGCCTCGGTCGATCCACTCACCCGTTGATCGTTTCATGGCGGGCAGACAATCAGCGCAGTGCGGGTTGCGAATACCGGGTTAGGGTTGCAATGCGCGATTGGTGATGCCAGGGAGGGGACCATGACTGGCATCGATGAGGAAACTCTCATTGCCGCAGTCGCGGACTGGCAATTGAGCGAGGTTCGGATTCTTGAACCAGGGGCAACGACGCGGCAGCTCATTCCCGAAGCCTGGTGGCCCGTGGCCGAATCTACTGACCCCGACGAACGGAAACACGCGGCCCTGGAATTGTGGAACGCGGACTTCCTCGCATTAATCCCGCGCTATGCGCACTCGCTGCAGACTGCGCTCGTCGACGTGCGAGTGGCCAAGCACAGGTACTACAGCGCACCCTCTCTCGACTACGTCCTGCGCACCGACGAAGGAGAACTACGTGTATGGGCGGGTGATGATCCTCGCACCTTCGGAGACATCGACCCCCCCTTCTTCGCAACCCTCCCCACGCCGGTACAAACATTCCTACGCCAGGTTCACGCCGGCTACGCCACATTCGACGGCGAGTCCAACGGATTGGTTTCGCCGTCTGGCATGGTCACACTCGCAGCCCGCTGGTTTCAGCCGCCCGACACCAACGAGATCATCGAATGGTTCGAAGACGTGCCGTTCCCCGGCACCCAACGCTTGATATTCCTCACCGGCGTCAATGACGAAACTGCCCTGTATGTCTCTCCGGATCTCCCAGCAGGACAAGCAATCACCTACTACGAACCTGACTTCGAAATCGCGCCGTTCGGTGAAGCGCTGGACGACTTCCTCACCGGGCCGTTGGACAACTGAACCCTCACACACTCCACGCCAGCCGGAACTTCTCGGCCAGTTCGGTGTCGGACAGGCCGCCGTAGTTCTGCTGTTCGTAGCCGCGCACACCCAGCACGGCGTCGATCGGCGCGTCCCCGAGGATGTCGCGGACCACGGCGCTGTGCCGCAGCGCATCGAGCACCTCGGGCTGCTTCGCCGGCAGCGTCACCACGCCGGCGTGCTCGCGCTGGGCTTGCTTCAGGGACCCGGGGTCGACGGTGACCTCGGGCGGCAGCGGCAGTTCGCGGGTGATGCCGTCGAGCGCCAGGCCGAGGATGGTCGCCGACGCCAGGTACGGATTGGCCGACGGGTCGACGATCTTGACCTCGACGTTGGCGCCATGCGGATTTCCGGACTCGGCGCTGACGAAGCGCACGGCGGCCTCCCGGTTCTCGGTGCCCCAGCAGACGGTGGCGCCGGACCAACTTCCCGGCTGGATTCGCAGACCGGACACGATCGAGCCACACAGCACGCCCTGCGCGTCAGGCAGACCGGCTAGCAGCCCCGCTATGGCCGACTCGCCGGCATCGGTCATACCGCGCTCCCCTGAGCCACCGGAGAACACCGGCACACTGTCACGATTCAGTGAAAAGTGTTGATGTGCACCGGAACCCACACTGCCGGCGAACGGCACCGGAGACAGGCTGACGCGCAGGCCGTGGCGGCGGGCGACGCGGCTGATGATGACGCGCGCGAGCACCAGCTGGTCCGCGGCGGCCACCGGATCGCGGGGCAACAGCGAGAATTCGAATTGGTTGGCTCCGTACTCGGGATGGAACTGTTCGATCGACAACCCTGCGGCGGCGGCCGCGTCCATCACGTCCCGGACGAAACCCTCGAATTCGAGCACGCCGGCCAGCCCATACTGCGCCCACAGGTTGGCCGGCAGCTGCGCGCCGTCGGAGCCGACGAGCACGAACTCCACCTCGTGCCCGACCACGGCCGTCAGCCCGGCCGCGGCCAATCGCTGCGTAACCCGTTGCAGCACAGCGCGACCGCAGTACGGGTCCGCGTTGCCGTCCTGGGTGAAGAACGCACCTGGCGCCCAGGCGAGGCCGTCCCCCAAGAGGGCCCGCCCCGTCAGGTCAACACGGACCAGCCGGTCCCCGACCACACCGATCTCATCGCTCACCACGATGCCGGCCTGGTCGATGGCGAAGACGTGCCACGTCGGGCTGGTACCCAACCCATGCTCGGCGAAAACCGCCACCCGGTTCAGCGGAACCACCTTGACCTGTGTCAGGCCTGCGGCATTGACCACGGTGCCGATCAGGGTCCCGACGCCCGCCGCTTCGAGCGCCGCAACTGCCGCTGCCACGGACCCGGCCGGATCGTCATCCACGTCAATAATTCTGCTACGCGACGCGCCAGTTCATGGCCGGATCGCATTTCCCCGTCGCCGGCGCCACGCGGCCAGCAGCAGCGCGCCGCCCACTGTCGTCGCGCCGAGCAGCAGCGCGCCGCCCCAACCTGACGGGACACTCACCGCCGCGCCCGGAACCGCGGCACTCCGCCGCGCGACATGCAACAACCACCACAGTTCGGGTCCGGTGAACCGGATCAACAGTTGCGCCGCGGCCGGCCAGCACCACGCCACCGCCGCAGCCGCGGTGCCGAGGATCGTGATGGGTGGAATAACCGGGGCGACAAGGAGATTGGCCGCCACCGCGACCAGACTGAGGCTACCCGAGATCGCCGCTACCAACGGCGCCGTCACGAGTTGTGCGGCAACGGCGACGCACACGGCGTCGGCGAGCGGCTTCGGCCAACCGCGGCCCACCAGTCGGCGCGACCATCCCGGCGCGATGACCACGAGGCCCGCCGTCGCCACCACGGACAGCGCGAAGCCCGCGTCCACCGCGAGCGCCGGCGAGAGCACCATGAGCACCAGCACGCTGGCCGACAACGCGGGGATCGCCTGCCGCCGCCGATGCACCAGCATGCCCAGCAACATCACCGAACCCATTGCCGCGGCCCGTAATACGCTCGGCGAAGGTTGCACGATGACGACGAACGCGAACAGCGTGACCGCGGCCAGCGCCACTGCCATCCGCGGACCCACCAACGCCGCGCTGAGGAGCACCGCGCCGCACACGATGGTCACATTCGCGCCCGAGACCGCCGTCAAGTGCGTCAACCCCGCCCGGCGGAACGCGGCCGTCGTGTCCGACTCGACCGCCGACACGTCACCGAGCACCAGACCAGGGAGCATCGCGGCCTGATCGGGCGGCAACGCCAGTCGCGCGGCCTCGCCGAATTCGGCCCGCACGTGTGCCGCCGCGCGCTGCCCGGTCGAGGCTGTCCCGAACCGGGGCGCGCCCACGGCGGCCAGCACCGCCACCGACAGGTCGCGCCGCTTCGGCCGGGTGACCCTGGCCCGGAACGCCATCGGGCGGCCCACGCCGACCTCCGAATACCCGACGGCCGGCGCGAAAACCATGACCCGCCCGGATGATTCGGCCTCCTGAAGCCTCTGCAACGACGCCGCGAACATGAGGCGGCCACCCTGGATGGTCTTCGGCGACTCCGACGGCGTGACGGTCACCGTCACCGTCGTGCCGAACCGCGCCGCCAAAGGGTGGGTGTCGACCGCGTGTACCCGCACCGTCGCGACAATCGCGAATGCCGCACCCACCGCCGCCACGGCGAGCACCGCGGGCCAGCGCACCGAGCCCATCCACAGCCCGACTCCCACGGTGCCCGCCACCGCAACAACCACCGCCGCCAGCGCCGCCCACGGCCCCCACCACACGCCGGCCGCCGTCACCGTCCAGCACGTCACGGCGGCCGGCACCAGCCGCAGGTCGATGCCGGGGACATCCGGCGCGGGGCTGGCCGTCACACCTTGACCAGGGCACGCAGTTTCTCCAGCCGGCCCGGCCCGATGCCGTCGACCTCGCCCAACTGGTCGACACTCGCGAACCGGCCGTTGGCACCACGCCACGCCACAATCGCTTTCGCCATGACCGGACCGATGCCGGGCAGACCGTCGAGCTGCTCCTCCGTCGCGGTGTTCAGATCAACGGGTCCTTGTGCACCACTGCCTCTTCCGTCGCCGGGCGGCACCTTCTCCGGTGGCCCCGACGTCGCGCCCGCCGAACTACGCATCACCGCGGGCGAACCCAACGGCGCGGTGATGCCGACCAGAATCTGCTCCCCGTCGGCCACCTTGCGGGCCATGTTCAGCCCGACGAGGTCGGCTCCCGCCAGCGCTCCCCCAGCTGCGGTGACGGCGTCAGCGATGCGGGCGCCGGCGGGCAGCGTCACCAGCCCCGGCTTGTGAACCAGGCCCGCCACACTGACCACGACGTCCTCAGCCTTGGCCGCGGGCGCGGGCGTCCCAGGCACGGAGGACGAAACCATCTGTACGGGTGGCAGTTTCGCCGCGGTCACCGGCGGCTTGTCATCGCCGAGCACTGCGATGACGGTCACCAGGACCGCGACCACGCCGACCACGGCGAGCGCGATGACGCCCGCACGCCCGGGGTCGGCCCGCACCGTCGCGAGCCACCCCGACTTGCCAGGCATGGCGTCGGGCAACCACCGCGACAGCGAGGTGTCGTCGTTCGAGTCGGGCTCTGCGTCGGGGTCCGTCGCGTCGCCGGGCTGCGCGGCCAGCCGGCGCTGCGCCCGATCGACCGGTGTCTGAGTGACCATGCCCGCGACGTTAAGCACCGCGTCCGACCGGAACGGCGCCAAAAGGCCGCCCAACGCGCGGCCTGTGGATCAATCGCGTTCTGTGGATAAAAGTGGGCGGCTTCGATCCCAACCGGATCGATCGCCGCCAAAATTGGCATCGTGGTGCGCCGAACTGTGGGCCGACATGCGCCGCGAGCCCTAGAGTCGGGGTGACCATGACGACCCAAATACCTTCGCCACGTTTGAGTTTGACCGCACAGCAACGCGAAGCGCTGGCCGCGGCGGCGAGCTTCCCGCTGTTGAGCGCGATCCAGGGCAGGCGGTCGCGGCGCTTCCCCGTCGGCGGCTCCATCCCATCGGGACCGTTGGCCTACACCAGTAGCCGCGACGTCGAACCACTCGACGAGGTCGAACGCGCACTGATCCTCGCGACGGTAACCGGTGTAACCGGCTGGCATTTCGGGATCAGTCACCATCCCGGATATGCACCGGCGTTCCCGAACTACAGCGGGTCGGCATCAGGTCGCACGTTCCCGTCAGCCGCGGGTTTCGAGATCGTCGAGTTCTTCTTCACCGATGACTCGGGCACCTACTTCCTGTCGTCCCGAGACACGGCACCGACAGTGCCGGTCAACGACGGCGTGGTCGACATCGACGACTGGCTGGCCGCGACGGCGTCGTCCTATCGCCAGCTCTCCACCGATCGCATCCACATTCCACGGTCGGAGCCGTACCTCGAAGGCCACAACACGTGGATCGCCAATCACCCCGGCTCCCTGCTGGTCATCCCGGTCGCCGACATCGCACAACATCTCTTGGCCAATCTGGCGTTCTTCCTGCAGAACGGCTACCTGATCTATGACGACGTCAACAACCGGCCGATCCCGGGATTGAAGGAGGCCGCCGCGGGTCTGGCGCACCGGGACGACGACCCTTTCCCACTGACCTTCGTCGAGCAGTACTCGCTCACGGAAGCCACCGCCGAGTTGATGACGAGCGTCTACAACGGGCACCTACTACTCGGGGCGCTGGGCCTGGGCGGTTGGACGTTCGACGGTATCGACCGGCTCACCATCCTCGGCGCGTCCGGCGACCCGGAGGTTCCCGCGCTGGGATTCAACGTCCAAACCGACGAACGGTGGGCACTGCCCAATCCGACGGGGCTGGACGGCGTTTTCGAAACGTACAGCCGCCCGCACTACCCGGACATCGCGGCTGCGGTGCGCGCCTTCGCCGACCGAAAATTCGGCCCCGGCGGGCCTTTTCACCCGGACACCCCAGGGCCGTGGCGGGATTCGCGGGCCGTGCGTTCGGCCGCGGCTGGGCACGACGAGCAGTTCATCACCTTGCTCACCATCGCCGCGCAATACATCGACGATACGTTCGGCAAGTTTCCCGGCACCGTACCCACCGTGCACATCATGAATTACCTTCAGGCACAACACATCGACCTCGGGTTCTACGACACGCATTTCCAGCCCGGGGCGTATCTGTCGACCCACGCCGAGCACGACCGGATTTGGCACGGGTGACCGGACTCCAGCTCACAGACCGTTCTGACGAGGCCTCTCCATGTCGGATGCTGGACGTTCCCGCGACGCTTGAACCTCCGCACCCTGCGCCCGTCCGCCCGCAGGCTCACAGCAATCGGGACCCTTTCACTTGACGACTGTAACTACTAGTACGTATGTTTCGTGATTGTGCAAACACGCGCCCGTCTTGTGAACGCGACTCAAGAGCTGCTCTGGGAACGCGGTTATGCGGCAACCAGCCCAAAGGACATCCTGAGCCGCGCGGAAGCAGGGCAGGGCAGCATGTACCACCACTTCGCCGGAAAACAGGAGCTCGCGGCCACAGCCTTGGCAGAGAGCGCAGCCACGATGCGCGCCGAAGCTGACCTTCTACTCTCGGGTGACGGGACGGCACTCGAGCGGGTGATCGCTTACCTAGAACGCCAGCGCGATTCGTTGCGGGGCTGCCGCATGGGGCGCATGACCTACGACGCCGATGTTTTGGCGACACCAGATCTTCTCCGCCCGGTTGCAGAGACCCTCGGCTGGTTGGTCGACCGCATCGCTCAGGTCATTGGCCAGGGCATTGACGAGCGCGAGTTCCCCGCCGCCACAGACGCACATCAGCTCGCATCCATGGTGGTCGCGACCGTCCAGGGAGGCTACGTCCTCGCGCGGGCGCAACAGGACCCAGCTGCTTTCGAGGCGGCGGTACAAGGAGCTGCAGGCCTCCTACAGAGCCGGAATCTGCGATGACCGCCGTAGCTGGGCATGCCGCCATGACCCACGTGGCCCATCAGGAGACCGCAACCGACGGAACCACCACAACGTGGTACGAGCCTGTTGCTGACCGGGCCCACGTCCAGGCGACCAAGAGGCATCACTGATGTACGCCATGCAATATCAGATCGCATTGCCCACCGACTACGACATGGGCATCATCCGGAACCGGGTGCGCAGGACCGGCCACCTCTTCGACGGCTTCGCCAGCCTCGAGTTCAAGGCCTACTTGATCCAGGAGAAATCCCAAGGCGCTCCCCGAAACGCGTACGCCCCGTTCTATGTCTGGCGCGACATCGACGGCATGCGCAACTTTTGCTGGGGCGAGCCGGGCTATTCCGCCATCGTTCGAGACTTCGGCCGGCAACCGATCCAAGACTGGACGCTTCACAAGATCGTCCACGGCCCCGCCGCCTACGCACAAGCCCGCAGCCTCACCGTGAAGTCTGCGTCGCTGCCTTCCGCTGCCGCACCGTCCGATTGCCTGGATCCGATCACCCAACGGTTTCTCGAGCACGTCGAAGACACCACTGTGGCCCTCGTGACCGCTGTCGATATAACCAGCTGGACCCTCATCCAGGTCGAACTCTCGACAGAGGAGCCCGATCAGACCTTGACCCACATGGCCGCCTACGAAGTCCTGCACGTCTCCGCGGCCTGACGGGTTCGCACCGCCGCCGGCTCCAGCCCACCACCGGGACCACCGGGTAGACACCTGCGGCATAGTGTCTAGCGAAAGCACAGCCCCAACGAGGAGGCCTCCATGACCACCGACCGCCCGCTCCGCGTCATCCAGTGGACCACCGGCAACATCGGCAAGCGATCCCTGCACGCCATCATCGCCCGTGACGACATGGAATTGGTCGGCGTCTACGCGTACGGCGCCGAGAAGGTCGGGGTGGACGCCGCCGAACTGGCCGGTTGGCCCGAACCCACCGGAATCAAGGCCACCAACGACATCGAAGAGTTGGTGGCGCTCAAGCCGGATGCCTGCTGCTACAACCCGATCTGGCCCAGCGTCGACGAGCTGGTCCGCCTGCTCGAATCGGGCATCAATGTGTGTTCGACCGCAGCCTGGATCACCGGCGGCAAGCAGAGCCCAGAGGACCTCGCGCGCATCCAGAAGGCTTGCGAGGCAGGCAATTCCACGATCTTCGGCAGCGGCGCACACCCCGGCCTGACGAACATGATGGGCATGGTGCTGTCCAGCGCGTGCGAGAGCGTCGACGAAATCCGTATCACCGAGTCGGTCGACTGCGGCGTCTACGAATCGGCCGGCACCATGGCCGCGATGGGTTTCGGCAAGGACCCCGAGACACCGGGCCTGGCCGAGAGCGTGCGCCTGGAGAGCGAGGTGTTCGCCGAGTCAGCCGCGATGATGGCCGATGCCATCGGAGCCAAGCTGGACCGGATCACCTTCGACGTCACCTTCACCCCGGCGACCGAGGATTCCGACCTCGGGTTCATGCAGATCCCCAAGGGCACGGTCGCCAGCGTCTACGGCTATCACCGCGGTTGGGTCGGCGACAAGAACGTCGTCAGCGTCGGCTTCAACTGGATCATGGGCGAGCACGTCACCCCGCCGAAGCCCGTGGCGCACGGTCACGTGATCCAGGTGTTCGGCGTGCCCAACATGCGCACAGTCGTGTACTGCCTGCCGTCGAAGGACTGGAGCGAGGTGAGCCTCAACGGTCTCGGCATGATCTACACCGCGCTGCCGGCCACCAACGCAGTACCTGCGGTGGTGGCGGCAGCGCCGGGCATCCTGACGCTAAAAGATCTGCCGCCGGTCACCGGCCGGTTCGCCGGCTAGTCCAAAAGCATTCACAGCCGGTACATTTCGCGCGCCATGAGCGCGTCTTCGATGAAGTCGAAGTGTGTCTCGTAGACCGGGTTCTCCGGGTGGTGCTCGTCGGCCAGCCGGTGCATGGCCTGGCCGACGGAGCGCTCCATGTTGGTGATCCACTGGGGCACCGTGGGTGCGTGAAACGGCAGGGCGTGGGTCCAGCCGAGGTTCAGTGTGTGGCTCATCGTCGTCACCTTTCAATCGGGGTTCGCGGCGACGGAGTGCCGCGCGGGATTTCAGAGTGCGACGACGACGGCGCCGGATCGCGAGTAGACGGGTACTCGAAAACCGACCAGCGCCGCGCGCTTACCCGCGTAGTTGTTGGCCGACTGCCGGAAAAGCTCCCCGCTGCCGGGGCCGCTAGTCCTGCGTATTGACGATGACGCCGACGGCGCCGGAGCCGACATGCACCGCCAGCACCGGCCCCATGTCGGTCACGACAAGTGAATCGACCTGGGGCAGGCGGGAAGTCAGTGCGGCGCCGATCTGCGCGGCGTCGTCGTGGTTGTCGACGTGGTGTACGGCGATCGCTGCGGGCCGCTCACCGACCAGCGCGACCACCCGTTCGATCATCGCGGCATGAGCCTTGGCCACGGTTCGGATTCGCTGATCGAGCACCAGCCGGCCGTCGATGTCCAACTGCAGCAACGGCTTCAGCGACAATGCGGTGCCGAGCCAGGACGCGGCGGTGCCGATGCGGCCACTACGCCGCAGGTTGTCCAAACGGTGGACGACGATGAACCCGTGCTGCCGCCCGGATTCCGCACGCGCCAGCGCCTCAACGGCATCCAGATCCGCGCCGGCCGCTGCAGCGCGGGCTGCAGCCAGCGCGACGAAGCCGACCCCCATCGCCGCCGATCGCGAATTGACCACGCGCACAGACGAACCCAGCTCACGGCCCACGGCCGCGGCGGAACTGAACGTGCTCGACAGACCGGCCGACAGATGCACCGCCACGACGCCGTCGCCGCCGCTGTCGGCCAGCGCCTGCTTGTAGACGTCGGTCAGATCCGCGGGCGCCGCGCCCGAGGTGGACACATGCGACCGGTCCTGGATGTCCTGCGGAATCGGGTCGATCCCGTCCTGGTAGTCGGTGCCGTCCTGCAGCACATGCAGCGGCACGACCCGGATGTCCCAGCGCTTCAACTCATCTGGGTCAAGCCGAGCCGACGAGTCGGTGACCACCACCACTGCCATGGCTAGTCGTCGGTCCGCTGCGACACCACACCGGCCTCGGCCAGCCCCTTGAGCATCAGTTCGGCGACGGCACGGTGCGCCTCGAAGTTCCAGTGGATACCGTCCGGGTTGGCGCGGCCCGACATCACCTCGTCACCGACGGCGGCCTTGAGGTCGACGACCGGAATCTGCTTCCCCTCAGCCCAATCGGTGATCGCCGCGACGGTGGCGTCGCGCCAGCGGTGCGAGCTGCCGTAGGTCTCCGCGATGTGCACCGACGGGATGGTGGCGACGAACGGAATGCCCGGGCGGTTGAAATCGATTGCCCCGCGGGTCTCTTCGAGATATTCGACCGTCAGGTGCGCCGGCAGCGCGGGCCGCGCGATCGGTGACAGCCGCGGCTGCAGCCAGCCGTAACCGTCGCGCACGATGCGGCGCAGCCACGGCGGCCGCACGTAGCGGATCAGTTCCCGCAGTGCCGTCGGCAACGGCGACGGCAGCGAGTCCATGCCGCACGTCGCGAAGATCACCGCGCCGGCCTTCGGCAACGCCGCCCACGACCGCGGATCCTGCGTCGCGGCCCACCACACGTCGCGGCAGGTCCAGCCGATGCGGCCGATCAGCTCGAGGTCCCAACCGAGTTGGGACGCAACGATGTTGGGCCAGATGCGTGGATCGTCGGACGGCAGCCCGCCGGTCGGGCCGTAGTAGGACAGCGAGTCGCAGAAGACGAGAAGGACGGGCTTCTTCGAGGCAGCCGGCGTGTCAGAGGACATCGTTGGCCACCTGAGCCGAGGCGTTCCACACGTCCAGCCGCCACTTCACCGGATCGTCGTCGGCCAGCCCGGCACTGTGCCCCGACAGCTGCACCCAGCTGGCGTTGCCCATGCCGCCGAGCACCGGCCAGTTGTCGACGGGCAGCTCCAGCAGAGCCGCGGTCAGCGCGGCGATCAACCCGCCGTGCGCGACGAGCACCACGGGTCGGTCGACCTCGTCGACTCCCCATTCGGGCAGATTGCGCAGCTGCTCCTGAACCACCGGGAGGCTGCGTCTCGCCACGTCCACGCGGCTCTCGCCGTTGTGCGGCGCCCAGCGGGCATCGTCACGCCAGGCCAGCCGCGCACCGGGCGCAATGTCGTCGACCTCGTGATGGGTCAGGCCTTGCCAGTCCCCGAGGTGCGTCTCGCGTAGCCGCTCGTCGATCGACACCGGCATGCCGGCCTGGTCCCCCAGCGTCGTCGCGGTGTCGAGGGCGCGACGCAGATCGGACGAAACGATCACCAGGGGCTGGCGCTTGGCCAGCACCTCGGCCGCTGCCACCGCCTGCGCCCGGCCCAGATCACTGAGGTCGGTGTCGAGCTGGCCCTGCATCCGGCTGGTGGCGTTGTACTCCGTCTGACCGTGACGCAGCAGCAGGAGGCGGCGGTTCCTCACTCTCGGCCCTCGGCGGACTCGTCGGACGGGTCGTCTCCGTCGGGGTTGACCGGCAGCTCACCGTCGAGGTCGACCTCGACGGCCGGACAGTCCCGCCACAGCCGGTCGAGCGCGTAGTACTCGCGCTCCTCCTGGTGCTGGATGTGCACCACGATGTCGACGTAGTCGAGCAGCACCCAGCGGCCCTCGCGGGCACCCTCGCGACGGGCCGGCTTGTGGCCCGCCCAGCGCATCTTCTCCTCGACCTCGTCGACGATGGCGTTGACCTGGCGGTCGTTGGACGCGGAAGCGATGACGAAGTAGTCGGTGATGACCAACTGATCCGAGACGTCGATGACGCTGATGTTCTCGCCGAGCTTGGCGGCGGCCGCACGGGCGGCGACGGTCGCCATGCTGAGGGCTTCGGGGGTGGCCGTCATGAATTCTCCTGCTTGTTCGTGGCTTGGTAGAGCCCACGTTTGGACACGTATTGGACGACGCCGTCGGGCACCAGGTACCAGATGGGCCGGTTGGCCTGGGCGCGGCGACGGCAGTCGCTCGACGAGATGGCCAGCGCAGGCACCTCGACCAGGGTCAGGGCATCGAGCGGCAGTTCTTTCTGTGCCGCCTCGATGTGTTTCCCGTCCAGCTCGTAGCCGGGCCGGCTGACCCCGATGAACCGGGCCGTGGAGAACAGTTCCTCCCAGTTCTGCCACGACAGGATCGAGGCCAGCGCGTCGGCGCCGGTGATGAAGAACAGGTCGGTGTCCGGGTTCTGCCGGGCCAGGTCGCGCAGGGTGTCCTTGGTGTAGGTCGGGCCGCCGCGGTCGATGTCGACCCGGCTCACGGAGAACCGCGGGTTGGCGGCCGTCGCGATGACCGTCATCAGGTACCGGTCCTCGGCGGCGGTGACGTGCCGATCGCGCTTCTGCCAGGGCTGCCCGGTCGGCACGAAGATCACTTCGTCGAGTTCGAACAGGTCGGCCACCTCGCTGGCCGCGACGAGGTGTCCATGGTGGATGGGGTCGAACGTCCCACCCATCACGCCCAGCCTGCGTCGAGTCACGATTGGCCAGCTTACTGGAGCCCCTGATACCCGCGAACGTGCGTGTTTGCGGGAATCAGACGGGCAGCAGGTTGTCGATCACCGACGCGAGCTGCTTGGCGGACCGGCATTCGTGCATGGTGATGACGTCCTGGTACTTGGCCGTCGCCGAGTCGCCGCTGCCCCACAGGTGCTTGGGCTCGGGGTTGAGCCAGTGCGCGTGCCGGCTGGCGTTCACCATGTGTGCCAGCAGGTCGGCCTGCGGGTTGCGGTAGTTGTTGCGGCCGTCGCCGAGCACCAGCAGGGCCGTGCGGGGCGAGAGCGCATTGGGCCACTTGTCCATGAACGAGACGAACGCGTGGCCGTAGTCCGAGTGCCCGTCCCGCGTGTAGACGGCGGCCTCGCGGGTGATCTTCTGCACCGCGACGGCCAGGTCGGCGTCGGGGCCGAACAGCTCGGTGACTTCGTCGGTGGTGTCGATGAAGGCGAAGACCCGCACCCGCGAGAACTGCTGGCGCAGGGCATGTACCAGCATCAGCGTGAAGTGGCTGAAGCCCGCGACGGAGCCGGACACGTCGCACAGCACCACCAGCTCGGGACGGGCCGGGTGCGGTTTCTTGAGGACGACCTCGATGGGCACGCCGCCGGTCGACATCGACTTGCGCAGTGTCTTGCGCAGGTCGATCTGGCCGGCATGGGAACGACGCCGACGCGCCGCGAGCCGGGTGGCCAGCGTACGGGCCAGCGGCGCAACGACATTGCGCATCTGCCGCAGCTGATCGCCTGACGCCCTGAGGAATTCGACGTTCTCGGCCAGCTGCGGAATGCCGTAGGTCTGCACGTGGTCGCGGCCGATCTGCTCGGCGGTGCGCCGCTTGGTCTCCGACTCGACCATGTGCCGCAGCTGCGAAATACGCTTGGCGGCAATCGCTTTGGCGATCTGCTCCTGCGTGGGCGTGGGCTCGTCGCCGTACGGCGCCAGCAGTCCGGCCAGCAGCTTGCCTTCGAGCTGGTCCAGCCCCATGGCCTTGAGCGCCTGATACGACGAGTACGACGGGCCGCGGCTCGAGTTGTACTTGCCGTAGGCGTCGACGATCTGCGCGATCATCGCCATCAGGCGGTCGTCGAGGTTCGCCATGTCCGCGTCGGACAGCAGGTCGATCAGCGCCGCGCGCATGCCCTCGACGTCCTCGGGCGGGATCCGGTCGGGCCGGTTCTCCGGATCCTCGTCGTCGTCGAGTTCCAAGACCGCCCGGTCTCCCATGGCCGCGGGGAACCACAGGTCGAACAGCGCGTTGTACGTCTCGCGGTGGTCGGGCCGGCGCAGCACCGCACACGCCAGACCCTCGCGCAGCACCATGCGGTCACCCAGTCCCAGGGTGGCCATCACCCGGCCGGCGTCGACGGTCTCCGACGGCCCGACGTTGATGCCCACCTTGCGCAGGGCCTCCACGAACCCCACGAGGTGGCCCGGAATGCCATGCGGGGCAAGCGGTTGCGCGGGCGTGCGGGCGACGGCCATGCGGACTCCCCTAGTTCAGCTTCAACTCGCCGATGGCGCGCTGCTGATCTGACTGGTGTTTGAGCACCACACCCAGCGTCGCGGCGATCATCTCGTCATCGATGGTGTCCATGCCCAACGCCAATACCGTCCGGCCCCAGTCGATGGTCTCGGCGACCGACGGCAGCTTCTTGAGCTGCATGCCGCGCAGCACGCCGATGATCCGGACCAGCTCGTCGGCGATCTTCTCCGGCAGCTCGGGTACCCGGGACAACAGGATGCGCCGTTCCAGGTCGGGGTCGGGGAAGTCGATGTGCAGGAACAGGCAGCGACGCTTGAGCGCCTCGGACAGTTCGCGGGTGGCGTTCGACGTCAGCACGACCAGCGGAGTCTGCTGCGCCTTGATGGTGCCGAGTTCGGGCACGGTGACGGCGAAGTCGGACAGGATCTCCAGCAGCAGGCCTTCGATCTCGATGTCGGCCTTGTCGGTCTCGTCGATCAGCAGCACGGTGGGCTCCGTGCGGCGGATGGCCGTCAGCAGCGGCCGGCTCAGCAGGAACTCCTCGCTGAACACGTCCATCTTGGTCTGGTCCCAGTCACCAGACTGCTGACCCGATTGGATCCGCAGGATCTGCTTGGCGTGGTTCCACTCATACAGCGCGCGGGCCTCGTCGACGCCCTCGTAGCACTGCAGCCGCACCAGCTCCGACCCCGTGCACTGGGCGATGGCCCGGGCCAGTTCGGTCTTGCCGACACCCGCCGGCCCTTCGATCAGCAGCGGCTTGCCCAGCCGGTCCGCCAGGAAAACCGCTGTGGCCGTTGCGGTGTCGGGCAGGTATCCGGTTTCGGTGAGTCGCTTGGCGACGTCGTCGATGGCGGCATTCTCGCCGAACAGCGGCACCGAACGAGCGGGTGTACTCAAGTTCTTCTCCTCTTACACGGGCCGGGTCTGGCCGTCGCCCCACACGATCCATTTGGTGGAGGTCAGTTCCGGCAGCCCCATCGGACCGCGCGCGTGCAGCTTCTGGGTCGAGATGCCGATCTCGGCGCCGAAGCCGAACTGCTCACCGTCGGTGAAGGCCGTCGACGCGTTGACCATCACGGCGGCAGCGTCCACCTGTTCGGAGAACCGCTGGGCCGCAGCAAGATTGGTCGTGACGATCGCCTCGGTGTGCCCGGTGCCGTACTCGTTGACATGCGCGATGGCGCCGTCGACACCGTCCACCACGGCCACCGCCATGTCCAGTGACAGGAACTCGGCGCGCAGCTCGTCCTCGCTCGGGTCCAGATGCACCGTCACCCCGGCGTCCTGCAGCGCGGTCACCAGCCGCGGCAGCGCGGTGTCGGCGATGGCCCGGTCCACCAGGAGGGTCTCGGCCGAGTTGCACACGCTGGGACGGCGGGTCTTGGAGTTCAGCAGGATGCTCTCGGCCATGTCGAGATCGGCGGCCTCGTGAACGTAGACGTGGCAGTTACCGACGCCCGTCTCGATGGTCGGCACGGTGGCGTCGCGCACCACGGCGTCGATCAGGCCGGCGCCGCCGCGCGGGATCACGACGTCGACCAGGCCGCGAGCCTGGATCAGGTGGGTGACGCTGGCGCGGTCCTCGCTGGGCAGCAGCTGCACCGCGTCCTCGGGCAGGCCCTCGGCGGCCAGCGCCGCCCGCAGTGCGGTGACCAGAGCCGCATTCGACCGGGCTGCCGACGAGCTGCCACGCAGCAGCGCCGCGTTGCCGGACTTCAGCGCCAGGCCGAAGGCGTCGACCGTCACGTTGGGGCGGCTCTCGTAGACCATGCCGACCACGCCGAGCGGCACCCGCTGCTGACGAATCTGGAGGCCATTGGGCAGCGTGCTGCCGCGCAGCACCTGACCCACGGGGTCCGGCAGCCCGGCGACCTGCCGCAATCCGGCGGCGATGCCGTCGAGGCGCTGGGGGTTCAGGGCCAGGCGGTCGATCATCGCCTCGGCGGTGCCGGCGGCGCGTGCGGCGTCGATGTCCTCGGCGTTGGCGGCGAGCACCAGGTCCGCGGCGGCGAGCACGGCATCGGCCGCGGCGTGCAGCGCGCGGTTCTTGGCTTCGGTGGTCAGTGTGGCCAGCACGCGCGACGCGACGCGGGCCCGCCGGGCGGCGTCATGCACCTGTTGGCGCAGATCGGTGTCCGTAGCTGCGTGCACACTCATTAACCCAGGGTAACGAGGTATCGGCGGTCCGGGCCGGTCGGGGCTACGGTGGCCCGGTGACTCGCATCACTGTCGTGGGCAGCGTGAACATGGACCTGGTCTTCGATTTGGCCGACCTGCCGGGACCGGGACAGACGGTGCTGGCGTCGTCATTGCATTCGGAGCCCGGCGGCAAGGGCGGCAATCAGGCCGTCGCGGCGGCCCGGGCGGGTGCCGATGTCCAGCTCGTCGCCGCGCTCGGGGCCGACGCCACGGGCGGGGCGCTGCGAAAGCACTTGCAGGACAACGGCGTCGGTCTGGTCGGGACCGTAAGCCTGCCGGTCCCGAGTGGTACCGCGGCGATCATGGTCGGCAACAACGCCGAAAACATGATCGTGGTGGCGCCGGGCGCCAACGGGCACCTGACCCTGGACTCCGCACACGTTCGCGCGGTGGTCGCCGATTGCGACGTGCTGTTGCTGCAGCTGGAGATCCCGCCGGCCACCGCGCTGGCGGCGGCGCGGCTGGCGAAGGACGCCGGCGCGACGGTCGTGCTGAACGCCTCTCCTGCCGGCACCGATCCGGAGGTGCTCGCCGCGCTGGCCGCCGTCACCGACGTGGTGATCGTCAACGAAACCGAAGCCGCCCAATGGCATTGGCCCGTCCCACACCTGGTGATCACGCGGGGCGCCGACGGCGCGGAGCACCGCACGGCTGACGGTGAGACACATGTCCCGGCGCCCCAGGTCGAAGCCGTCGACACCACGGGCGCGGGTGATGTCTTCGCCGGCGTTCTGGCTGCGGGTTGGACCGCGGACCCCTCGCATGCCCTCCGGCGGGCCGTCACAGCCGGCGCGCTCGCCACCCTGACCCCCGGTGCCGGCGATTGCGCACCGCGAGACGAGGTCATCGAGGACGCGCTGGAAGACGACGCGCCAAACTGACGCGCAGATATACGCCACTTGGCGGATGATCTGCCGGCCGCGACGCCGGATAGTCGACGCATGACCATTGCCAGCGGTATTCCGAGCGTCTTCGACGTCACGCTTCCGGCGATCGACTATTCGGGCGCGCACGGCCCGGACGAAGCGCAGGCGATCCTCGCGCCCGCGCGTGCACAGTCGCCGATCGCGATCGGGCCGCACGGACCGGAGGTACTGACCTATGACCTGGCCCACGAGGTGCTGCGGGACCCGCGCTTCCGGATTCCCCAGGGCATGTTCCTCGTCGCGCAGGGCATCACGTCGGGTCCGGTGTGGGACCGGGTCAGCTCGTCGATCATCAGCATCGACGGTCCCGAGCACACCCGACTGCGTCGACTGGTTGCCACCGCTTTCAGCCGCCGCGCCATCGAACGCTTGCGCACCACGGTCATCGACGTCGTCAGCGACCTGATCGACCGCCAGGTGGCGCGCGGCCACTGCGACGTCGTGACCGACATCGCGCGGCAGTACCCGACCCCGGTCATCTGCGCGCTGCTCGGCGCCCCAGCCGAGGACTGGGAGCAATTGTCGGTCTGGGTCGACGATTTCATGCACGCGTTCGACTGGCATGTCGCCGAACACGAGGCCGCAATCCTGACCGCGTGGCAGGCCCTCGACGACTACATCGACGACATGGTGGCCCGTCGCCGCGACCACCTCACCGACGATCTCCTCTCGGACCTCATCCGCGCCGAGGAGGACGGCGACCGGCTCAGCGCCGATGAACTGCGGATGCTCTCGACCGGCCTGCTGGCGGCTGGCACCGACACCACTCGCAACCAGGTTGCCGCCTCGGTACAGGTGTTGTGCGAGCACCCCGATCAGTGGGCCTTGCTGGGTACACATCCCGACCTGGCCGACCGCGCCGTCGAAGAGACCATGCGGCACTCGCCCATCGTGATCAGCTCGCTGCGGATGGCCCGTGAGGACGTCGAACTTGCCGGAATGCTCATCCCCGCAGGAACTTTCATGCAGGTGAACACCGGCGCAGCCAATCGCGACCCCGCCGTGTACGACGACCCCGACCGCCTCGACATCACCCGCGCGGGCGCCCCGGCGATGCAGACCTTCGGCGCCGGGATGCACTACTGCCTCGGCGTGCACCTGGCCAAGATGGAGCTGGCCGAAGCGCTCACCCTGATGACGCAGCGCATGCCCAACGCTCGGGTGACAGGACCGGTGCCGTGGAAACCGTTGGTGGGCCTGAGCGGACCGCTCACCCTGCCCATCGCCTTCGATCCGGTCGATGGGTCATTGCGGGCGGCCTCCTGAGCGAGCTGCCTGCACTCGCCGGTTGAACGCGCTACCACTCGAAACCCACGCGCCAGTCCAACGTCAGCAAATACTGCGGGTTTGCCCTGGGTGGCCCTAGAATCTGACGTTCAAATGGACGGCCACAAAGGAATCGCGGTGTCACGGCGATTCTTCGTGCTCACGGTCGCCATCGCCGCCTTCTATGTGCCGCTCGCACTCAATTACACCTGGCCACTTTTCACGCCCGGCTTGTCGCGTTGGCAGGACGTCGTAAACTCCGCGATCAACGGCGATGGCTACGCCCTCGGAAACGGGTCGGTCGAATCGGTTCGTCATGGCGCCTACGCCGAGCATCGCGTGGTCCTCATGGTGCACACCACCCTGGCCGGACTTGCCTTGACGCTCGGGCTGTTTCAGTTCTCGTCACGACTGCGCACCCGCTGGCCGGCCGTACACCGCTGGATCGGCCGCGGCTATCTCGCACTGATGTCCGTCAGCATGCTGACCGCGTTGGTGTTCCTATACCTCACGCCGCCGGCACAGCATTTCATCGGGCCGGCATTCGAAACGCAGTTGCGCGCCTTGGCAATCGGCACGCTCGGCAGCGCGTGGTACGCGGTCTACGCGATCCGCCGCCGCGACGTGATCACACACCAGGCCTGGATGACCTACGGCATTGCTCTCATGATGACGGCGCCGTTGCTGCGCGTCATCTGGATCGGGATACAACCGCTTATCCCGCAACACGATCTGCTGACCAACATCGGCGTGGGTTCCATCATCCTCGGTGTCGCCGCGCCCGGTAGCGCGGTGTTCGCGTTCATGCTGACCAAGCAGGCGACGCCGGAGGCCGGCGTTCGTTCCGTCCCGACATGGACGTACGGTGCGGCGGTCGCGTTGGCCGTTGTCGGCTCGCTGGCCTACACCGCGCTGGTCCTCCGATTGCCGGCGCCGATCCCGCACGGCCTCGTGCTTTTTCATCTGGTGCCCGCCTGGATCACCATCGCGATCGCCGCGCGCGGGGTGGTCCGTGCGCGCACCGCGGGCGACGCGGCACGCGAACGGCAGTGGCGCTGGCTCCTGTGGGGTTTCGCCGCCGCGCCCACCGCTGCGAGCTTGTACGCGCAGATCGTGCCGCCCGCCTTCACCACGGCCGACGCCGTCCTCGCCGGCGGCATGGACGGCCCGGTCATCCCGATCACCGTCGCCTTCGCGTTGGTGGTGCATGCGGCCGCGCGGTCGCAGCGCCGGACCGACGACGACCTCGATGAGCCGAACGTGCTGGCCGCCGCCTGAGCGCGTCCGCCTCAGCAAGTTATCCACAGAACGCGATTCATCCACAATCGTTGCCTGCCAGGAAGATTGAAGCAGTAAACGCCGCTAGAATCGAAAGCATGTTCGAATCTTTGGTCATCGCAACCCGGGAAGCCGACGACGCTTCCCTGGTCGACATGATGACCAGCGCCACCCGCACCGAAGCCCAGCACGCCGGCCGCCGCCTGGCCGCCATCGCCGAACTGACTCACCGCCGCTGCACCGACCACGAGGACCGCGACCTATGGGCGTGCGACGGTTGGGATGCCGCTGCCGCCGAGATCGGCGCCGCGCTGACCATCAACCGCTGGCAAGCCGCCAGCCAGATGCAGCTCGCTCTGGCCCTGCGCGACCGCCTCCCCGAAGTCGGCGCCCTCCTGGCCGCCGGAGATCTACCCCTACAGCTGGTGACCCAGATCTGCTGGCACACCGAACACGTCCAGGACCCGGCCACGCTCGCCCTCATCGACGTCGCCATGGCGGGCTCCGCGCGCGAATGGGGACCCCTGTCCAAAGCCGACACCATGGCGCAGATCGACAGCTGGATCGAAAAGTTCGACCCCGCCGCCGTGCGCCGCACCCGAGGCGCCGTCCGCGGCCGCGACGTCGAGTTCGGCAAGCCCGGCGACCCAGCAGGGGTCACGTCCGTCTGGGCCCTGCTGCTGGCCACCGACGCCGAACTGCTCAAGCGCACCCTCACCGCCATGGCCCACGAAGTCTGCCCCGACGATCCCCGCAGCCTCGCCCAGCGCCGCGCCGACGCGTTGGGCATCCTGGCCGTCCGTGGCGATCGGCTGCCCTGTCACTGCGGCAAACCCGACTGCCCGGCAGCCGGAGCCGATCCGCGCGCCGCAGCCGTCGTCATAAATGTCTTGACTGGCGCTGCGCCACAACCGATCAGCGATCCTCTGCTCGATGCGCCGGAGGCCGCACCGCCGGTGACGGCAAACACTCCGGTCGCCGAGGCACTCGCGCCTCTGCCTGAGCCCGAGCCTGTCGTCGACCAGAGCGTGGTCGGCTATCTGTCCGGCGGGCCGGTGATACCCGCGGTGGTCATGGCAGACCTGGCCGCCCGGGGTGCGAGCGTGAAAATGGTTACCACGCCGCAGGTTCCGGCCGACGGGCAACCGCGGTACCGGCCGTCGACCGCGCTCGACCGCTACGTGCGGATGCGGGACATCACCTGCATGCACCCCGGCTGCGACCGCCCCGCCGTGGACGCCGACCTCGACCACACCATCCCCTGGCCGGCCGGAGCCACGCATCCCGGCAATCTCAGCCCGAAGTGCCGCAAGCACCACCTGGTCAAAACGTTCTACAGCGGCGCAACCGGATGGCACACCCGGCAGAACCCGGACGGCACCATCGTGTGGACCGCACCCACCGGGCATACATACACGACCGTGCCCGGTAGCCGAATCCTGTTTCCCGACAGGCACTTCCCTACCACAGCGCCGCCACCATCGGCAGCGCCGCCACCATCGGCTACGGCGACCACCAGCGATCAACCCGGTCGCGACCTCATGATGCCCACCCGCCGGCGCACCCGCATCGACGACCGCGCTCGACGTACCCGGCACGAGCGCAAACTCAATTGGGCCGAGCTCTTGGCGTCGGAGTCGACCGCCGAAGCCAAACTCCAACTCGCCCAACAACTCATCGACGGCGACAGCTCGCCACCGTTCTGAAGCCGGTGCGGCTACACGGCCACCGAGGACACGTTGATGACCCCGGCCGACGTGAAGCTCTGGTACGGCGTGGTCGAGGCGAGTTGATCGGGGTGCCGTGGAAACTCGGGTCGGTCGGCATCACGTCGGATGTGTAGAACTGCCCATCCTGGTCGACCCATTGGAAGCGGTCCAGTCAGTTGAGGTCTCGCTCGTCAGGAGCTGGTTCTGGATGGGGCTCGCCGGATCGAGCGTGATGAGGTCGTCGACCGTGCCGTGGATGATCAGGGTAGGTTTTCTGCTGCGGGGTCAGGAACGCCGGCCCGTTCAGGCCTCCGGCACGTTACGGTCGATCTCGTCGAGCCAGATGCGCGCCGACATGTCCGACGGCGCCCGCCAGTCCCCGCGCGGGGACAGCGCGCCGCCGGCGGACACCTTCGGACCATTCGGCAGCGCCGACCGCTTGAACTGACTGAACGAATAGAACCGCTGGACGAAGACTTTCAGCCAGTGCCGGATGTCGGCGAGCGAGTAGGCGACGTGCTCGTCGTCCGGGAAGCCGGCCGGCCAGTCACCGGCGTCGGCGTCGTGCCACGCATGCCAGGACAGGAATGCGATCTTCGACGGCCGGAAGCCGTACCGCAACACCTGGAACAGCGAAAAGTCCTGCAGTGCATACGGTCCCACCTTGGCCTGGCTGCTCTGGACTGCCTCACCGTCGGTCGCCGGAACGAGCTCCGGGGTGATCTCGGTGTCCAGCACCGACTGCAACACCTCGTTGACGTCGGCGTTGAACTGACCCGAGGAGATCACCCACCGGATCAGATGCTGGATCAGGGTTTTCGGCACCCCGCCGTTGACGTTGTAGTGGGACATCTGGTCGCCGACGCCGTAGGTGCACCAGCCCAGGCCGAGCTCGGACAGGTCGCCGGTGCCCAGCACGATGCCGCCGCGCTGGTTGGCCAACCGGAACAGGAAGTCCGTCCGTAGGCCGGCCTGCACGTTCTCGAACGTCACGTCGTAGACGGCCTCACCGCGGGCGAACGGATGCCCCATCTCGCCCAGCATTTGCCGCGCGGTGTCCCGAATATCCAACTCCGAGAACGTAACTCCGAGCGCCTTCGCCAGCGCGGTCGCGTTGTTCTTGGTGCGATCGCCGGTCGCGAAACCCGGCATGGTGAAGGCCAGGATGTCGCTGCGCGGACGGCCCTCGCGGTCCATCGCCTTGGCCGCCACGATCAGCGCGTGCGTGGAGTCCAGCCCGCCGGACACGCCGATCACCACGGTCGGGAAGTTCAGCGCCCGCAGGCGCTGCTCCAGACCGGACACCTGGATGTTGTACGCCTCGTAGCAATCCTGTTGCAGCCGCGCGGGATCCGCCGGCACGAACGGGAAGCGCTCGACCTCCCGGAGCAGGCCGATGTCGCCCGCCGGCGGCGAGAGCGTGAACTCGATGCGGCGGAAATCCGATGTCCGGTCGGCGAAGGTGCGCCGGTTGTCATCGAACGTCCCCATGCGCAACCGCTCGGCGGCCAGCAGCTCGGTGTCGACGTCGGCCACCGACCGTCGCTCGCCGCACGGAAAACGCTCGGATTCGGCCAGCAGCACGCCGTTTTCGTAGATCATGGTCTGGCCGTCCCAGGCCAGGTCTGTTGTGGACTCACCCTCCCCCGCGGCGGCATACACGTACGCCGCCAGGCATCGCGACGACGCGGAGCGGGCCAGCAGCTTGCGGTCGTCGGCCCGGCCGATGGTGATGGGGCTGCCGGAGAGGTTCGCCAGCACCGTCGCACCGGCCAGCGCGGCCGTCGCACTCGGCGGCACCGGCACCCACATGTCCTCGCAGATCTCCACGTGCAGCACGAAATTCGGCAGATCAGCGGCGGCGAACAACAGGTCGGGGCCGAACGGCACGTCGATACCGTTCAGCCGGATCGTGCCCTCGGCATCATCGCAGGCCGCGATCTGACGCGATTCGTAGAACTCGCGGTAGGTCGGCAGGTACGACTTGGGCACCACGCCGAGTACCGAACCGCGGTGGATCACCACCGCGGTGTTGTAGATGCGGTGCCGGTGCCGCAGCGGCGCGCCCACCACCAGAACCGGCAGCAAGTCGGCCGATGCCTCGACGATCGACGCCAGCGCCTCGGTCGTCGACTCCAGCAGCGTGTCCGACAGCAGGATGTCCTCTATCGAGTACCCCGAGAGGGTCAGTTCCGGGAACACCGCCAATGCGACGGCGTCGTCGTGACACTCGCGGGCCAGGCGCAGCACCGACGCGGCGTTGGTCGCCGGGTCCGCGAGTGCGGTGTGGTGCGTGCACGCGGCGACGCGGACGAATCCGTGTCGGTAGGCGGAGTAGAAGTCCACGTCTCGATTGTTGCATCGACACGTGGTGCAACTCCGTGGACGGCCTACCCTCGATGACGTGCAGGCTCCTGAACTGGTCAATCTGCTGGCCGACCGGCGTCTCGCCGTGCTGACCGGCGCCGGCATCTCCACCGACTCGGGCATCCCGGACTACCGCGGGCCGGACTCGCCGCCGAGCAATCCGATGACCATCCAGCAGTTCCTGTCCGGGCCGGCCTTCCGGCAGCGGTACTGGGCCCGCAACCACATCGGCTGGCGGCACATGGCCGCACGCCGGCCCAACGCCGGCCACCGCGCCGTGGCCGCCATGGAACGCGCGGGCCTGGTGACGGGCGTCATCACCCAGAACGTCGACCTGCTCCACACCAAGGCCGGCTCCCAGACGGTGGTGAACCTGCACGGCACGTACGCCCAGGTCGTCTGCCTGAGCTGCGGACACACCATGACCCGGGCCGCGCTGGCCGTCGAACTGGAACGGCTCAATCCCGGTTTCACCGAACGGGCCGAGGTCGGAAGTATCGGCGTGGCCCCCGACGCCGACGCCACCGTCGAGGACACCGCGACATTCCGGTACCTGGACTGTCCACGCTGCGGCGGCATCCTCAAACCCGACATCGTGTACTTCGGCGACAGCGTGCCGAAAGACCGCGTGCAACAGGCGTACGCCCTGGTCGACGCCGCCGACGCGCTGCTGGTCGCGGGATCATCGCTGACGGTGTACTCGGGCTACCGCTTCGTCCGGTACGCGGCCGCCGCCGGCAAGCCCGTCGCGATCATCAACCGCGGCACCACCCGCGGCGACGACCTGGCCACGGTGAAGATCGAGAGTGGCTGTTCGGAAATGCTCGCGCTGCTGTCCGGCGAATTGGCCGCTCAGAACCTCTCCGGGTGCCAGTAGACATCCTCCGGAGTACCGGACAGCGCGTTGTCCACGGCCTCCCGGCCCTGCAGATAGCCGTAGTCCTGGTTCGACGACTCGTAGCGCCAGCCACCGAACCGGCCGCGGCTGTAGAAGCCGTGCGCGCGCAGCCGCTCGTCGACGGTCCGCACGATGTCGTCACGGCCCAGGGTCGGCACCGGATAGCCCATCGGCACTTCCCGCACGAACCGGCTCACCACGTACTCCGACTCGGCCCCCAGCGCCCGCAGTGATTCCTCGGTACGCCGCACCGCGTCGTCGGCGGTCAGTGGCTGTCCGGGCAGCAGCGGCACCTCGCACAGCACGTTCCAGCGGCCGTCGCCGGCGTTGGTGGGGTCGTAGTTGTTCAGCATCGTGGCCCGGTACCACGGCACGCCCAGGTCCGGGCAGTACAGCCAGGTCTTGTCGGCCAGCGCGTCCGGCGCCGCACCCCGGTAGCCCAGCCCGACCGCGTAGATCCGACTGGCACACAACGTGTTTCGCTCGGCCGTCCCGTGTGCGCCGGCGCCACCGAGCCAGCCCCAGGCCGTCGTCAGCGGCGCCGAGCTGACGCAGTGGTCGTAGGAGACGGTCGAGCCGTCGTCCAGCGTCGCGACCCGCCCGGCCACATCGACGTCGACGACGCGGGTATTCAGCCGCACCGTGCCGGGCGCCAGCATCTGGTCGTGCACGCCCTGCCACAGTGCACCGGTGCCGCCGATCGGATACGGAAAACTGCCCGCGGGGGCCGGCGCCGAGCCGGCCAGCCCGAGGCGCGGTACGTTCGGCGCGGCGCTGCCGCTGCGCAACGATGTCCATTCGTGGTCGATGTGTTCGAGCGGGGCCGTCCACATCTTGTAGTTGTAGGGGCCGAAAAACTCGTCAAAAAGTTTGCCACCGAAATTGTTGCGGTAATAGTCGGCGAGGTTGTGCAGCGGTGCGTCCGGGTACAGGTCGGTCGGCATCTCGGCGAGTTGCTGCTGGATGGGCGTGGGCACCAGACTCTGCGGCCCGCTGCCGTCGAGCCACACCCAGCCGTTGCGGGCGACGTCGTTCATCTTCACGCCCGAGGCGTCGACCGCACGGTCGAATTCCGCGAAGTGGCTGTGCAGCACGTGGCCGCCGAGATCCCAGGTGAAACCGTGTTCGTCGCGCACCGACGTGGCCATGCCGCCGACCTGATCACCGGCATCCACCACCAGATGGTCGACCCCGAGTTCGGTCAGCCGGACGGCAGCGCCCAAACCCGTCGGGCCGGCGCCGACAATGAGAAAGGTCGGCACAGGGTCAGAAATCGACGACCAGTCGGGCCGGTTCGAAGCCCTCGGCGAATGCCCGGCGGCACAGGAAGCCGTAGTGCTCAGCGGAACTGCGCACCCACGAGGCACTGACCTTCTCGCTGGCCTCGGCCTGCGACACGTGCGACATCAGGGCTTCGATCTTCTTGTCCAGCGAGTCAGAGATGTCGACGAACGCCGTCGGATTGAAACCGATGGCCGACGGCCCGCCGTACGTCATGATCGACGACACCCAGCGCGCCGCACCGAGGGTACACCGCGAGACCACCCGGTGGTCCTGGTGACTGTCGTTGGCCGTGTGGGTGTAAACGATTGTGGCAGAAGACTTTTCGATGGCGTCTTCGATCAGGTGGACGAGCTCGAACTCCTGCAGCGAAACGCGGCAGTCGCCGAAGCCCTGACCCCACAGCAGTTCGTGGACGCCGAGCACCTCCACCGCGCGGAGCTGTTCACGCACCCGCTCCTGCGAGTCGCCGGGCCCCTCCTCGCCGCGGGTCACCACCAACATCGTGACCCGGTCGCCGGCCGCGACATGCTTTGCCAGCGCACCCCCGCAGCCCAGTTCGATGTCATCGGGATGCGCGCCGACCGCCAGCACGGACTGTCTCGCCATCGCCCCCTCAATTCTGTTTGCTGCGTCAGGTGTCGAAGGCAGCATAACCCTAATTTAATGGGTAGGCCTTCTCCAGCAGGGAAAACACCGAACGAGGCGTCGATTCTAGCCAAATACACACGAAGTCGACGTCAAATTGCTACCAGATCATCGGCATGCACCGCGGGTCGGCGCAGCTCGACGGGCAGTTCGGGCGTGGACCGGCCGATGATGCCCGCGAGCTCGGAATCTTCGTAGGCCACGACGCCCCGCGCCACCGCGGTGCCGTCGGGACCGTGCAGCTCGACGACGTCGCCGCCGTGGAAGCGCCCGGCGACCGCGGTGATCCCGGCGGGCAGCAACGATTTTCTTTGCCCGACGACGGCCCGCACCGCACCGGCGTCCAGCGTCAGGGTCCCCGTCGTCTCGGCGGCGTAGCGCACCCAGAACCGCCGCGCCGACATGCGCTCGGGACGCGCCGCAAAGACCGTACCCACCGACGCGTCGGTCAGCGCGGCGGCAGCGTCGCTGGCGGCCGCCAGCAGGACCGGCACACCGGCATCGGCGGCCAGCAGCGCAGACGACAGCTTGGAGGCCATACCGCCCGTGCCCAGGTGACTGCCCCCGGTCGCCGATACGCCGTCGAGGTCACCCGACGCGGCGACCTCGGGAATGAAGCGCGCGTTGCCCTTGCGGGGGTCGGAGTCATACAGACCGTCGATGTCGCTCAGCAGGATCAGCGCGTCGGCCCCCACCAGCTGCGCCACCAGTGCCGACAGCCGGTCGTTGTCGCCGAACCGGATTTCGTTGGTGGCCACGGTGTCGTTCTCGTTGACGATCGCCACCGCGTGCAACGCCCGGAGCCGGTCCAGCGTGCGCTGCGCGTTGTTGTGCTGCGCGCGCTGGGCGATGTCGTGGGCGGTGAGCAGTACCTGCCCGACGGTCCGGTCATACCGGCCGAACGCCGCGCTCCACGAGTTGACCAGGGCCACCTGCCCCACGCTGGCCGCGGCCTGCTTGGTGGCCAGGTCCGTCGGGCGCCGGCTCAGGCCGAGCGGCTCGATCCCCGCGGCGATGGCGCCAGACGACACGATCACGACGTCCGATCCGGCCTTCATCCGCTTCTCGATGGCGTCGGCCAGCGTAGCCAGCCGGCCGGCGTCGAACATGCCGTTGGGCGAGGTCAGCGCCGTGGTGCCGATCTTGACGACGACGCTGCGTGCGGTGCGCACGGCCTCGCGATGCGCCGAGACCGTGCCGGAGCCCTGCGTCACAGGTCTTCCTCGGCATCCTCCGCTGACCGACGGCGCTCCTTACGGGCCGCCTTGCGTTCCGCGGCCCCGACGCGATCGGTCTGTTCCAGGCGAATGTCGGTGCCGCGACCGGACATCTGCATGTCGACACCCGCGGGCGTCTGCGGCTCCCAGTCGAACGTGACGTCGCCGATGGTCACCGCACAGCCCGCGCGGGCGCCCATCTTGAGCAGTTCGTCCTCGACGCCCAGGCGCGCCAGGCGGTCACCGAGATAGCCGACGGCCTCGTCGTTGTCGAAGGCCGTCTGGGCGATCCAGCGTTCCGGCCGGGTGCCGCGCACGATGAAGCCGCCCGAGCCGTCGGATTCGACGGTGAAGCCGGTCTCGTTGACCGCGACGGGCCGGATGATCGGCCGGCGCGGGGCCACGACCGGCTGCGCGGCACGGTATGCCGCGACCATGTCCCACAGGGCAAAGGTCAACGGGCGCAGGCCATCTCGGCTCACGGTCGAGATTTCGTAGACGGGCCAGCCGTACTTGGCCGCCACCTCGTCCTTCACGAAGTCGGCGAGTTCGCGGGCGTCGGGCACGTCGATCTTGTTGAGCAGCACCGCGCGGGGGCGCTCGGCCAGGTCACCCAGGGTCGAATCCCCTTGCAGCGTGGGCGTATACGCGGCCAGCTCGGCCTCGAGCGCCTCGATGTCGGAGATCGGGTCGCGGCCCGGCTCGAGGGTCGCGCAGTCGACCACATGCACCAGCACGGCGCAGCGCTCGATGTGCCGCAGGAAGTCCAGGCCCAGGCCACGGCCTTCCGAAGCACCGGGGATTAGGCCCGGGACGTCGGCGACGGTGAAGGTGTTGTCGCCCGCCGACACCACACCCAGGTTGGGCACGAGTGTGGTGAACGGGTAGTCCGCGATCTTCGGCTTGGCGGCCGAGATGGCCGACACCAGAGAGGATTTCCCGGCCGACGGGAAACCGACCAGGCCCACATCGGCGACCGTCTTGAGTTCGAGGGTGAGATCCCGGATCTCGCCCTTCTCCCCCAGCAGCGCGAAACCGGGCGCCTTGCGGGCCCGCGAGGCCAGCGCGGCGTTGCCCAGCCCACCGCGGCCACCCGCGGCGGCCTCGAAGCGGGTACCGGCGCCCACCAGGTCGGCCAGCATGCGGCCCTGCTCATCGAGCACGACGGTGCCGTCGGGCACGTGGACCTCGAGATCGGCGCCCGCGGCGCCGTCGCGGTTGCTGCCGGCGCCGGGCTTACCGGACGGCGCATCGACGTGCGGGCGGAAGTGGAAGTCCAGCAAGGTGTGCACCTGCGGGTCGACGACCAGGACGATGCTGCCGCCCTTGCCGCCGTTGCCCCCGTCCGGCCCACCGAGCGGCTTGAACTTCTCCCGGTGTACCGATGCACAGCCATTGCCGCCGTTACCGGCGCGTGCGTGGATCACCACACGGTCAACGAACCGGGGTGCCATCTGACGTCCTCTCCCTCAAGAAAAAGAAAAGCTGCCACGAGGCGAAACCTCGTGGCAGCTTCACACCTCGTGGGAAAAGGTTAAGCCTCGACCGGGACGATGTTGACCGTCTTGCGACCACGCTTGGAGCCGAAGAGCACCGAGCCGGCGGCCGTGGCGAACAGGGTGTCGTCGCCACCGCGACCGACGTTCACGCCCGGGTGGAAGTGAGTGCCGCGCTGACGGACGAGGATCTCGCCGGCCTTGACGACCTGGCCGCCGAAACGCTTGACGCCCAGTCGCTGGGCGGCTGAATCGCGACCGTTACGAGAGCTGGACGCGCCCTTTTTATGTGCCATGTCTGTTCGCTCCCTTACTTACTTGATGCCGGTGACCTTGACGACCGTCAGCTGCTGACGGTGGCCCTGGCGCTTGTGGTAGCCGGTCTTGTTCTTGAACTTGTGGATACGGATCTTCGGGCCCTTGGTGTGCTCGAGCACCTCACCGGTGACAGCGACCTTGGCCAGCGCGTCGGCACTGGTGGTGACCTTCGCACCCTCGACCACGAGAGCGACGGGCAGCGACACCGAGGCGCCCTGCTCAGCGTCGAGCTTCTCGATCTTGACCACGTCACCGACGGCAACCTTGTACTGCTTGCCACCAGTCTTGACGATTGCGTACGTGGCGTTATCGGCTGCCATCGTTGGTGTTCCTCTGTTCTTCGTTTCGTCTACTGCGGGGCGCGCGCCACCCGAAGGCTGCGAGCGCGGGTCTTAGGTTGGAGCGGCGCGGGCGTCCGCAGCTCTCCATGTCGCCGGTGTCGGCCAGGCGACAACTGGTCAAGGGTACGTGACCAGTTAATCGAGGGTCAAACCGCGTGGACCCTCACGGCATCAGCCATCGACACCTCCGACCGGCGGACCGGCGGGACGGGCCGCAGCGCGGCGCCGCTGCCGGACGACGGGAACCTGGGCGACGACCGGTTCAGCGGGCTGATCAGCCTCGTCCTCGTCGTCGTCGTCGTCCTCGTCGTCTTCGTCGTCGTCCTCATCCGAGTCGTCCTCGTCCGAGTCGTCGTCTTCGTCGGTGTCGTCGTCGAGGTCCAGCTCATCGCTGTCGTCGTCGCCGTCCTCGAAGTCCTCGTCGAGCTCGACTTCGAGCTCATCGTCTTCCGAGTCCTCGTCCTCTTCGACGTCCTCATCGGTGTCCAGCTCGGTCAGCACCTCGGTGGACTCGACGGCGTCGCCGTCGGCCGCTTCGTCGGCCAGGCCCTCGGTGTCCTCGGTGGCGTCCTCGTCGTCGAGCTCGTCCTCGTGCTTGCCGTTCGCGGCCGCCATGGCCTTGAACATCGGGTGCTCGCCCTGCGGATGCGACGGCACCTTGGCCACCGGCGTCTCCTCGACGCGCGGCGCGGCCTTCTTGGCGCGCTTGCTGCGCCGGCCGCCACCACCGGCGCCGCCGGCGGCCTCGGCCTTCCGGCCGTTCGCCGACGCGGTGTCCACCGGATCGCCGTGCAGCATGATGCCGCGGCCCGCGCAGTGCGGACACGTCGTGGAGAACGCCTCGATCAGGCCGGTGCCGAGCCGCTTGCGGGTCAGCTGCACCAGTCCGAGGGAGGTGACCTCGGACACCTGGTGGCGGGTCCGGTCCCGGGCCAGCGCCTCGGTCAGGCGGCGCAGCACCAGGTCGCGGTTGGATTCGAGCACCATGTCGATGAAGTCGATGACGATGATGCCGCCGATGTCCCGCAGCCGCAGCTGACGGACGATCTCCTCGGCCGCTTCGAGGTTGTTGCGGGTGACCGTCTGCTCCAGGTTGCCGCCCGAACCGGTGAACTTGCCGGTGTTGACGTCGACGACGGTCATGGCTTCGGTGCGGTCGATCACCAGGGTGCCACCCGAGGGCAGCCAGACCTTGCGGTCCATCGCCTTGGCCAGCTGCTCGTCGATGCGGTACACGGAGAACACGTCCGGACCCGTGGGCCCGCCGGCGGGCTCGTACTGCGAGATGCGCGAAAGCAGTTCGGGCGCAACCGAGTTCACGTAGCCGTTGATGGTGTTCCAGGCCTCGTCACCCGACACCACGAGCTTGGAGAAGTCCTCGTTGAACAGGTCGCGGATGACCTTGACCAGGACGTCGGGCTCCTCGTACAGCGCCACGGCGGCGCCGGCGGCCTTGGCCTTGGTCTCCGCAGCCGTCGTCTCGATCTCGGTCCAGCGTTCCTGCAACCGGTTGACGTCCGCGCGGATGTCCTCTTCCTTCACGCCCTCGGACGCGGTGCGGATGATCACACCGGCGTCGGCGGGCACGACCTCCTTGAGGATTTCCTTCAGGCGCTGACGCTCGGTGTCCGGCAGCTTGCGGCTGATGCCGGTCGACGACGCTCCCGGCACGTACACCAGGTAGCGCCCGGCCAGCGAAATCTGCGTGGTGAGGCGCGCGCCCTTGTGCCCGACCGGGTCCTTGCTGACCTGGACGACGACGTAGTCGCCGGGCTTGAGCGCCTGCTCGATCTTGCGGTTGTTGCCGCCGAGGCCGGCAGCCTCCCAGTTGACCTCACCGGCGTAGAGCACACCGTTGCGGCCCCGGCCGATGTCGACGAACGCCGCCTCCATCGAGGGCAGCACGTTCTGCACGATGCCGAGGTAGATGTTGCCGACCAGGCTGGCCGACGCGGCGGACGTCACGAAGTGCTCGACCACGACGCCGTCTTCCAGCACGGCGATCTGGGTGTAGCGGGCACCTTCGTGCGGCGGTTCGGTGCGGATCTTGTCGCGCACCACCATCACGCGCTCGACGGCTTCGCGGCGGGCCAGGAACTCGGCCTCGCTCAGGATCGGCGGCCGGCGCCGGCCCGCGTCCCGGCCGTCACGACGGCGCTGCCGCTTGGCCTCGAGCCGGGTGGACCCGGTGATGCCCTGGATTTCGTTGTTGTCCGACTTGGTGCGCGGGGCGCGCTCGTGGACGACGGTGTTGGGCGGATCGTCGGGCGAACCGGCCTCACCATCGGCATCGTCACCGCCGGCACCGCCCGACTTGCGGCGGCGACGACGGCGGCGACGGCGGCTGGCACCGTCGGACGCGTTCGCGTCGTCGTCACCGGCGTCTTCGTCGGCCTCGCCGTCGGTGTCCTCGTCACCTTCGGCCGACGCATCCTGCGTCTCGCCTTCGGCGTCACCGTCGGTGGCGTCGTCGCTGCTCTGTTCACCCCGGCCGCGGCCACGACCCCGGCGGCCACGACGGCGGCGCCGGTTGGCGGGCCGCTCGCCGTCTTCGTCGGTGCCGTCCTCGCCGCCCTCGTCGGCGGCGTCGGCCGCATCGTCGGCGGTGTCGTCGTCGGCGAAGTCGTCGGGCTCGGCGGGCGGCCGGAATGTCACGGGCTGCGGCGCCACGAACAGCGGCAGGTAGTCGGCGGGCTCGGCAGCGGGCGCCGGGACCGTCTCGAGTAGCAGGCGGGACTCGGGCTCGTCTTCGTCGGGCTCCGCGGCACCGGCATCGGCCGCCTCGCGGGCGATCTCGACGGCGGCTTCGGCGACGTCGACGGCTTCGACGGCGACCTCGGCGGTCACTTCGGTGCTTTCGCTGACGACCTCGACCAGCACTTCGGCCGCCGGCTCGACGGTCGCGGCCGGTGCGGGGTCCTGCGTCGCCTCGCCACCGAGTCCCAGCAGGTCACGGACTCGCTCGGCCTCGGCGCGCGTCACCGTGGACGCCGGGTTGCGGGGCCTACCGTCGACCCCGGCGAGGGTCTCGGTGATCTTCTTGCTGGTCGTCCCGAGGATCCGGGCGAGCGAGAAAATCCGCAGGCGCTCGGGGAGCTCTATCGGCTCCGCTGCGCTGCTGGCGTCTTCGGATCGGGCTTCAAGTTGGGCATCGTCGGCCACGTATTCTCCTCAAGCCCCCGGGCGCGTCGTGCGACGCGGCCACGCGAGGGCTTCTTGTATTGGCTCGGGGAACTTCTCCCGAGATTGTTGTGGTCTCGCACCTAGCGGCCCACGGGGAGCCCTCGGTGCCTGGCTGAATGATGGCTGGACGGTCGGCGCCGCACCCGGATTACTCCGGGTGGTCGCGTCGTCTAAGTCTTCATCCGGGCGTCCGCTCCTGGTATGAAGCAGGTCACCCGTACGCCAGTATCCCACATCGTCGGCCAATCTCCGACGAGGTGCCGCCGGTAGCTCAGCTACCGGCGGACCACAGTGTCAGTTACCGGGGAACCACAAGGCGATTTCACGGGCCGCGGACTCCGGGGAATCCGAGCCGTGCACCAAGTTGTCCTGGGTGACCAGGGCCAGGTCACCACGGATGGTGCCGGTCGCGGCCCTCTCCACCGGGTCGGTGCCGCCGGCGATCTGCCGGAAAGCGGCGACGGCCCGCGGGCCCTCGACGATGGCGGCCACCACCGGGCCGGAGGTGATGAATTCCAGCAGGTCACCGAAGAAAGGCTTGCCCTCGTGCTCGGCGTAGTGCTTGGTCGCCAGCTCCACGCTGACGGTCTTCAGCTCCAGTGCAGCGAAGGTCAGGCCCTTGCGCTCGATCCGGCTGATGATTTCGCCGATCAGGTTGCGCTTGACGCCGTCGGGCTTGATCAAAACAAGGGTCTGCTCAGTCACGGCGGACAGCGTACTAGTTCAGTAACCGAATGGAGCGATTCGGGCGCAGCTCATTGCTGGCCGGGCAGCAGGCCGCGGTCCTGGCGGCGCTTGACCTCGGACCGCAGGTACGCGATCAGGACCCAGACGAGCAGGAAGATGATGCCGACGATGCCGATGGTGACGTCGATGAACGCGCCGAGGATCAGCACGAACTGCATCCCGATGTTGACCCACAGCGCCCACGACCGGCCCTGCATCCCCGACAACAGGCCCAGGACGACCGCCATGCCGATGAGGTAGCCGCTGCTGAGCGGCGTCAGGCCGCCGTGGAACACCGACACCACCGGCAGCGCCAGCAGCACCACGATGACTTCCAGGATCAGGGTGCCGGCCATCACGCCGCGGAAGCTCTTCCAGGGGTCGGGCTGGTTCGGGGCGGTCATGCCGGGTCCTTTCCGAACAGGGTGCGGGCCGCACCGGCCGTCACGACCGAACCGGTGATCACCATGCCCGCGCCGGAGAACCCGTCGGACGAGCCGTAGTCGTTGCCCGACTGCTCCACCAGCGCCGTCGCCGCCTCGATGGCGTCGGGCAGGTTCGGTGCGGTGACGACGCGTTCGGGGCCGAAGGTCTCCTCGGCCAGGGACGCCAGCGTCTCGGTGTCCATGGCGCGCGGCGACCCGTTGTGGGTCACCACCACCAGGTCGAACGCCGGCTCGAGCGCGGCCAGGATGCCGGTGACGTCCTTGTCGGCCATGACCGAGATGACGCCGACCAGGAACCGGAACTCGAACTCGGTCTGCAATGCGTCGGCGAGCGCCGCGGCGCCGGCCGGATTGTGCGCGGCGTCGATGAACACCGTTGGGGCGCTGCGCATCCGCTCCAGGCGGCCGGGGGTGGTCACCGACGCGAAGCCCTGACGGACGGTGTCGACATCGAGCTGACGGTCGGCACCGGCGCCGAAGAACGCCTCGACGGCAGCCAGCGCCAGGACGGCATTGTGCGCCTGATGCTCGCCGTGCAGTGGCAGGAAGATGTCGGTGTAGACACCGCCGAGGCCCTGCAGTTCCAGCAGCTGCCCCCCGACGGCGACCTGCCGGGCGCGGACGGCGAACTCGGACTCCTCACGGGCGACGGCGGCGTCGGCCGTAACCGCCTGCGCCATCAGCACTTCCATGGCCTCGGGAACCTGGCGGGCGATCACCGCGACAGTGCTGGGATCGGTGCCGGCGGGCACCAGGTCGGGCTGCTGGCGGGCGATGATGCCGGCCTTCTCCCCCGCGATCGCGGCGATGGTGTCGCCGAGATAATCGGTGTGGTCCAGGCCGATCGGCGTGATGACGGCGACCGGGGCGTCGACGACGTTGGTGGCATCCCACCGTCCGCCGAGGCCGGTTTCGATGACTGCGACGTCCACGGGTGCGTCGGCGAACGCGGCGAACGCCATGGCGGTGAGCACCTCGAACTTGCTCATCTTGGGGCCGGGCTCACCCAGCTCACCCGCTTCCGACTGCCGGTCGACAATCTCGACGAACGGCTCGATCTCGGTGTAGGTGGCGACGTATTGCGCTGGGCTGATGGGCTTTCCGTCGATCGCGATGCGTTCGGTGGCGGCCTGCAGGTGCGGGCTCGTCGTCCGGCCGGTGCGCCGCGAGAACGCCGTCAGCAGCGCGTCGATCATCCGGGTGACCGAGGTCTTGCCGTTGGTGCCGGCCACGTGGATGCTCGGATAGCCGCGCTGCGGCGAACCGAGCATCTCCAGCAGCGCCTCGATCCGGACGGTGCTCGGCTCGATCTTGGTCTCCGGCCACCGCTGGTCGAGCAGATACTCGACCTGCAGCAGTTCGGCGATCTCGTCGGGTGTGGGGGTGCTCATGCGGACGGCAGGCCGGCCAGCCGGGTGTTGATCCGGTCGACCTCTTCCTGGGCGAGCTGCTGGCGGGCCCGGATCTTGGCGACCACATCCTCCGGCGCCTTCGCGAGGAACGCCTCGTTACCCAATTTGCCTGCGGTCTGGGCGAGTTCCTTCTGCGCGGCGGCCAGGTCCTTCTCCAGCCGGCGCCGCTCGGCGGCGACGTCGACGGTGCCCGAGGTGTCCACCTCGACGACGACGGTGCCCTTGGACAGCCGGACCTCCACCGCCGCCGAGGGATTGAAGCCGTCGGCCGGCTCGGTCAGCCAGGCCAGGGAGGTCACCGCGGCCACCTGGGCATCCAGGTCGGCCTCGCTGATGCCCACCAGGCGGGCGGGCACCTTCTGCCGGTCGTTGAGGCCCTGGTCACTACGGAACCGGCGGACCTCGGTGATGAGCTTCTGCATGTCGGTGATCCGCTGCGCGGAATCCTGATCGAGCGCGACACCGGAGGCCTGCGGCCATTCCGCGATGACCAGCGACTCGCCACCGGTCAGCGACTTCCACAGCGCCTCGGTGACGAACGGCATCACCGGGTGCAGCAGCTTGAGCAGCACGTCGAGCACCGCGGCCAGGACCGCCTTGGTGTGCTCGGCGCGCGAACCACCTTCGAACAGTTGGGCTTTCGCGAGCTCGAGGTACCAGTCACAGAACTCGTCCCACGCGAAGTGGTACAGCGCCTCGCAGGCCCGGCTGAATTCGTAGCGCTCGAGCGTGTTGTCCACCTCGGCCCGGACCTCTTCGAGACGGCCCAGAATCCAGCGGTCGGCGTCGGTGAGCTCAGCGGCTTCCGGCAGCGGAGCCGGCGCCGCACCATTCATCATCGCGAAACGCGTTGCGTTGAACAGCTTGGTCGCGAAGTTGCGGGACGCGCGGGCGTGGTCCTCACCGATCGACAGGTCGCCACCGGGGCTGGCACCGCGGGCCAGGGTGAAGCGCAGCGCATCGGCGCCGAACGTCTCGACCCAGTCCAGCGGGTCGATGCCATTGCCCTTGGACTTGCTCATCTTCTGCCCGAACTGATCGCGGATCAGCCCGTGCAGGAAGACGTTCTCGAACGGCACCTTCGCGCCGCCCAGCACCGGATCGTCGGCGACGAAGGTGCCGAACATCATCATGCGGGCCACCCAGAAGAACAGGATGTCGTAGCCCGTGACCAGAACCGTTGTCGGATAGAACTTCTCGAGCTCCGGCGTCTTGTCGGGCCAGCCCATGGTCGAGAACGGCCAGAGCGCCGAGGAGAACCACGTGTCGAGCACGTCGGGGTCCTGCTCCCAGCCGGCCGGCGGCTCCTCGTCGGGGCCGACGCACACGGTCTCGCCGTCCGGGCCGTGCCAGATCGGGATGCGGTGTCCCCACCAGAGCTGCCGGGAGATGCACCAGTCGTGCATGTCGTCGACCCAGGCGAACCAGCGGGGCTCCAGGCTGGTCGGGTGAATCACGGTGTCGCCGTTCCGGACTGCGTCACCGGCGGCCTTGGCCAGCGATTCGACCTTGACCCACCACTGCATCGACAGCCGCGGCTCGATGGCCTCGCCGCTGCGCTCCGAGTGCCCGACGCTGTGCAGGTACGGCCGCTTCTCGGCAACGATCCGCCCCTCGGCGGCCAGCTTCTCGCGCACCTTGACGCGGGCCTCGAACCGATCCATGCCGTCGAATTCGGTTCCGGTACCGGCGATGGCGCCCTTGGTGTCCATGATGGTCGGCATCGCCAGGTTGTGCCGCAGTCCGATCTCGAAGTCGTTCGGATCGTGGGCCGGCGTGACTTTGACTGCGCCCGTACCGAATTCGGGGTCGACGTGCTCGTCGGCCACGATGATGATGTCGCGGTCCAGGAACGGGTGCGGCAGGGTCTTGCCGACCAGCGCGCGGTAGCGCTCGTCGTCGGGATGCACCGCGATGGCGGTGTCACCGAGCATCGTCTCGAGTCGCGTGGTGGCCACGACCAGGTGGGGCTCGGCGTCGTTCATCGAGCCGTAGCGGAACGAGACCAACTCGCCCTCGACGTCGTCGTACTTCACCTCGAGGTCGGAGATCGCGGTCTCCAGCACCGGCGACCAGTTCACCAGCCGCTCGGCGCGGTAGATCAGGCCGGCGTCGAACAGCCGTTTGAAAATGGTGCGGACGGCGCGCGACAGGCCCTCGTCCATGGTGAAGCGGTCCCGGCTCCAGTCGACGCCGTCGCCCAGGCGGCGCATCTGGCCGCCGATGGTGCCGCCGGACTCGCGCTTCCACTCCCAGACCTTCTCGACGAAGCCCTCGCGGCCGAAGTCCTCTTTGGTCTTGCCGTCGGCGGCAAGCTGCTTCTCGACCAGGGTCTGCGTGGCGATACCAGCGTGGTCCATGCCGGGCAGCCACAGCACCTCGTAACCCTGCATGCGCTTCCGCCGGGTGAGCGCGTCCATCAGGGTGTGGTCGAGCGCGTGGCCCATGTGCAGGCTGCCGGTGACGTTCGGCGGCGGCAGCACGATGGAGTACGGCGGCTTGTCGCTGGTCGGGTCGGCGGTGAAGTACCCGGCGTCGACCCAGCCCTGGTACATGTCAGCTTCTACCGCGCTCGGATCCCACGTTTTGGGCAGGGCATCGGCCGCGTTCACGGTCGTGGGATCAGGCGTATCGCTGGCAGTCACCGGCCAATTCTAGGTAAACCCGGTGACCGGACGTAAAACTGCCCCTCGGGGCCTACTTCTTGTTGCCGAACAGCCCGCCCAGGACGCTGCCGAGCACGCCGCCGGCGCCCTGGTTGCCGCCACCGCCGAGGACGCTGCCCAGGATGCTGCCGAGCGGGTTGTCACCGGAGCTCGTATTGCCGCCGGCGTTGTTACCGCCCAGCGCGCCGCCGAGGATGTTGCCCAGCACGTCGCCGAGACCACCGCCACCGGACGCCGCGGGCGTGGACGCTGCGCCGCCGCCGGTGAGCTGCTTGCCGATGTAGGCCAGCACGATGGGCGCCAGGATCGGCAGCAGCTTCTGGATCAGCTCACTGTTACCCGCGCCACCGCCGGCCAGCGCCGACGCCACCTGGCCGCTGTCGTTGCCGCCGAAGATCTTCGCGACGGCGTCGGCGCCCTGGTCCTGGTTGACCTGGTCGACCGTCACGCCACCGTCGAGCAGCCCGCTCGCCGCGTGATCGGCGGCTTCGCTTTCGAGGCCGGCCGCGGTGTCGGGGTGGTCCTGCGCGGTCTGCTGTACACCGCCGAGCAGCAACGGCACCAGCTGTTGTACGGCGCTGTTCACCTCCCCTTCATCAGCGCCGAGCTTGGCCGCAATCTCTTGTGTCGGAATCTGATTGAGCAGTTCGTCAAGACCAGCCATGGCATGTTCCCCTCGTCACCGATGTGTGTGAAGCGCCTCGCCGCCGACACTAGCCGGGTCGGCGGCGAGGCACAGCACTTCGGCGCTTGCTGCGCGAATCAGCGCCCCAGCGCCTCGGTTTCGAACGTGACGCCGGCGGCCGGCAGCCGCGTCATCAACACATCGCCCATCGCCGCGGCCGGCGTCAGCACGCCCTTCAGATCCGACAGCCGGTCGCGGTCGAGGGCCAGCGCCAGCCCGCTCTCGCCCAGCAGCACCGCGGTCGCCTTGTAGCCCGGGTCACCCTGCTGCGCCATGACCGAGCGGTACCGGGCGCCGCTGGTGGTGCGGGTGTAGGTCTCGACGCGGTAGTAGCCCTTGTCCCGCGCCTGCTCGCTGGGGCCGGTCCCGGGCTTCGGCACGACACGGTCGATCAGGCCGCGGGGCAGCTTGTTGAAGAAGCGGCTGCCGAGGTTCATGACGGCCGCGTTGGCCGCGGTACCCAGCGCCGAGGCCACCGGCGCGATGGGCGACGACCCCAGGCTCATGTGCTCCGAGTACCGCAAGCGGCGCCCGTACTCCCAGCCCAGCAGTGCGTTGCTGCGCCGCACGATGCGGGTGTTGGCCACCGCCATGACGAAGGCACCGGTCCACGTGCCGGCGAGTTCGGGGGCGATGTCGCGGCCCCGGCGCCACGGGGTGTCGGTCTGGTGGCCGAGGTCGGGCTCCGCACCGCGATCGGTCGTCAGCGTGTACGGGTCCATCATGGTCCGGCGCAGTTCCTCGTCACCGGACGTCCGCGTGAACAGCTCGAGCATCGAGGCGACGGTGCCGCCGGATACCCCGCCGGAGAATCCGCGGAGCACGTAGTCGGTGTCGGTGAGCTCGCCGGCGCCGTCCGCCGCGGCGGCCTTGTACAGCGCGTAGACGGTGAGATCCGAAGGGATGGAATCGAATCCGCACGAGTGCACGATGCGCGCACCGGTGTCGGCGGCCTGCTTGTGGAACAGGTCGATGCTCTCGCGGATGAAGAGGCTCTCGCCGGTCAGGTCGGCGTAGTCGGTGCCGGCGGCGGCACACGCTGCCACGAGCGGCAGGCCGTATTTGAGGTACGGCCCGACCGTGGTGGCGACCACCTGGGTCCGCTCGGCCATGGCATCCAGGGTGTGCTGCGACGCGGCATCGGCCTGGATCAGGCCCCAGTTCTGCCCGGCCGCGCCGAGCGAGTCGCGGACCGCGGCCAGTTTGTCCATCGACCGGCCCGCCAGCGCTATCCGCGCCTGCCCTCCGTTCTCGGCCAGGTATTGGGCGGTCAACTTCCCGACGAAGCCGGTGGCGCCATAGAGGACGATGTCGAATTCGCGCTGCGGTGCGGTCATGCTGCCAACCTAACCGAGGGTCTCCGGCAGGTCGACGTGTTCTTTGCGCACGTGCTCGGACAGGAATGCCGTCACCACCTGGTACCAGATCTTGGCGTGCTGCGGCGCGGCGATCCAATGACCTTCGGACGGGTAATAGAGGTAGCGGTGCACAGTTTCACCGGTGTCGTCGGCCGGTAGCCCCGACCGGGTCACCAGGTCGTTCCACAACCGCAGTCCTTCGCCGATCGGGACGCGATAGTCCTTGTCGCCGTGGATCACCAGCATCGGCGTCCTGATGTTCTCGACATGGCGGTGCGGCGAATTGCGTTCGGCCATCTCGGGTGTCATCTCACGGGCCCACCAGTAGGCGCCGTCGGTCGTCGGCCCGAACTGATCGAGCGCCCACAGGCTGGCGTGCGTGACGATGGCGGCGAACCGGTCGGTGTGCCCGGCGATCCAGTTGGCCATGTAGCCACCGAACGAGCCGCCCATGGCGGCGATCCGGCCGGCGTCGATGCGCGGGTGCGCGCATGCCGCGTCGACGGCCGCCATCAGGTCGGTATACGGCGCGAAACCCCAAGCGCCCCAGCCACGTTGGATGAAGTCCTGACCGTAGCCGGTGGACAGCGCCGGGTCCGGCATCAGCACCGCGTAGCCGAGCGCGGTGAGCAGCCAGGGATTCCACCGCCAGTGCCAGGTGTTCCAGCTGCCCAGCGGCCCGCCGTGCACCCACAACAGCAGTGGCGCGGGCGCGTCGCCGGCCGGCAGTGTCAGCCAGGAACGAACGGGCGTGCCGTCGTCCGCGGTCGCCGTCAGCTCGACCAATTCGCCTGGCAGTTCGGGAAATTCGACGCCCGGCAGCACGGTGACGGATCCGTCGGCGTCTACGCGGACCGGATGCGGCGGCGTCAGGTAGCTGCTGCGCAGGGCATACAGCGCACCGCCGGCGACGGGCCGCACCTCGCCGTACGCGAAGTCGTCGTGCGTCAGCTGGGTAACGACGCCTCTCGACGGGTCGACGGCGAAGATCGGCGCCCGGCCGTTGTCGTCCGCGGTGACCAGCAGGTTCGACCCGTCGTGCGACCAGGTCACCGATGCCGGCCAGCGGTCCCAGTGCGCGGTGAGCTCCACCGGCTCGGCACCGAAGACCTGGCGGCACAGCGTGATCCGCGGCGCCTGCGCGGGTGTCGAGAGCGTCTCCCGCAGGTACGCGACGGTGGTGCCGTCGGGCGAGATCGCCGGGTGCCCCAGGTCGGCAGCCGGGTCGTCGGCGATCACGGTGCGCTCCCCCGTCGCGATGTCGATGCGGACCAGCACGCTGCGCAGCGCGGCCCCCGCAGCGGGGACCTGCCACGACGCGACGGCGAAGCTGCCGTCCGCACTGACCGCCACGGTGGCCTCGTTCAATGCCATCCCCGGCTGCAGCGTGATGTCATGGGCCGCACCCGATTCGACGCGGAGCAGGTGCGCGTGATCGGGACCCAGGTCGTGGTCCCAGTGCCGCACCGGGTACCCGGTGTGCAGAATTGCCGACACCTTCTTGTCCTTGCGGAGGGTGCGCAGCCGCTTGTCGTCCTCGGGCGTGCCGGCCGACGGGAGCATCGGCGCCGTCACCACGACGACGTCGGCCGCGCGGGCGGCGTGCACGCCCGTGACGCCGCCCGCCAGCTCCAGAAGTCGTTGTGCCTCACCGCCGTTGGCGGGCAGTTGCCACAGCGCCGCCGGCGGGTCGTCGTCGGTGTCGGTGGGACGGGCCGCGACGAACAGCAGGTCACCGGCCGCGGTGAAGGCCGGCTGGGACTCCCCCTTGGCTCCGTACGTCAGCCGGCGCGCCTCGCGCTGACCGTCGGGGTCGAGTTCCCAAGCCGCGGTGACGAATTCGGTGCCCTTGGCGTTCAGCTCGCTGATCATCGTGACGACGCGACGGCCGTCGGGTGAGACCGCGAGCCCGGACACCCGGGGCAGTGAGAAGTACGTATCCAGGTCGTCGAACGGTGTCAGGGCCATGCTCCGTTGTTAGCACATGACGGGGCGCCGCCTCGCGCGATCATTGCCTGGGGTGGCGGTCGAGGAAGTCGTCGATGAGGGCATTGACGGTGTCGGGCGCCTCATAGGCGGCCAGGTGGCCGATCCGATCCAGGACCACCAACTCCGAGCCCGGAATCGCCTCGGCCATCCGGCGCACTTCGGCAACGGGAAAGCTCGCGTCCTCGCGACCGGCGACGACCATGGTCGGGGTGTTGATGCGGCCGAACAGCGCGTGCTGGTCGGGACGCCTGACGACGATGCTCTCCACCGCGAAGCTGGCCGACCGGGCCTCGTTGCCCGTGATCATCGTCACCAGTCCGTCGACCAGGTCGGGACGCTGGCGGCGGGTGGTCTTCCCGAGGAATCGCGGCACGACCGTCGACCGCACGAAGAGCGGGCTCCCGGCCAGCCGGGTCATCCGGGCCGCGAGCGCGAGCTGCAGACGGTCCCATCTGGCGCCCTCCGACGCCGTGCCGTTGAGCAGTACCGCGCATCCGACCCGTTCCGGAAACGTCGCCGAGATCGTGCCGCCGATCATGGCGCCCCACGAATTGCCGACCAGGTGCGCCCACGGCAGCCCCAGCGCGTCCAGGACGTCCACATATGCCCGCGCACTGGCCTCGAAGGTGAAAGGACTGCGCAGCGGCTCGCTGCGCCCCTGTCCTGGCGGGTCGATCGCGATGGTGGTGTACCGGCCGGAGAAGTGCGCCACCTGCGCGGCGTACAGCGTGTGGTCGGTCAGGAGGCTGGGCATCAGGAGAATCGGGTCGCCGGAGCCGCTGACGTGGACCTGCAGGGCGCCGAGGCCGGTCGCGATGTCATGCGTCGCCATGTCCCCATAGTTTCATCAAGTGACGGATCATCCGTGGACGCCGGGGCAACGGCGGTGACGACGACAAAGGGCGCCGGACCTTGTGGTCCGGCGCCCTCTGCTTGTCTCGTCGGCGCGGTTGTGGCGCCCTGAGCCTTCGGGAATCAGCCCCGACGGCCGCAGACCGGCCAAGCGCCCATGCCCTGACGGGCGGCGACGTTCTCGGCGACTCGAATCTGCTCGTCCTTGCTGGCGGTGTGGGGCATGCCCGAACCACCGTTGGCACGCCAGGTGCCGAGGTTGAACTGCAGCCCGCCGTAGTAACCGTTGCCGGTGTTGATGGACCAGTTGCCACCAGACTCACAGGCTGCAACGGCGTCCCAGTTGTGGCCGCCGTCCGCATTCGCGGTACCGGTTCCGATGACCATCGGGGCCACAGCAACTGCCCCAGCAACGGCAACCAGTCCAAGCGTTGTGCGGATGTTCTTCACGTTGTTCCTCTCGCCGAGCGCGCGCCAAACATCGCCCGCGCATAGGCGGTGCGAACTGCTGCCTGCCGGGCAGGCGTTAGGGGGCTGAATCGTGTCGTCTCGGTCGGACACGACAGCGGGGGCGGTTTGATCGGTCCGGGCTCGAGGCCGGCGGACGCCACGGGCAACAGGCCATCTGCTCTGGTCCCACCGCGATCCCGCTCACACGCAGGTTCATGGTTTTTCAGTTGTTTGCTCTCTTGGAGCAGCACGAGGACCGTAGCAAGAATTCGCGCGGCAATGTCGAACCGGTCCCAGCCAGATAACAAGCAGATCACAGCCGAACCTGAGAGGAACATAAGCAGGTCACGCGATATATAAAGCACCCCTAACAAATCACGGTTCGGCAACATTTCGTGATAGAGGTCACCATGAAATTGTGGCGTGGCACACAGAATTCAATTCACACGAGTCACAGTCGTCGCAGGTCAGCGGCACATTTCGGCAGCGCCGCCGCTAAACATCCGGCGTGTCGCCCGGTGAAATCCAGTTGCGCCGGCGCCGCAGTTCGCTGCCGACGGACGCGTCAAACCCGGCGGGACTCGCTAGGGCCGCTCGACACCGCCGCCAATCAGCACTTTTCATGCGTCCGATGCGCACTGTTCGAGCAGCGTTAACCGACCACCTACGCTGGTGAACAACTAAACCTGTTGCACTGCAACAGGTTTCGAATTCGCGAATGCCCCAGGCGACGAATTGTTCGGAATTGCGACGATGAATTTCCGAATTGGGCGCAGAGCGCGGAAATCGCAGTTATTCGAATTCGTGGAACAGCGAGGAATTCAGGGATTCACAGCCGGGCGATGGACCTTTGCTGTGGGTCAGACGAAATCGTCCGGGCTGTTGACGTTGACCAGTGCCCGCTGCCGGTCCATCACCACGCGCTGGGTGTCGGAGGTGTCGACCAGGGCCCGCATGCTGCGCCGCCCGTGGGCCACCAGCTCGTCGGCCCGAGTGGCCAGTGCGGTCCGGTAGATGCCCGCCAGGTAGTGGTCCCGCCCGTCCCAGGGCAGCACCACGTCGGCGTCCACCCGGGCCGCGTGTTCGGCGAGCTCGTCGATCAGCTCGGCCGTCAGATACGGCATGTCGACGGCACATACGAACGCGCGCGGGTATCCGGCGTCGGCCGCGGCGCGCAAACCACGGGCGGTGGCCAGCAGCGGTCCGACCCCCGGGGTCGCGTCGCGCAGCACTTCCGCGTCCAGGTCAGGCAGCGCCTGGCCGCGGGCGGCGATGACGAACACCGCCTGGCAGCGGGACCGCAGCGTCGCCACCGTCTGCTCGACGAACGTGATCTCCCCCGCCGGCCCGCGGAACCGCACGGTGGCCTTGTCGCGCCCCATACGACGAGACGCCCCGCCGGCCAGTACAACTGCGGCCAGCGGGGCGTCTTCGTTCAAGGTGTCGTTACTCTTCGACGGTCCAGGTGTCCTTGCCACGCAGCAAGGATTGCAGAGCGGCGGTGTCGTGCGCCTTGGATTCCCGCGCAGAGGCGATCTGAGCCCGCGCTTCGTCGTCGTAGGTCGGGCGGTTCACCTGACGGAAGATGCCCATCACGGTGTGCTCGAGGTTCTGCTCCGACAGGCGCGACAGCGCGAAGGCGTACGCCGGGTCGTCGAGGTGAGCGTTGTGCACCACGATGTCCGACGGATCGACGTCGGCGGTCTTGCCGATCTCCAGTCCGTAGCCGGACTTGGTCACGCAGTACTCGTTCTCCGCGCCGAAGGTGATCGGCTGGCCGTGCTGCAGGTTGATCAGGCGCTCCTCGGCGCCTTCCTTGCGCAGCGCGTCGAACGAACCGTCGTTGAAGATCGGGCAGTCCTGCAGGATCTCGACGATGGCGGCACCGCGGTGCTGGGCCGCGGCCTTGAGCACCTCGGTCAGACCCTTGCGGTCGGAGTCCAGCGCGCGGCCGACGAACGTCGCCTCGGCACCCAGGGCCAGCGACACCGGGTTGAACGGCTGATCCAGCGAGCCCATCGGGGTCGACTTGGTGACCTTGCCGACCTCGGAGGTCGGCGAGTACTGACCCTTGGTCAGACCGTAGATCCGGTTGTTGAACAGCAGGATCGTGATGTTGATGTTGCGGCGCAGCGCGTGGATCAGGTGGTTACCACCGATCGACAGCGAGTCACCGTCACCGGTGACGACCCACACCGACAGGTCCGGGCGCGCCAGCGCCAGACCGGTGGCGATGGTCGGGGCACGACCGTGGATCGAGTGGAAGCCGTAGGTCTCCAGGTAATACGGGAACCGGCTCGAGCAGCCGATGCCGCTGACGAACGCGATGTTCTCGCGGCGCAGGCCCAGCTCCGGCAGGAAGTTGCGGATGGTGTTGAGGATGACGTAGTCACCGCAACCCGGGCACCAGCGCACCTCCTGGTCGCTGGTGAAGTCCTTGCCCTTCTGCGGCTGGTCCGTGGTCGGAACCAGGGCAGTCTTGCTGAGGGCTTCGGTCAGGCCCAGATCAGCACCGATCAGATCCGTCATGCGTTTGCTCCCACACCGGTTTCCACGGTGGCGGCTGCCAGCCGTGCGAACTTGGCCTTGTCAGTTTCCTTCTCGCGCAGCGATCCGTCCAGCGCCGCGCTGATGATGCCCTCGACCTCGTCGGCCAGGAACGCCATGCCCTCGACCTTGGTCACCGACTGGACGTCGACCAGGTACTTGCCGCGCAGCAGGAGCGCCAGCTGGCCGAGGTTCATCTCCGGCACGACGACCTTGTCGTACCTACGCAGCACCTCTTCGAGGTTCGCCGGGAACGGATTGAGGTGGCGCAGCTGCGCGTGGGCAACCTTGACGCCGTTGCGCCGGGCGCGGCGGCAGGCTTCGCCAATCGGGCCGTACGAGCTGCCCCAACCGAGCATCAGCAGCTCGGCTTCGCCGCTCGGGTCGTCGACCTCGAGGTCGGGCACCTTGATGCCGTCGATCTTGAGCTGGCGCAACCGGACCATGAGGTCGTGGTTCTTGGGCTCGTAGGAGATGTTGCCCGAGCCGTTGGCCGCCTCGAGACCACCGATGCGGTGCTCCAGACCCGCGGTACCGGGGATGGCGAACTGGCGGCCCAGCGTCTCGGGGTCACGCGCGTACGGCTGGAACGGCTCGCCCGCCTTGGCGAACGTGTGCTCGATGGCCGGGTAGCCGGCGATGTCCGGGATCCGCCACGGCTCCGAACCGTTGGCGATGGCGCCGTCGGACAGGATGATCACCGGCGTGTGGTAGGTGATGGCGATCCGCGCGGCCTCGACCGCGACGTCGAAGCAGTCCGACGGGGAGGCGGGCGCCAGCACCGCGACGGGCGATTCGCCGTTGCGGCCGTACAGCGCCTGCAGCAGGTCGGCCTGTTCGGTCTTGGTCGGCAGACCGGTGGACGGGCCACCGCGCTGCACGTCGATGACGATGAGCGGCAGCTCGGTCATCACCGCGAGGCCGATGGCCTCCGACTTCAGCGAGACACCGGGGCCCGACGTGCTGGTCACGCCGAGCGCGCCGCCGTACGAGGCACCGATGGCCGCGCCGATACCGGCGATCTCGTCCTCGGCCTGGAAGGTCAGGACATTGAAGTTCTTGTGCTTGGACAGCTCGTGCAGGATGTCGCTGGCCGGGGTGATCGGGTAGGTGCCGAGCACCACCTGGATGTCACCCAGCTGACCGGCGGCGACGATGCCGTACGCCATGGCCGTGTTGCCGGAGATCTGGCGGTATTCACCGGACTTGAGCTTGGCCGGGGCCACCTCGTAGGTGGTGCCGAAGGCCTCGGTGGTCTCGCCGTAGTTCCAGCCGGCCTTGAGCGCCAGCACGTTGGCCTCGGCGATCTCGGGCTTACGGGCGAACTTCTCACGGATGAAGGCCTCGCTGTGCTCCAGCTCGCGGCCGTACATCCAGGACAGCAGGCCGAGCCCGAACATGTTCTTGGCGCGCTGACCGTCCTTCTTGGTCGCGCCGATGGCCTCGACGGCGGCCAGGGTCAGCGTGGTCATCGCCACCGGGATGACGACGAACTCGGACAGCTCGTCGTTCTCGAGCGGGTTCTCCTCGTACCCGACCTTGGCCAGGTTGCGCTTGGTGAACTCGTCGGAGTTGGCGATGATCATGCCGCCGCGCGGCAGGTCGGCGACGTTGGCCTTGAGTGCGGCCGGGTTCATGGCGACCAGCACGTCGGGACGGTCACCGGCGGTGAGGATGTCGTAATCCGCGATCTGGATCTGGAACGACGACACACCGGGCAGAGTGCCCTGTGGTGCGCGGATCTCGGCGGGGTAATTCGGCTGCGTCGCAAGGTCATTGCCGAAGAGCGCGGCTTCCGAAGTGAACCGGTCACCGGTCAGCTGCATACCGTCGCCGGAGTCACCGGCGAAGCGGATGACGACCTTCTCGAGCTTCTGCCGCGAGGCTGCGCCACTCCCGGCGCCGGTGCCGTTGTCGTCGTCGTTGAGACCCACGACGCCTGCCTTTCACACTCTGTTTCGACCGTCCGTCGCACTGTTTCGGAGACGCCGCAGAACGGTGCTCACGATCGCCAGCCCGGCGCCCGCCAAAATTTTGATGTCACTGCTAGTACCGATTATTGCACTTCTCTTAGGGTGCACTCGCCAGGACGCGCCATTGCAGGCGGTGTGGCGGCCCCACAAATGCGCACGTCAAATCGATTGCGGCCGCTTGACACCTGTCAAAATGTGGCTTTCATCACGTTCCGGCAGGTGGAATTCCTAAGAACGCGGTTACCGATCGGTAGCGGTCCGCGCTAGCACTCGGCCGCATCGGAAACATCCGGCGGCACAAGCGATTAGGCGTCAGTCCGGTTGCCCGTCTGGACGGGTGTCCAGACGGCGGCCGTGCCACCGCAGGCGGAGCAACATCAGCTGCCGGTGTGCCTGGAACCCCAACGCCAGCGGGTCGGCCCAGGCGCGGCGACCCGGCGTACCACGTCCGGTATCGGTATCCATACGGCCATTGTCCAGAAGCTGGGCAACCGCGCACGTCACGCGACGGGACGCCGACATGTCGGTCCGGTGAAGATTTGCGGACACCGCTGGTCACGTCACAAGAAGCTCACGGCGACGGTGTCCATGAGCACATACGCGGCGATCGCGAAGACCAGGTAGGCGAACCAGCGCTGCAGTCGCCCGGTGTCGAGCCGGGTGCCCAGGTGGCCGGCGACCAGCGAACCGACGATCGCGGTACCGACGAACGCCGCGGTGACCGTCCAATCGATGCTGGTGCCGCTGAGGTGGGACAGCAGGCCCGCCAACGAGTTCGCGACGATGATGAGCAGCGAGGTACCGATCGCGATGGGCATCTCCACCCCGAGCATCAACACGAGCGCCGGAATGATCAGAAAGCCGCCGCCGACGCCGAAGAGTCCGGTGAGCAGCCCGACGAGGAAACCCGCAGGAATCGATCTGGAGGCACAGCGGCGCCAGTCGATGCCGGAATCACCGACTCTGCAGGCGGTACCGGTGCCGCCGTTGTCCTGCAGCATCCGGATTCCGGCGAGCACCATGACCGCGGCGAAGCCGACGAGGAGCACCGGCTGCGGCAGGTGGCGGCCGATGGCGCTGCCGATGAAGGTCGCCGGGATACCGGCCGCCGAGAAGACTGCGGCCAACCGCCATTGGACGTGGCCGGCCCGAATCTTCGGCAGCGCGCCCACCGCCGAGGCGATGCCGACGACCAATAGCGACATCGGAATCGCCTGCTCGATGCCGAGCCCCAGCACATAGACCAACGCCGGTACCGCCAGAATGGAACCTCCGCCGCCGAGCAGGCCGAGCAGGACGCCGATGACGGCGCCCAGGCCAAGGGCGAGAACGATATTCACGGAACGTCACTCTCCTCAAACGGAAACGGCGGGACGCGTCGCGCGCATGCGCGCGACGACATCTCGGTCAGTGCGTCTTGGCTGCGATCTGGGCACGCACATCGGCCATGTCGAGCGCCTTGACCCGGGTGATCAGATCCTCGAGCGCCGCGGCCGGCATCGCACCGGGCTGGCGGTACACGAGGATGCCGTCGCGGAACGCCATGATCGTTGGGACCGCCTGGATTTCGAGCGCCGCGGCAAGCTGCTGCTGCGCTTCGGTGTCGACCTTGGCGTGCACCACATCAGGGTGCGACTGCGCCGATCGGTCGAAAACCGGAGCGAATGCACGACACGGACCGCACCACGACGCCCAGAAATCGATGAGAACAATGGGATTGCCGGTGATGGTCGCCTCGAAGTCGGCGGCGGTCAGGGTTTTGGTGGTCATGACGAATTCCTTTCATGGTCGAGCAATTACCTTGCTAAGCAAGGCCTTTCAACATCAGATTCCAGTACATGAACGGCAGTCCGTACTTCTTCAGGTACCAGTACGCCCGGTGCGGGATGACCGGATCGAGCAGCGGGAACGACGGCTTCAGGTTGAAGTCGTAGTCGAATTCGGCGAGCAGCATCGCGTCCGACGACGTGACGATCGGGCACGACGAGTAGCCGTCGTACGACGCCCCCAGCGGACGGCCGGTCAAGAAGGAGTCGATGTTCTCGACCACCACCGGGGCCTGCTTGCGGATCGCGGCGCCGGTCTTCGAGTTCGGCGACGAACCGGCGTCACCGAGGCTGAAGACGTTGGGGTACCGCACGTGCTGCATGGTGTGCTTGTCGATGTCGACGTAGCCCATGGCGTCACCCGTCGACAGCGCGCTGCGTTTGATCCAGTCCGGCGCGGACTGCCGCGGCACGGCGTGCAGGACGTCGTAGGGCAGCATGGCGTCGGTGCCACCCTCCCCCACACTGGTGACGCCGACCTTGTGCGACGCCGCGTCGACCAGGGTCACCTCGGAGTTGGTGTGCAAGGTGATGCCGTAGTCGGCGATCACCTTGTCGAGACTGTCCGCGATCGCGGGAATCCCGAACGGCCGCGCGCCCGGCATGACCAGGTGGACGTCGATGTCCTTGAGCACGCCCTGTGACCGCCAGTAGTCGGACGCCAGATACGCGATCTTCTGCGGCGCGCCGGCACACTTGATGGCGCCGGACGGCACGGTGAACACCGCCGTACCCGACCGCAGGTTCCGGATGAAATCCCAGGTCCGCGGTGCGAGGTCGAAGCGATAGTTCGAGGAGACGCCGTCCCGACCCAGCGTCTCCGCCAGCCCCTCGGTGCGATCCCAATCGAGTTGGATGCCCGGGCAGACCACGAGCGCGTCGTATTCGTAGGTGGCGCCGTCGACACAGGTGACCGTGTTGGCGTCGGGATCGAAGGCGCTCGCGGCGTTCCGGATCCACGTTGCGCCCTTGGGCATCACCGCGGACTCGGCGCGTTCGGTCGTGGCGGCCTGCGCCTGTCCGCCGCCGACAAGGGTCCACAGCGGTTGGTAGTGGTGCTTGTCCGAGGGCTCGATGACCGCGACGTCGGTGTAGCCCTTGCGCAGCAACCGGGCCGCGACCGTGATGCCGGCGGTGCCGCCGCCGACGATCACGATCTGGTGCTTGGCAGTGCTGGTCATATCTGTGATGTCTCCTGTCTTCAGGCGTTCTCGACGGCTTCTGCCCAGGCGCCATAGCCACCCAAGATGTCACTCACGTCGTTGAATCCGTTCCGCCGCAACAGACTTGCCGCGACCGACGAGCGGTACCCACCGGCGCAGTAGACGACGGTCGGTTTGGCGGGGTCGAGCTCACCGAGCCGCGCGGGCAACTGACCCACCGGGATGCCGATGGCATTCGGGATGGTCCCGGCAGCGACCTCACCGGGGTTGCGGACATCGACGATCTGCAGGTTCGGCAGCGCGGCGACCCGTTCGCCAAAAGCCTTGGCGGTCAACCGCGAGGCCCCCTGGACGTCACCCTGGTGGGCGACCAACGCCGCGTACGGCTCCGCCACGTAGCCGATCACCCGGTCGAAACCGATCCGGGCGAGCCGGTTCTTGCCCTCGAGTTCTTCGCCGGGCTCGGTGAACAGCACGATGTCGACGTCGGACGGCAGGACGGAACCGGCGAACTCCGCGTAACGGCCTTGCAGGCCGATGTTGACGGCGCCGCGCAGGTGACCCAGCGCGAAATCTTCGGGGCCACGGCCGTCCACCAGGACGGCGCCGGCGTCGATCGCCGCACGAGCCTGCTCGTAGGTCAGCGCCGACGGCAGCTTCGTCTCGTCCAGCAGCTCGCGATCCTTGCGGTTGAGGATCGCGTCGTAGACGAAGTAGCCCGGCGCGGGCGGCTGCCCCTCGGTGACGAGGTTCATGAACGAGGCCTTGTCGGTGGCGCGCAGCGCATAGTTCGTCGCCTTCTGATCACCGATCGTCGACCACAGGTCGGTCGACAGGTTCTTGCCACAGGCCGAGCCGGCGCCATGCGCCGGGTACACCCGGGTCGCATCGGGCAGCGTCATCAGCCTGTTGTGCAGCGACTCATAGAGCTTGTCCGCCAGTTCTTCTCGCGTGAAACCGATCGAGGCCAGCAGGTCGGGGCGGCCGACATCGCCGATGAAGAGCGTGTCTCCGGTCATGACGCCGTAGGGCGTCTGGTCGTCGGCGTGCTCGTACACCACCACGCTCATCGACTCGGGAGTGTGTCCGGGGGTGTGCCGGAACTCGAGCATCACGTCGCCCAGCGAGTAGCGCTCACCGTCGGCGACACCCGTCGACTCGAACTCGGTCTCGGCGACAGATGAGTAGACGATCTTGGCCCCGGTGGCCTTCGCCAGCTCGAGGTGACCGGAGAGGAAGTCTGCGTGAAAGTGCGTCTCGATGACCAATTCGATGGTCAGCCCATGCTCCTCGGCATCGGCAAGGTATCCGGCCACATCGCGCTGCGGGTCCACAACCACTGCGCGCCCGGTGGTTTCGTCACCGATCAGGTAGGACGCGTGCGACAGGCAATCCAGGTAATACTGCTGCAGGATCATCAGCGGCTTCTTTCTCCTCGTTGGGTAGCACCACTTCGAGCTACACCCTCATGGGTATTCAATATACCCCTGGGGGTATCTTATTCCAACCTCGAAAATACGGGCGGGGGTATCTGTCGCGCTCTCCTGAAAAGTACCCCGGCCCGTATACCCGGCGTAGAGGCTTAGGTCCCGCGCACCGGGTGGTGCTGGTCACGGGCGCCGTACCACCCGGCGATAGGCGCCACCTATCAGGGCATCTGAAATGCCGATGACCGATGCCTCATTCCGGACCTGAATCCCAGATTTCCCGGATTAGATTGGAGAGATGACCACCGTCAGAGACGGCCACGATGTCGACGCCACCTACGACGAACACGACATAGCGGTGACCGGCGCCGAACACGAAGCCGCCGGGGTCAAGGCCGTGATGGTCAGCATGCAGCGCGGGCTCCGGCAGATGGGTCCGCTGCGCACCGCCGAGACACTGACCAGGATCAATCAGCGGCACGGCTTCGACTGCCCGGGTTGCGCGTGGCCAGAGGAACATGGCGGACGCAAGCTCGCCGAGTTCTGCGAGAACGGCGCCAAGGCAGTGGCCGAGGAAGCGACGCGGCGCCGGGTCACCCCGGAATTCTTCGCCCGGCATCCGGTCGCCGAACTCGCCGAAAAGCCCGAATACTGGCTGTCCCAGCAGGGCCGCCTGACCCACCCGATGGTGCTGGCGCCCGGCGACAGCCATTACCGCCCGATCGACTGGGACGACGCGTACGCACTGATCGCCCGCGAGCTCAACGCCCTCGCCGGCCCCGACGAGGCGTTGTTCTACACCTCCGGCCGCACCAGCAACGAGGCCGCGTTCCTCTACCAATTGCTCGCGCGCAGTTTCGGCACCAACAACCTGCCGGACTGTTCCAACATGTGCCACGAGTCGTCGGGCACCGCGCTCGTCGAGTCGATCGGCATCGGCAAGGGCTCGGTGACCGTCGACGACGTCATCCACGCCGACTGCATCGTCATCGCCGGGCAGAACCCGGGCACCAACCACCCGCGCATGCTGTCGGTGCTGGAGAAGGCAAAAGCGCGGGGCGCCACGATCATCGCGATCAACCCCTTGCCCGAGGCCGGACTCATGCGGTTCAAGGATCCGCAGAAGGTGCACGGCGTCGTCGGCCACGGCGTGCCCATCGCCGACGAGTTCGTACAGATCCGCATCGGCGGCGACATGGCGCTGTTCGCCGGTCTGGGCCGGCTCCTGCTGGAAGCCGAGAACCGTTCGCCCGGAACCGTATTGGATCGCGACTTCATCGACCGGCACTGCGCCGGTTTCGAGGACTACGAAAGCCGCACCCGCGCAGTCGATCTGGATACCGTCACCGCGGCGAGCGGCATCAGCTGGGACCAGTTGGAGCGGGTCGCCGACGCGTTGATCCGCTCGGAGCGCACCATCATCTGCTGGGCGATGGGCCTGACGCAGCAGAAGCACGCGGTGGCCACCATCGGCGAGGCCACCAACCTGCTTCTCATGCGCGGCATGATCGGAAAGCCCGGCGCGGGCGTGTGTCCCGTGCGCGGCCACTCCAACGTGCAGGGCGACCGGACCATGGGCATCTGGGAGAAGATGCCCGAAGAGTTCCTGGCCGCGCTGGACGCCCGGTTCGGCATCACCTCACCGCGCAAGCACGGTCACGACACCGTCGACGGAATCCGGGCCATGCGTGACGGGCACGCCAAGGTCTTCATCGGGATGGGCGGCAACTTCGTCTCGGCCACCCCGGACACCGACGTCACCGCCGCAGCCATGCGCAATTGCGCTCTCACGGTGCAGATTTCGACGAAGCTCAATCGCAGCCATGTCGTTCACGGCCGCACCGCACTCATCCTGCCCACGCTGGGCCGCACCGACAAGGATTTCCAGGCCGGCGGCAAACAGGTGGTGTCGGTGGAGGATTCGATGTCGATGGTGCATCTGTCGCGCGGCGGCCTGACACCGCCCAGTGACCAGGTGCGCAGTGAGGTCGCGATCGTCTGCCAACTGGGCCGGACCCTGCTCGGGCCGGCGCACCCGGTGCCGTGGGAAGCCTTCAACGCCGACTACGACGGCATCCGCGACGCCATCGCGGACGTGGTTCCCGGATGCGCCGACTACAACACCCGGGTCCGTCAGCCGGATGGCTTCCAGCTGCCTCACCCACCCCGGGACTCCCGCGAATTCCCCACGCACACAGGCAAAGCCAACTTCTCGGTCGAACCCGTCGAATGGGTGCCGGTGCCCGAGGGCCGGCTGGTACTGCAGACCCTGCGCAGCCACGACCAGTACAACACCACCATCTACGGCTTGGACGACCGCTATCGCGGCGTCAAGGGCGGCCGGCGCGTGGTGTTCGTCAACCCGGCCGACATCGCTGCCCTCGGTCTCGCCGAGGGCAGCCGCGTCGACCTGGTCTCCGAATTCGACGGCCACGAGCGCCGCGCGAAAGACTTTCTGGTGGTGCCCTATTCGACACCCGTCGGCAATGCCGCGGCCTACTACCCGGAGACCAATCCCTTGATCCCGTTGGACCACACTGCCCGCAAATCCAATACGCCGGTGTCCAAGGCCGTGGTGATCAGGTTGGAACCATGGGTCGGGTAACCGCACGGCGCCGAGCCGAACACGTCACCGCCGGCGGCGCCGTCTCCCGCCCGGAAACCCTGGCTGTCGAGGAGCCCCTGGAAATCCGGGTCAACGGCACTCCCCTCACCGTCACCATGCGGACGCCGGGCTCGGATGTCGAACTCGCCCAAGGGTTTCTGCTCACCGAGGGCGTGATCGCCCGCCGCGATGACATCGCCCGCGTCGCCTACTGCCGCGGCGCCACCGAAGACGGCAGCAACACCTACAACGTGCTCGACGTGATGTTGGCGCCGCACGTCCCGCCGCCGTCGGTCGACGTGACCCGCAACTTCTACACCACCTCGTCGTGCGGCGTGTGCGGCAAGGCCTCCATCGACGCCGTCCGGACCGTCAGCCACTACTCCCCCGGCGATGACCCGACCACCGTCACCAACGCCACCCTGTCAGCGATGCCCCAGCAGTTGCGCCAGGCCCAGAAGGTGTTCAACAGCACCGGCGGGCTGCACGCCGCCGCCCTGTTCAGCGCCGACGGTGAGATGTTCGTCGCCCGCGAGGACATCGGCCGGCACAACGCGGTGGACAAGGTGATCGGGTGGGCGCTCGAGCAGGGCCGCATTCCGCTGACCCCCACCGTCCTGTTGGTGAGCGGCCGGGCGTCGTTCGAACTGACGCAGAAGGCCGTCATGGCCGGTATCCCGCTGCTGGCGGCGGTATCCGCACCGTCGTCGTTGGCCGTCGACCTGGCCAGCCAGGCCGGGCTCACTTTGGTGGCGTTCCTGCGCGGCGAGTCGATGAACGTCTACACCCGGCCGGACCGCATCGTCCGGTAGCCGTGATACGGAAAAGCCCCCGCCGGAAGCGGGGGCTTTTCCGTTTGCGAGTGCTAGGCGCTCTTGTCGCGACGCTCCGAGCGGGGCGCCTTGCGCGGCACGATGGTCGGCAGCACGTTGTCCTGCACGGTTTCCTTCGTGACGACCACCTTGGCGACGTCGTCGCGGCTCGGGATGTCGAACATCACCGGCTGCAGGACCTCTTCCATGATGGCGCGCAGGCCACGGGCACCGGTCCCGCGGTGGATGGCCTGGTCGGCGATCGCGTCGAGGGCGTCGTCGGTGAACTCCAGCTCGACCCCGTCCATCTCGAAGAGCCGGACGTACTGCTTGACCAGGGCGTTCTTCGGCTTGGACAGGATCGACACCAGCGATTCCTTGTCCAGGTTGGTCACCGACGCCACGACCGGGAGACGGCCGATGAACTCGGGGATCAGGCCGAACTTGATCAGGTCTTCGGGCAGCACCTCGGCGAAGTGGTCCTGGGTGTCGATCTCGGCCTTGGAGTGCACCTCGGCGCCGAAGCCCAGACCGCGCTTGCCGACCCGGTCGGACACGATCTTCTCGAGGCCCGCGAACGCACCGGCCACGATGAACAGCACGTTGGTGGTGTCGATCTGGATGAATTCCTGGTGCGGGTGCTTGCGACCGCCCTGCGGCGGTACCGACGCCTGCGTCCCCTCGAGGATTTTCAGCAGGGCCTGCTGCACGCCCTCGCCGGACACGTCGCGGGTGATCGACGGGTTCTCGCTCTTGCGGGCGATCTTGTCGACCTCGTCGATGTAGATGATGCCGGTCTCGGCGCGCTTGACGTCGTAGTCGGCGGCCTGGATCAGCTTCAGCAGGATGTTCTCGACGTCCTCGCCGACGTAGCCGGCCTCGGTCAGCGCGGTCGCGTCGGCGATCGCGAACGGCACGTTGAGCATCTTGGCGAGGGTCTGCGCCAGGTAGGTCTTGCCGCAACCGGTCGGCCCGAGCATCAGGATGTTCGACTTCGCGAGCTCGACCGGCTCACCCCGGGAGTCGCGCGACTTCTCCTGCGCCTGGATGCGCTTGTAGTGGTTGTAGACGGCCACGGCCAGCGTCTTCTTGGCGTTGTCCTGACCGATGACGTAGCCCTCGAGGAAGTCCCGGATCTCCTGGGGCTTGGGCAGCTCGTCGAGCTTGACGTCGTCGGCGTCGGCCAGCTCCTCCTCGATGATCTCGTTGCAGAGATCGATGCACTCGTCGCAGATGTAGACGCCAGGTCCAGCAATCAGCTTCTTGACCTGCTTCTGGCTCTTTCCACAGAACGAGCACTTCAGCAGGTCACCGCCGTCTCCGATGCGCGCCATGGGGTGAGGCCCTACTTTCTCCGGTCGCCGTCAGTCGTTACACCAGATAGTGGGTTACTGCGGGTGTGATCCCGACGCTACCCGTTCGCTCCGTCGCGGTGCGACCGAAAGGGTCGAATCGCTCCGGTGGTATTTATCCGTGTGCAGGAGAACATAGCCCGATCGGTGGCTTGCCACCCCTCGGCGCGCTGACCGTGATTCTGGCGTGTCTTTCCGGCGCCGGGTGGCGTTGGCTCGGCAGGCCTCTGATCAGGGCTGTTCACCTATCCGCAACCCTACCGTGTGCACATCGAAGCTGCCGACGCATTTCGCGGCCAGCGCAAGCACCCGACCCGTGCGGGCTATCCCTGGAGCCGACCGCCCAGCTCGTCGACCGGCACCGCCACCGTGAGCGGGCCACCGTTGCCCGCAAGCTGGCTCTCGCCGAAAAAGAAGGTGACGGCGTCGTCGGTGAGCGCGAAGTTCCGGTACGAGGCGCGGTCCGGTTCGATCAGCGCCGCGTTGCGCGCCTTCAACGCGCTCTGCACCACCGGCGTCAGGATCGCCACCGGATCGGAGCCCGGGCCGAACAGCGAGTCGATGGTGACCGGTCCGCCGGCGCCGTACGTGAAGGTCCGGTACCGGATGTCGGGATGTCCTTCGTGGGCCAGGCCCGTCGGGTCGACGACCTTGAGCACCAGGCTCTGGCTCCGCGCCGAGCGGTACACCGTCCGCGTCACGGTCTCCGTGTACACCCGGCCGCCGCCGAAGTCGGCGACCCAGCCGACGAAACCGTCGCGGTCCTGGGCCAGAAAATCCGCGACCGCCCGCTGGTCCGGATAGTCGACCGGGAAAGCGACGGTCCGTTCGTATCCGGTACCGACCTCATGGATCCGGCACATGCCGGTGGCGTCGGGTGTCCCGCCCAGGGCACCACACGCCTGCTGCGCCGACGCCGCCGGCGCGACGCTCAGGAACGTCACCACCGCGGCCAGGGCAAGAACCGAAATCCTCATGCCCACATGGTTCGCCGCAGCCCTTGGCAGATTCTTGGCGTGCCCTACCGGAGTTCGAGGGTGAATTCATGCGCGCCGATGCGGATACGGTCGCCGTCGAACAGGTTTGTGTTGGCCTCGATGCGCGTGCCCTGCACGTACACGCCGTTGGCCGAGCGCAGGTCCACCATCACCGGTCCGGTGCCCGCGTCGACGATGACGGCGTGGTGGCGGCTGACGTCTGCCGCGTCGAGCACGATGTCGTTGTCGGCCAGGCGACCGATGCGGGTCGCCATCGCGCGCAAGGCAAACCATTGCCCGGACGCGTCGCGCAGCCCCGCCCGGGATGCGGTCGACCGGGTCGAGCCGGACCGCAGCCGGCCGATGGTGTGCACCGCCGTCGCCTGCGCGGCGCCCTGTACGTCGAGTGGTTCCTGACGCAGAATGCGTTGCTGCAGGGCACTTATCGCCGAGCCGGGATCGATACCGAGGTCCTCGGCCAGGATGGACTTCACGCGGCGGAACGCGTCGAGCGCGTCCGCCTGTCGTCCGCAGCTGTAGTACGCGGTGATCAACTGCGCCCACAGGGGTTCGCGGTACGGGTGTTCGGCGACGAGGGTCTCCAGTGGGCCGATCACCAGAGCAGCCTGGCCACAGGCGATTTCGGCTTCCGCACGTGCGGTCTCCACGGAAATGCGCTCGTCGACCAGCGCGGCCGCGACGGCATCGACGAAGGCGAAGTCGGACAGGTCGCCGAGGACCGGACCCCGCCACTGCGCCAGAGCCGCCGACAGGTGTACCGCCGCGGACGGGAACTGACCGGCGGCCGCCGCCCGTACCCCGGCGACCTTCTCCTTCTCGAAGCGCCCCAGGTCGGTCGCGTCCTCCGGCACGTCGAGTCGATATCCGGGCGGGGCGGCGGCCAGGGTCTCCCGCGGCATTCCGGACTCCGCCAGGATCTTTCGGAGATTGGAGATGTAGGAGTGCAGCGCGGTGCGGGCGGCCGCGGCCGGTGACTGCTCCCATACCGCGTCGATCAACGCGTCCACCGACACCGGGCGGCCGCGGCTCAGCAGCAGCATCGCGAACACCGCGCGCTGCTTGGGTGCGCCCAGCGAGACGACGCGGTCGTCGACGGCCATCCGCAGCGTGCCCAGAACACCGAAATCGATTCCGGTCGGCCGCATGGGCCGAGGGTATCGGGTGCTATCGGCCGATGCGGGCTATTGCCAGTTCCGCGAACGTCTTCAGCGTTTCGCACCGCCACACGTAACTGCCCGTGACGCGATAGATCCGTTCGCCCGTCAACAGCACCGTGAGCGTCGTCGACGGCGGCGTGACATTCGGTTCGTACGTGCAGACCGCCTTGAGGCCCACGCCGTCGACCGCGGTGGCCCTGGGCCACTCGGCCACCTGGCGGAATGTCGTCGCGGCGTCCCACGGGAACGCATCGGCGAACCGGACGTCGGATTCCAGGCTCCGCCGCCCCAGTGGCTCGTCGAAAGCCCGGTAGACACAAGACAATTCGGGCAGTTGGGTCCGGATCGGTTCGGCCGTCGCCGGACCTTCGAGAAAGACCGCGGCTTCGTCGGGGTGCACCCAGCCGCAGGCCTCGGCGGTCAGCTGGTCGTCGGCGTGCGCGGCCGGCGACAGGGTGGCCGCGGCAGCGACGGCCACCAGCGCGGACGCGAACCGCCTCATGACCGGTAGCCCTCCGCGAATGTCATGGCGTCGACGACGCGGCCGTCGTTCACGGTGGGGCCGAGCAGCACCTTGGTGGCGTTGACGGCTGGGTCGTAGGCCATCAGCGCCGTCGACGGGCTGCAGCCGCTCGTCGACTTCAGGATCAACGAGTCGCCGGACGCCCCGACGACGTCGATGTTGTTGCCCGCGCCCGGCACCCGGACCCGTTCGGTATGCCCGTCGGCGGTCACGCGGGAGAGGAAGATGACGCCACAAGCACCGAGCGACTGCACGAAGGTGCCGCTGGGCAACTGCCAGGCGTCGATATCGCCGTAGTCGCCGTCGAATCCCGGTTCGTTCTTCGCGTTGTTGACGGCGGTGAGCGCGGTCGGCGCCGAGCCGTCGATCGGCACCTTCCACAGCTGGCTTCCGGCGGACTTCTGCGCCGTGCAACTGGCGACGAAATCCGTTGGTGCCAGCCACCGCGTCGTCCGGCAGACGGCGCCGGGCATCGGTACCGGCAGCACCCGCCCGACGGTGCCGTCATTGCCCATGAGCACGAAGCTGTTGTCCGTTCGCGGGGCCGCGTCGTTGCGCCGGTTGGCCGTCGACAGCACGAGCGTCGTGCCGTCGGGGGTTTCCAGGTAGTCGCCGCCGAATCGGCCGGCGCCGGCGAGGTTCTCGGTCGGGTAGGTCAGTTGCACGTTGCCGGCGAGGTCGACGCGCTGCAAGGTGCTCGGCTGGTCCTGGCTGCTGCTCGACAGCACGATCGCCTGGCCGTTCGGGCGGCTGAAACGGGCGGAGGCGCGCGTCGGGAAGGACGTCTGGTGGCCGGTGTGCAGATCGACCACGATGACGGTGTCGTCACCCATCGAGAACAGCGCCCGACCGCCGTCACCCGACCAGTCCAGCAGATGCGGCTTCCACCCCTTGTCGTTGGGCGCGAACGTCGTGATGGCGTACCGGTGCCCCGCCGGATCGATCAGGTACAGGGTGTCGGCGGCCTTCTCGGGCGGCGCCTCGTCGGGCGCGGGCCGCTCACCCGGACGGCGTGCGGCGACCGGATTCCAGGTGGCCAGGGTCCAGCCGTCACCGACCTGGTTCCACGGCACCTGCATCGCGGCATCGGGAGTCGGATTCGCCTGGGCCACTGGCAATCCGACCGTCAGGGACACGGCCAGGGCGGCCGAGGCCAGAGCGGCGGCGGTGCGGTGTGGGTGTCGACTCATGGCAGGTCCTGTTCGAATGGCCGGAATTCGTGGTCGTGTCACAGGGTGCGGTGGTCGTCTTGGTGAATTCTTGGCGCGCGCCGAGCGGCGGCCTTCGACATTCGACATAATGTTCCAGCTGCGTCAATTAGTCTTCTTGCCGGGGAGGACCACTCCCCGGCGATCAACGCACGCAATCGAATACGGGAAGGCCACCGCGCGATGAATCACCCCAGCCCCGCCACGACCGCCACCGCGCGCCGACGGCTCCAATGCCTGCCGCTGGCGGGCGTCGTCGCGGCCGCCTGCGTCCTGACACCGAACGGGCAGCTCGCCATCCAGTCGCACGCCGCGCCCATCAGCGCCCCGCGCCTGGATAGTCGCGCGGTCCAGTTCGCGGCGTTCGTCCAGGAGATGACAACCCGCGAGGAGGAGTTGCGCGAGCAGATCACGGCCGCCGCGGCGACGGACACGTTCGCGGGGCCGGTGCCCTGGCCGCCACCGACCCTCTGGCCACTGCCGGCGGTCTCGTCGTCGACGTGATCAAAGCCCTCGGGGTGGCCGTGGTCGAGGCGGCCAAGAGCACCGCGGTATCCGTGATCTCCATACCGCTGGTGATGCTGAATCGCGCGGCCACCGATCCCTTCTACCTCCCGTGGTTACCGATCGCGTTGGTGTCGTATGCGTTCACCCTCCCGTTCCAGGTGGTGGGAACGTTCGCATACGACTTGGTCGCGAACCTGACTCAGGTGGTGACGGCGCTGGTCCCGGCTGCCGCCGCCCCGGCAGCGGCAACCGCGAGCCCGGAGTCCGCCGCCGCGACCCCGTCCCCGACCGCGGCCAACCCGGTCCAGCAGGCCATCGAAACCGTCAAGACGCGGGTGACCGATGCGGCCGGTGCCGCCGGCTCGACGTTGGCGGCAGTGCCGTCTGCGCTGACATCCGGACTGCAGCTGCCGTCGGCACTCGCTCCGCTCGCGCCCATCGCCGGCGCGGCGTTCGCGGCGCTGTCACCGGCCATCGCCGTCGCGAACTTCATCTCGGTCCTGGTGACGGGCAAGGCGCTGCCGTTCAAAGTGGTGAAGCCGGAGCTGCCGTCCACCGTGTCGGTGGCGTCGACCACGCCGCGCGCGACCGCCGCGACGGACAAGTCGTCGGAGCCGGACTCCCCCGCGACCGGTAACGCCGGCACGAACGACGCCGCCGCCGCCGAGAAGCCGTCCACCCAGACCGAGAAGAAGCCCACCAAGTCCGTCAGCAAGTCGCGTACCAAGCGGACTTCTCCGACGCCGACCGCAAGCACCCCGTCGACGCCGGCCAAGACGACGGACGGGACCGACGATTCGTCCACCAAGCCCGGTGGCGATCCGGCGCCGGCCACCAAGCCGGAAAAGCCCGACACCAAGCCGGACACCAAGCCGGAGAAGTCCGAGTCCGGCACCGACAATTCGTCGTCAGCGCAACACGATTCGACGAAGGGCAAGAAGGCGACCGACAAGAAGGCCAAGGACAAGAAGGCCGCCAAGGGCGGCGCGTCGTCCGGCGGCGCGAAGACTGCCGCAGCCAAGGGCTGAACAAACGTCAGCGGCCGCCAGCCTGAACAGGCTGGCGGCCGCTGTACGTTGTGGGACTCAGGCCTTCTGGGCCGAGAGCTTGCGGTACTCCAGGACCGTGTCGATGATCCCGTAGTCCTTGGCGCCGGTCGCGGTGAGGATCTTGTCGCGGTCGGTGTCCTTGCGGATGGTCGCGGCATCCTTGCCGGTGTGCCGCGCCAGCGTCTCCTCCATGAGGGTGCGCATGCGCTCGATCTCGGCGGCCTGGATTTCCAGGTCGGAGAACTGCCCCTGGATGACGCCACCGAGCGACGGCTGGTGGATCAGCACACGGGCGTTCGGCAGGGCCATGCGCTTGCCCGGCGTACCGGCGGCCAGCAGCACCGCAGCGGCCGAGGCGGCCTGACCGAGGCAGACCGTCTGGATGTCGGCGCGGACGTACTGCATGGTGTCGTAGATCGCCATCAGCGAGGTGAACGAGCCACCCGGCGAGTTGATGTACATCGTGATGTCGCGATCGGGGTCCTGCGACTCGAGCACCAGCAGCTGGGCCATCACGTCGTTGGCGGACACGTCGTCGACCTGGGCACCCAGGAAGATGATGCGCTCGTCGAACAGCTTGGCGTAGGGGTCGACGATGCGCTCACCGAGGTGGGTGCGCTCGCTGAACTGCGGCAGGATGTAGCGGGCCTGCGGAGCCAGCTCCGGGTTCAGATGCTTGGAGATCACTTCGAGGCTCCCTTGCCGCCGTTGAGGTTTGCACGGGTGATGATGTGGTCGACGAAGCCGTATTCCAGCGCTTCCTGCGCGGTGAACCAGCGGTCGCGGTCGGAGTCGGCCTCGATCTGCTCGATGCTCTTGCCCGTGAATTGGGCGTTGAGCCGGAACATTTCCTTCTTGATGACGTGGAACTGCTCGGCCTGGATGGCGATGTCCGCTGCGCTACCGGTGACGCCACCGAGCGGCTGGTGCATCAGGACGCGCGCGTGCGGCAGCGCATGTCGCTTGCCCTTGGTACCGGCGGCCAGCAGGAACTCGCCCATCGACGCCGCCATACCCATCGCGTAGGTGGCGATGTCGCACTCCGACAACTCCATGGTGTCGAAGATCGCCATGCCGGCGCTGATCGAGCCACCCGGCGAGTTGATGTACATGTGGATGTCTTTGGACGGGTCTTCGGCCGTCAGCAGCAGAATCTGCGCGCACAGCCGGTTGGCGATGTCGTCGTCGACCTGCGACCCCAGGAAGATGATGCGCTCGGCAAGCAAACGCTCATAGACCGAGTCCGTGAGGTTGAGCCCCGGTGCGCTTGAACGCATGTCAGTCACGACTGGATACCTGCTTTCTCGAGTTCGTCCACACGACATTAACCAACGGCCGACGGCCGCGAGTCCCCGACGCGGTCTAGTTCGCTCACAGCGTCACAGTCGCCGGAGAGCGGACGGTGCCGCAGGCATCACTGAAGACACCTGCGGCACCTGTACCACGATCGGGGTTCGAGGAATTAATCCTCGTCCTTCGCCTTCTTGGCCTTCTTCTCTTTGGCCGGCTTCTCGTCCTTGGCCTCGGCCTTCGCCTTCTTGGCCTTGGCGGGCTTCTCGTCCTCGACGGCCTCGGGCTCGTCGGCGGCGGGAGCCTCGGCCTCGTCGGCAGCCTCGGCGACCTCGGCCTCGGCGTCGCCGGCCGGGCCGAAGAACTCCGCGGTGTCGACGGTGTTGCCGTCGGTGTCGGTGACGGTCGCACCGGAGACCACAGCGGCGATCGTCATGCCGCGACGGATGTCGGCGAACATGGACGGCAGCTGGTTGTTCTGCTGCAGGATCTGGATCAGCTGCTGCGGCTCGATGCCGTACTGGCGGGCCATCAGGGCGATGCGCTCCATCAGGTCACCCTGGCCGACCTTGACGTCCAGCTCGTCGGCGATGGCGTCCATCAGCAGCTGGGTCTTGACGGCCTTCTCGGCGTTGGTGCGGGTGTCCGCGTCGAACTCTTCGCGGCTGCTGCCCTGCTCCTTGAGCTGCTCCTCGAACTTGGCCTCGTCGTGGTCGAGTCCGTGGATCGCGTTGTGGACGGTCTCGTCGACGGTCGCCTGGACGATGGCCTCGGGCAGCGGCACCTCGATCTGCTCCAGCAGGGTCTCGACGGCCTTGTCGCGGATCTGCTCGGCCTGGCCGATCTGCTTCACCCGGCGCACCTGGGCGACCAGGCTCTCCTTGAGCTCTTCGATGGTGTCGAACTCGCTGGCCAGCTGGGCGAAGTCGTCGTCGGGCTCCGGCAGCTCGCGCTCCTTGACCGACTTGACGGTGACGGTGACCTGGGCTTCCTTACCGGCGTGCTCGCCGGCGGCCAGCGTGGTCGGGAATTCCTTGGACTCGCCGGCCTTCAGGCCGATGATGGCCTCGTCGAGACCCTCGATCAGCTGACCGGAGCCGATCTGGTGCGACAGGCCCTCGGTCTTGGCCTCCGGCACGTCCTCACCGTCGACGGTGGCCGACAGGTCGAGCGAGACGAAGTCGCCGTCGGCGGCCGCGCGGTCGACACCGGTCAGGGTGCCGAAGCGGGCGCGCAGGTTCTGCAGTTCGGCGTCGACCTCGTCGTCGTTGACGACGATCGGGTCGACGGTGATCGTGAGGGCCTTCAGGTCCGGGAGGGTGATCTCCGGGCGGACATCGACCTCGGCGGTGAAGACGAGCTCGTCGTTGTCCTCGAGCTTGGTGATGTCGATCTCGGGCTGGCCCAGCGGCTTGACGTCCTGGGCGGTGACGGCCTCGCCGTAGCGGGCCGGGATGGCGCTGTTGACGACCTGCTCCAGGACCGCGCCGCGGCCGATGCGGGCCTCGAGCAGCTTGGCCGGGGCCTTGCCGGGACGGAAGCCGGGCAGGCGGACCTGCTTGGCCAGCTCCTTGTAGGCCTGGTCGAACTCGGGTTGAAGCTCGGTGAAGGGCACCTCCACGTTGATGCGAACCCGGGTGGGGCTCAACTGCTCCACGGTGCTCTTCACAGCGTTACTCCTTGTTTTTTGATACTTGCCATCAGTCGGTGGTCGGGGTGACAGGATTTGAACCTGCGGCCTTCCGCTCCCAAAGCGGATGCGCTACCAAGCTGCGCTACACCCCGTGCCTCGTCGCGGTCGCATTACCGCGGTCGAGATACTACGTCCTAGACACGCGACACCATCAATTGGATTGGCGGCCGCTGTCCCGGTACTGTCTGCCGGTACTGTGATCGCAGCAGTGCACGCGGGCGTAGCTCAATGGTAGAGCCCTAGTCTTCCAAACTAGCTACGCGGGTTCGATTCCCGTCGCCCGCTCCAGAGGACCGGCCTGACCAGGCCGGTCCTTTTGATTTGGGGCCCGTTTTCTGACGCCGCGCCCCGTGCCCGGACCGCGCCGCCGGGCGGCGGCGCGACAGCGGTGCGCCTGCCGAAAAATGACTTTGCCCGGTAGCGCCTGATATTTATTGACCGAGCGACCAATATATTGCGTCCACACGTGCGGCGATTCCGCCGAATTCTGGGAGTTTCCTGCCAATTCGATGCAAATTGCCGCAATATCGACCGGCACCTGATTTTCCCCTAAAAGCTGCAGCTCAAAGACTTTTTATGGAGGAAATTCAGGACACACTGGCAAATAGTTTTGCCATCCGAGTCGAGACTCGACAGCGGCGGCGGTATAAATGCCCGATGACCGCGTCGATCATCTCTTCGTACCGCCGGAACCGGCGGCCCGTCGACGTGGGTTCAGAGGTTGCTGAGGGCACGTGGCGGGACCCGAAGAGATACCTGTGGCTACTGGTTCCGTCCGCCCCCGGCGCGGTGACGCTGTCCTGGCTCCTGGTGTGGACCACGCGGCTGCACTTCTTCTGGTGGACCGCGCTCTTCGTGATCCTGGTGGCGGGGCCCACCGCCGATCATCTGCTGGGGCGGGAGAAGGGCGATCGTGCGCCCGACCGCATCCTGGCCGAGCTGCAGCAGGACAAGTTCTACCGGTTCGCCACCCACATGTTCCTGCCCACGCAGTACCTCGCTCTGGCTTTCGGCTGCTGGGTGTGGGCCGGCGGCGGGTGGGTCACGTTGACGTTCAGCGACAAGCTGGGGCTGATGGTGGCGGTCGGCCTGTCCGGCGGCATCGCCAACAACGCGGCCCACGAACTGGGCCACCGGCGCGACCGCGCCGAACGGTGGCTGAGCAAGCTGGCGCTCGCCCAGAGTTGGTACGGCCAGTTCTACGTCGAACACAACCGCGGACACCACGTCCGCGTCGCGACGCCGGAGGACCCGGCCAGTGCCCGCTTCGGCGAGAACGTGTACTTCTTCGTCGTGCGCTCGGTCGTCGGCAGCACCCGCTCGGCGTGGCGAATCGAGGCCAAACGTCTTGGCCGCCAAGGCCATTCACGCTGGAGCCTACGCAACGACGTGCTCAACGCATGGTTGTTGAGCCTCATCCTGTTCGCCGGGCTGGCCCTGTGGTTCCGGCCCGTGGTGCTGCCGTGGCTGTTCGGCCAGGCGCTCATCGGCATCTTCCTGCTCGAGGCCATGAACTACCTGTCGCACTACGGACTGCGCCGACAGAAACTGCCGTCGGGTCGCTACGAGCGGCTGCGCCCGTCGCACAGCTGGAACAGCAACACCGTGATCATGAACGTGTTCCTGCTGCATCTGCAGCGGCACTCCGACCACCACATCGACCCGTCACATCGCTACCAGGTGATCCGGCACGCCGAGGATGCGCCGCAGCTGCCGAGCAACTACACCGCGATGCTGGTCCTCAGCCTCGTTCCGGCGTTGTGGCGCCGCGTGATGGATCCGCGCGTCCTTGCCCTCTACGACGGCGATGTCCGGCGCACCGCACTGAGCCCGCGGCAGCTGCAGCGGTTGGCGCTCGACGGCAGCTAGCGCTGCCGGCCGTGCCCCTCGAACAGGTTCCACGACTGGCTCCCCCGCACCACGTGCAGGTAGTACGCGTAGTTCGCGGTCGACATACCGATGGCGGCAAGACCGAATCCGATGGCACGGGCGAGGGAATCCGACACGTTGAGGACGACGAGCACCACCTCCACCGCGACGAAGATCCCGAGCAGCGTCAGCCCCTTGCGCCACATGCCCTTGACGAAGAAGTAGATGGGGCCGAACAGGAAAGCCAGGATGTTCGAGGTTAGCTTCACCCGCTCCAGGAACGTCAGGGCCTTGTAGGCGGCCTTGGACTCCGGCGTCGAGTTCGGCAGACCGTAGGCGTTGAAGAAGTCGAACCGCTTCTGCCACGACGGGGACACCGTGACGCTGGGAAGTTGCTGTGACACTTCACCAACATTAACGGCCGTGCAGTTTTGTTTGTGCGCTCGGGTCTCCCCGCGCGCCTAGCTGCTACCCGGAATCGGCCGCGCCACGCCGTTGGTCGTGCGAATGACGTTGAACTGCGGCGGATTGGCCGGGGCGGGGGCTTCCGAGCTCGCCGTCGCGGTCGCGGTCGCCGACGGTGACGGGGCGGGCGGAGGCGCCGGGGCCGGTGCGCTGGCCGGCGGCGTGTACTGGCGGGCGGGCGGCGTGTAGGTCGTCGGGGCCTGGGTCGTCGCCGTCGAGGGACGGGTCGGTGGCGCGGGCGCGGGGGTCGTGGGCGCGGTCGTCGTCGGCGTGGGGGCCGGTGCAGGCGCAGGTGCCGGGGCCGGTGTGGTGGTCGTCGAGGCCGACGATGTGGCGGCGGGAGCCGACGTGGTCGAGCTGGTGGGGGTGGCCGGGGGCTCAGGCGCTGGCGGGGGGATCTTGAATCCGGCGAGCGATCCGATCCCCAACAGGATCAACAAGATGAGGACAGCACCGCCCCCGATTATCAGCACCTTGCCGGTGTCGGTGGTGAACCAGCCCGTCGGTGCCGATGCGGTGTGAGCGTTTGCCACCGGTTCGGTCTCTGCGTCTGCCATAAGTCGATCTCCTCCCAGCAGGGTGCCGGGAGCGTATCCCGTAAATCAGCAGGTCGCGACTCATAGTGAAGCCATTTTCCCAGGTCGGTGGCGTGTTCACAGGAACGTAACGTGCGCGCCTCGCACCGCGCCGACCCATATGCCCCAGCAATTTGCCAGCGTTTACGCAGTAGACGTTTATCCGGCGACCCGGTACACCGTCACCGGCCGGGTGTGCGCGGGCCGGCTGCCGTCCGGGGTGAACAGCGGCGCCCGTTCCAGCCGGCGCCGCATCGCCGCCAACGGAATCGGCTCGGCTCCCGTGCCGCCGGACAGGTGGAACAGCAGCTCGGTCAGCTCGCAGACCTCACCGGCCGTGCAGCCGGCGCCGAACATCGCCGCGACGGTCGCGGGGTCCGACAACAGTCGCTGCGACACCGTCGCCGCGGTGTCCCTGATCATCGCGTTGTGCCCGAAGGGCAGCGGCGGCACGGGTTCGCCGGTGCGCACCACGAGAACGTCGTCGCCGCCGGGTTGCGCGCGCATCACGTTCACCAGTGACACGGTGTGGCCACGCTCGTCGCGCTGCGGGTCGGACACGACGAGGGCCACCGTCGGCGGTCCCTCGATCGGCTCGGCGCCGGCCCGGTCCCGCAGCGCGCGGTGCGCCGCCGCCGCGACCGTCTCGCCGTTGGCCGCATCGAGCACCACACCGGGCAGCGCCCAGTCACCCTGATGAGGTTGACGCTGCCGACGCGCGAGGATGAGCCCCGGCTCGTCGCCGGGGCTCACCGCGAAAACGTCGACGCTCAGCCAGGTGGCCGGCGACTCAGCCATGACGGGCGTCCTCCTCGCCGGCGGCGTATGCCGCCCACTCACGTCGCACGGTAGCGCGCACCTCCGCGAAGGTCACCGGGTTGACGACGACGCCGTCCTCGAACACCGTCCGCATGGCGTCCGTCGTCTCGACGAGACCGGCCGCGCCCTGCACCAACGTCAGGCGCCCCCGCTCGTCGCGGATCACGGCCAACCGGCCCCGTGCGCTGCGCTTGCCCGGGTCGGTGACCGGCGCCTTGGCGATGTCCCGGCCGCGACCGTCGATCTGCACCCAGGTGGCCTTCATCGCGATGGAGAACGTGTCCCGCGTGACGTATTGGTATGTGTACGAACCGAATCCGAGTACCGGCGTGGTGGACACGTAGCCCTGGGCCGCCAGGTTGGCGGTGATGGCGTCGGCCCGGTCGTGGGTGATCGAGTCGCCGTAGATGACGCCGATGTGCGGATCCAGTTCCCGGTAGCCGGCCGCGTTGACGGTGCCGCCGAACACCTCCCACAGCAGGTTCACCACGCCCTTGTTGGCAGGGCTGCCGGCCGGGGCCTGCGGGTCGCCGCACAGGATGCGTTCGGGGTCACCGCTGTCCGGGCGGATCACCACCTTGCCGTCGCGCGCGATGATCGTGTCTTTCAGCGTGGGCAGGATTCCGGTGCAGACGTGCCACAGGTCCCAGGTGTCGCTGACGATCGACACGATGCCGGTCGGATACAGGTCCAGCAGCCGCGCGAACGTGGCGACTTCGTCGTCCCGGGCGCCCGCGCACATGACGCTGTGCTCGGTGGCCGGCACGCTGCCGCCGATCACGGTGCCCTCGGGCGAGCCCGGGTAGTTCCGGTCGATCCAGCCCAGTGCGGGCAGGCAGTCGGTGCCGGTGAACGCCAACAGGTGCGCGGCACCCGAGGCGGCGGCGGCCGCGCTGCCGGCCATGCCCCGGAAGGAGAAGTCGTGCCCCTGCCAGTCGACGGCGGCCGGGTCGGCGCCGGTGTCGCGCGCGCGGGCGTCCAGCAGTGTCCGGTTGCGCCACGCGGTGGTCGCCGACGTGATGGGCTGCCACAGCGCGGCCGACATCTCGGTCTCGATGTAGTTGGTCAGCCAGAAGAATTCGGGCGCGGTGTTCTCGACGGTCAGGTACGGGACACCGACCGGGACGATGGTGCCCTCCGGCAGCGCGCGCACCCGCAGCGGCAGTCTGCCGTACGCGTGCAGCTGCCGGATGTGTTCGGCGCCAACGTCGTTGGGCCCCAACACCTGGGTGACCCGCTCCACGTAGGCTCGGCACACCTCGTCGATGTCGGCGGCGAAGAATGCGTTCCACCGCTGATTCAGGTCGCGCAGGTACGCCTGCAGGCCGAAGAACGCCGTCCAGCTCACGCCGGGGATGCGGCTGCCGCGGGCCGTCAGGTTGGAGTAGACGTACTCGGTGCCGGCCGGGTACTGGCGCCGGTGGTCCAGCTTGTAGGCGTCGGTGTCCATCAGGACGTCCAGGGCCGCAATGGTTTCCGGCCGGTACGTGGTGGTTGCTTCGATGGTCATTGGGAAAGTCCTCAGGTCAAGGTGGTCAGTGCGCGGACGATGAACGGTTCCAGCGGCTGGACTTGCACACCGTCGGGCGTGGCGCGGGAGTCGGTGCTGGTGACGGAGGCGTAGCCGGCGAGGTTCTCGCGCCAGCGGCCGGTGAAGCAGCCGTGACTGACCCACAGATGCAGGGCCAGCTCGGGCCGGCTTGTCCGGATGGCATCGGCCAGCCCGGCGAAGGTGCCGCCGCCGTCGCAGATGTCGTCGATCACCAGCAGTCGGCCGCGGTCCGGCAGACCTTCGGGAGCGACGAACCCCGACAACTTGCCGTCGGCCGGATTGCGTTGCTTCCCAGCGACATACAGCGGCACGCCCAATCGGGACGCCACCCGGCCGGCGCGGTCGCGGGCCCCCTTGTCGGGTGCGACGACGCCCGCCCAACCCGGGTGGTGCGCGGCGCAGCCCACCAGGTCCACGGCCTCGATGACGGTGACGGCCGCTCCCCCGCGCCGGGCCTCGTCGGCCCAGACCGGTGAGTGCGGGTCCACCGTCACGATGTGCGCCACGCCTGTCGCGGCGGTGAGCCGGGCGGCGACGCGGGCGTCGTCGGTCGGGTCGTGATCACCGCGGGCCGACGGCAGGTACGGCGCCACGAGCACCGGAGCATCGGCCGACCGGTTGCGGTGGAAGGCCGACCACTGCCCGACCGCGGCGTAATCGATTGCACCGCAATGGTTCCAGGCGACGGGGCGCAGGCCCGGGCCGAGCGGTTCCAGTTCACGGACCGCGGTGTCGCCACCGGGATAGCTGGTGACGATTCCGGGTGCGGTCGCCAGCACACCGCGTTCGGTGTCGAAGACGTGGAATGTCAGGTTCATGACGACGACCGTAATAGATATGGACATAGATGTCCATATCTATGTGACGGTGGTCATCGGTAAGCTGCCTCCATGGAGTTCGTGCTCATCCTGATCGTCATCGCGGCCATTGGGTTCTTCCTGTTCAGCAGGCAGAACAAGGCCAACAAGGCTGCCGCGCTGGCCAACGCGAAAGCCGACGCCCGGCGCGTCATCGAGATGCTCGGCGGCCAGGTGTTCAACCTGACCGGCACCGATGACGCCTCACGCCAGGCCCTGGCCGACGCGTCCGAGCGCTACAACGCCGCCGCGTCGCAGATCGAACAGGCCACCACCGCCCAGCAGGCGGCCTTTGCGAAACAGAGCGCGATGGAAGGGCTGTACTACGTACGGGCCGCCCGGACCGCCATGGGCATCGACCCCGGTCCCCCGCTGCAGGAGCTGGCCGGCCAGCGCGGCGCGGGTTCGGTCACCGAGGACCGCCGAATCCAGTTCGACGGCAGGCAGATTCAGGCCTCACCGGGCCCGACGGCCGCCACACCGAATTACTACCCCGGCGGCCGGGTCGCCGGGCGCCCGGTTCCCGAGGGCTGGTACTCCGAGCCGTGGTGGAAGCCGGCGCTGGTCGCCGGGGCGTGGGGTGTGGGTTCGGTGCTGTTGTTCGACGCACTGTTCGACGGCATGCACGGAGTCAGTTACGGCGCATCGGGTTTCGAGTCCGGATACGGCTCGGGATTCGACCAGGGCTACCAGCAGGGCCTCGATCAGAGCCAGTTCGCGGACTCCGGCCAGGGCCAGGACGTCAGCTGGAACGACAACAACGGCGGCTGGGATGCCGGCAGCGGTAGCTGGGACTCCGGGAGCAGCGACTCGGGTAGCAGCTGCGGTGGCGGCGGCAGCAGCTGTGGCGGTGGTTGCGGTGGCGGCTGCGGCGGTGGCGGCGACTAGCCGTCACACCTGACAGTTGGGGCACCAGAACAGGTTTCGCCCCTCCATGACCTCGGTGCGGACGGTGGCGCCGCACACGCGGCACGCCTCCCCCGCCCGTCGGTAGACGTACGTGCGCGGCCGGTCGGCGGCATAGGACGGCGCGCCGTGGTCGTCTTCCGGGCGCACGACGACGATCTTGCCGCGCCGCACCCCGACCTTCATGAGCGCGACCAGATCGGTCCACAGCTCGGCGAATTCGGCCTCGGTCAACTGGGTGCCCGGACGGTGCGGGTCGATCCGGTGCCGGTACAGCACCTCGCTGCGGTAGACGTTGCCGACACCGGCGATCACCGTCTGGTCCATCAGCATCGATCCGATTGACCTGCGGGACTTGCTGATTCGCGCCCAGGCCAATCCCGGGTCGGCGTCGCGACGCAGCGGATCGGCACCGAGCCGGGCCACGACATCGTCGACGCCGCCCTCGTCGATCAGCTCACACACCGTCGGGCCGCGCAGGTCGGTCCCGAATTCGGCCCCGACCATACGCATGCGCACCTGCCCGACGGGCGCCGTCATCGGCAGTGGCTGCTCGGTGAACGTGCCGTACAGCCCGAGGTGGACGTGCACCACCGCACCACCGTCGTAGTGGTGGAACAGATGCTTGCCCCAGGCGTCCGCCTTACGCAGCACCCGGCCGCTGACGGCGGCCGCGGCATCGGCGAACCGGCCCTGCGGACTGCTGACGACCACCGGCGCCCGCCCGAAACGCTGCTGGTGCAGGCGGGCCAGCCGGTGGAGGGTATGCCCCTCCGGCACGAGTCAGGCCTCGGGAATCAGGCGGGAGCGCCCGGAACCTCGGGGGCCACGTGCGTCTTCTCGTACTCGGCCAGGATGTCGATGCGGCGCTGGTGCCGCTCGGCCTGCGACCACTCGGCGGCCAGGAAGGCATCGACGATGGCGAAGGCCTCTTCGGTGCTGTGCATGCGGCCACCGATGCCCATCACCTGCGCGTTGTTGTGCTCGCGAGCCAGCTGCGCGGTCTCGACACTCCACGCCAGCGCACAGCGCACGCCCGGCACCTTGTTGGCCGCGATCTGCTCGCCGTTGCCCGAGCCGCCGATGACGATGCCCAGGCTGCCCGGGTCCTCGACGGTGCGCTTGGCGGCGTCGATGCAGAATGCCGGGTAGTCGTCCTCCGCGTCGTAGGCGAAGGCACCGCAGTCGACGGCCTGGTGGCCGGCCGCGGTCAGATGGTCGAGCAGGGCCTGCTTGAGTTCGTATCCGGCGTGGTCGGCTCCGAGATATACGCGCATGGCGCACATTCTGGCAGAACAGCGGCCCGGGACAGAATCAGTGGCTCGGCCGGCCCACTCGCCGGCTCAGCCGGCCCCACACACTCGCCGGCTCAGCCCGCGGCGATCTTGGTGTCGCGGTCGATGGCCTCGGTGATCTGCTTGATGATCTCGGCCTGATCGGCGACGCCGTCGATGTTGATCTGCATGACGTAGAGCCCGGTGCCGTCCTGGATGACGACGGTGTTCTGGGTGATGAGCTTGGTCACCCCGTTGGAGTTCCAGGAACCGGCGATCTGGAACGACTTGTGGCCGTCGACGGTCCCGGGCGTGCCGGTGTCGGTCGGGGTGAATCCCGGCAGGTTGTTCAGTTCACCCGGCGCGAAGTCGAGGATCTTCTGCGCATCGGCGTTCGGGCCGAGGCGCGAGATCAACGCCGTGGCGCTGGGCCGGTAGTTGCCGGCACTCGGGCCGTTGTAGACGATCGACTGGTAGGCGAAGGCCGGCGTCTGCGGTCCGGCGTCAGCCCAGCCCGGCGGCATGGGCATGGTCACCACCGGTGCGCCGGGTTCGTTGCGGTGCACCAGCGATTCCTGAATGTTGTTGCTCTTCAGGTAGGTCGCGATGGTCTGGTAGTTACCGGGCGTACCCACGAGCACCGGCGGTGCGGGCTTGTGCGACGACGATGGCGTGTTCGCCCCGGAACTCTGGGTGCTGGTTCCCGAGGCGTCCGAGGGCCCACTCGAATCGTCACCGGAATTCAGCAGCACGACACCGATCAGCACCACGATCACGGCGGCGATGGCGCCACCGATCACCCAGATCTTGGTCTTGCCACCCGAGGACTGGCCACGGCCCGGTGGCGTCTTGCCGATGTCGGCCGCGAGTTGCGAGTACGACGGCGGGGGCGGTGCGGTGGGACGGCCGACTCCGGGTGCGGCGTGCGCCGCCGGGTCTGCGGGGATGACCGGCAGGACCACCGTCGGCGACACCGTCTCGTGCGTCGGCCGGACGGGCCGCTGCGGCGGTATGGGCGGTGGCCCAGGCACCGGCTGCCGGTACGGCGGGGCCGACGGCGACGAATCAGGTTCCGGCCGAAACGGTTTCGGGTCGGGCGGCGGCCCGACAGGGCCGCGCTGCGGCACCGGCGGCGGCGTCGGCTCCGAGACCGGGTCGACCGACGGTGGCGACACCGGTGGCACGGGCGGCACGGGCGGTTCCGGAGCCGGCGGCGGCGCGACGGGCTCTGGCGCGACCGGTTCGGGTTCCGGCTCGGGGCCAGGCGCCGGTTCCGGCTCGGGCACGGGTTCGGCCGACACCACCGGCGGCGGGGCGACCGGCGGCGGCGTCACCTCGGGGGCGGACGGCGGCTCGGCGGCCGGTTCCGGGGTCACCACGGGAGTGACGGTCGGCAGCTTCAGTTCCGCGGTGCGCAGGTTCAGCGTGGGTGACTCGGTGACCAGTTCGGCCTGCCGCTCGAAGGCTCGCGCGAACTTGGTGCAGGAGTCGAAGCGGTCCTCGGGCGACTTGCCCATGGCCTTGATCAGCACCTCGTTCAGCGGTTCGAGCCACGGCTTGAGGTCACTTGCCTTGGGCGGTGGCGCGCTGAGGTGCTGGCTGATGACCGCGATCTGGTTGGTGTCCTGGTACGGCGTCTGTCCGGTGAGCAACCGGTAGGCGGTCGCGGCCAGCGCGTACTGGTCGGCGCGGCCGTCGATCTCGCCGCCCATCAGTTGCTCGGGCGCCGAGTAGGAGACGGTGCCGATCGCCAGGTTGGCCGACGTCAGGCCCGTCACCTCACCGATCTGGCGGGCGATGCCGAAGTCGCTCAGCAGGATTCGCCGCTCGTCGGTGTCGATGTTGCTGAGCAGGATGTTGGCCGGCTTGATGTCGCGGTGCAGCAGGCCGCGCTGGTGCGCGTAGTCCAGGGCCGAGCTCATGGCCTTGACGATGTCGACGACGAGCTCCAGCGGCAGGCCGTTCGGGTACTCGTACTTGACCAGCTGGGCGGCATCGGTGCCGTCGACGTAGTCCATGGTGATCCACAGCCGGCTCTCGAACTCGCCGCGGTCGTGCAGGCCGACGATGTGCGGGTGCCACAGACCCGCGGCGATGTTCGCTTCGCGCTCGAAGCGGATGCGGAATTCGTCGTTGGTGGAGGCGGTTTCCCGGAGCACCTTCATGGCGTCGAGGCGGGGCAGCCGGGGGTGCTGGACGAGGTACACATCGCCCATTCCCCCTGAGCCCAGCAACCGGCGCACGGTGTACCCGGCGAAGGTTGCGCCCGTCTCCAGCGACATCAGCGCATCCTACTCAAACCCGCACGTCGAAGGACGAAACTGTCCGTCGGCACGTCGCTCCCCACCAGTTGCATCGTTGTGGCTCATGTTTCGGATGTGTCTGGCCACGGTAACCGCGTCCAGACGTTCCTTGCGGAACGCCGACGAGATTACCCGGGCCGACCCTGGTGAGCGTGACTAGCGGGTGATTGCGGTCAGTCGAATTCGGGCGCCTCGTTGCGGGAGCGCTTGAGCTCCCAGAAGTGCGGGTAGGCGGCGAAAATCACGGACGCGTCCCACAGCTTGCCGGCCTCTTCGCCCCGCGGGATGCGCGACAGCACCGGACCGAAGAAAGCGACGCCGTTGACGTGGATGGTCGGGGTGCCGACATCGGGGCCGACGGCATCCATGCCGGCGTGGTGGCTCTTGCGCAGCGCCTCGTCGTACTTGTCGCTGGTGGCTGCCTCCGCGAGCTCGGCGGGCAGGCCGAGTTCTTCGAGCGACTCGGCGATGACCACGTCGAAATCCTTGTTGCCCTGGTTGTGAATCCGGGTGCCCATCGCGGTGTACAGCGGCGCCAGCACCTCGGAACCGACGGCTTCCTCCGCCGCGATGGCGACGCGGACCGGACCCCAGGCCTTCTTCATCATTTCCTGGTACTGCTCGGGCAGGTCGCGGCCCTCGTTCAGCACCGCCAGGCTCATGACGTGGAACTCGATGTCGATGTCGCGGACCTTTTGGACCTCGAGAATCCAGCGGGAGGTGATCCAGGCCCACGGGCACAGCGGGTCGAACCAGAACCCCGCGACATCTTTCTTGACGGCTGGGTCTTTCGTGGCGGTGGCGTCGGCCATTGCTCGTCCTTACTGAGTCGGTACAGATCTCGTTGCCAACAACTATGCCCGGCGTCCCTATGTTCCCGGTCACGGCAACCGGTTGTCCCCTAAGTTGGTGACGTGGCACTTCCGAACCTGACCCGCGACCAGGCCGCCGAGCGCGCCGCGCTGGTGACCGTTGACAACTACCGCATCGATCTCGACCTCACCGACGGAGCCGGCGCACCGAGCGAGCGCACGTTCCGCTCCGTCACCACGGTGACGTTCAGCGCCCTTCCCGGCGCCAACACCGTCATCGACATCGCGGCCGACTCCATCCGCAGCGCGACCCTCAACGGGCAACCCATCGACGTGTCCGCCTACGACGAATCGACGGGCGTGCCGCTGGCCGGGCTCGCCGAGCAGAACGTCGTCGTGGTCGACGCGGACTGCCGTTACTCCAACACCGGTGAGGGACTGCACCGCTTCGTCGACCCGGTCGACGGTGAGGTCTACCTCTACTCGCAGTTCGAAACCGCTGACGCCAAGCGGATGTTCGCCTGCTTCGACCAGCCGGACCTCAAGGCCACCTTCGACGTGTCGGTGACCGCGCCGGCGCACTGGCAGGTGATCTCCAACGGGGCCGGCACGTCGGCCGGAGCCGCCCCGGCGGCGACATCAGATACGGGGACGGTCCATCGATTCGCCACCACCCCGAAGATGAGCACGTACCTGGCGGCCCTCATCGCCGGCCCGTACGCCCGGTGGGACGACGTCTACAGCGACGAACACGGGGACATTCCGCTGGGCATCTTCTGCCGCGCCTCGCTCGCCGAGTTCATGGACGCCGAGCGGCTGTTCACCGAGACCAAGCAGGGATTCTCCTTCTACCACAACAACTTCGGGACGCCGTACGCGTTCGGCAAGTACGACCAGCTGTTCGTGCCGGAGTTCAACGCGGGCGCCATGGAGAACGCCGGCGCCGTGACGTTCCTCGAGGACTACGTCTTCCGGTCCAAGGTCACGCGCTACTCGTACGAGCGGCGTGCCGAGACCGTGCTGCACGAGATGGCCCACATGTGGTTCGGCGACCTGGTCACCATGCGGTGGTGGGATGACCTGTGGCTCAACGAGTCCTTCGCCACCTTCGCCTCGGTGCTGTGCCAGGCCGAGGCCACCGAGTACAAGCAGGCCTGGACCACCTTCGCGAATGTGGAGAAGTCCTGGGCCTACCGGCAGGACCAACTGCCGTCGACCCACCCGGTGGCCGCGGACATCCCCGACCTGGCCGCGGTCGAGGTGAACTTCGACGGCATCACCTACGCCAAGGGCGCCAGCGTGCTCAAGCAGCTGGTTGCCTATGTCGGGCTGGAGCCGTTCCTGTCGGGCCTGCGCGACTACTTCCACGACCACGCGTACGACAACGCCACATTCGCCGATCTGCTCGGCGCGCTGGAGAAGTCGTCGGGCCGGGACCTGTCGGACTGGGGCCAGCAGTGGCTCAAGACCACGGGCCTGAACACGCTGCGGGCCGATTTCGACGTCGACGGCGCCGGGGCGTTCACGCGGTTCGCCATCACCCAGAGCGGCGCGGCGCCCGGTGCCGGCGAGACGCGCGTGCACCGGCTCGCGGTGGGCATCTACGACGACGACGGCTCCGGCAAGCTGGTCCGGGTGCACCGCGAGGAGCTCGACGTCGAGGGCCCGGTGACGGATGTTCCTGCCCTGGTGGGGGTTTCGCGCGGCAAGCTGGTCCTGGTCAACGACGACGACCTGACCTACTGCTCGATGCGGCTCGATCCCGCGTCGTTGCAGACGGTGCTGAGCCGGATCGCCGACATCGACGACCCGCTCCCCCGGACCCTGGCATGGTCGGCGGCGTGGGAGATGACGCGCGAGGCCGAGATGAAGGCCCGCGAGTTCGTCGCCCTCGTGATGAGCGGGCTGCACGCCGAGTCCGAGGTGGGCGTCGCTCAGCGGCTGGTGCTGCAGGCGCAGACGGCGCTGACCTCCTACGCCGATCCGGCGTGGGCGGCCGAAATCGGTTGGCCCGCTTTCGGTGATGCCCTGCTGGACCTGGCGCGGGATTCGTCGCCGGGATCGGACCACCAGCTGGCGTACATCAACGCGCTGTGCACGTCGGTGCTGGCGCCGAACCACATCGCGGTGCTGTCGACGCTGTTGGACAACGAGCCCGCCGCGGTCAACATGACGGGGCTGGTGATCGACACCGATCTGCGCTGGCGCATCGTGACGGCGCTCGCGCGTGCCGGCGTCATCGACGCGGACGGCACGCAGACGCCGTTCATCGACGCCGAGGCCGAGCAGGATCCGACGGCCGCCGGCCGGCGCAGTGCCGCTGCCGCCGCCGCCGCGCGCCCGCAGGCCGCGGTGAAAGAGGCTGCGTGGCAACAGGTCATCGAGGACGACACCCTGGCGAACATCACCACGCGCGCCATCGTCGGCGGTCTGGTCCAGCCGGGCCAGACCGAGCTGCTGGACCCGTTCCGGGACCGCTACTTCGCGGCGATCTCCGGGGTGTGGGAGCGGCGCTCGAGTGAGGTGGCCCAGACCGTGGTCATCGGCCTGTACCCGTCGTGGGACATCAGCCAGGCCGGCCTCGACGCCGCCGACCGGTACCTGTCCGATCCGGAGATTCCGCCGGCCCTGCGCCGCCTGGTGCTGGAAGGCCGTGCGGGAGTGGAGCGTTCGCTGCGCGCCCGTGCCTTCGACGTGAGCTGACGCGACTGCATGGGCCGCACCTGGCCACCGGCTAGGTGCGGCCCTGCAGGATGCCCTCGATGTTGCGCTCAGCGAGCGCGGTGATGGTCATGTACGGGTTGCAGCCGAGGTGCCCGGGCATCAGCGACGCATCGTTGACGAACAGGTTGCGGTGGCCGTTCACCCGCCCGAACGCGTCTGTGGCCTTGCCCCGGACGCATCCACCCAGTGGGTGAACGGTGTTGGGCGCAAACACTTTTCCGCTGAACAGGTCGTTGCGGTAGTCGACCTTGTTGGCCTTCAGGATCTTGTCGAAGACCTGCTTCGCCCTGGCCTCGTTGTTCGCCGCGAAGGCATCGGTCCACTGGATCGTCGCGGTGTCGGACTGGCGGTCGTAGGTGATGTCGGCCCGGTCCCCGGTGTCGACCATGACGTAGTACCCGAGCAGGTAGGTCTCCACCGGCAGCGGCATGGAGAACATGCTGGCGTACACCGGATTGTCCGGGTCGTCGCGGCCGTCGATGTTGATCATGCCCATCAGGGACTGGGTGGTGCCGGCCGGATCGCTCTTGGCCAGGTTGTGCCCGACCATCACGTCACCGTTGTTGCCGTAGCCCTTACCGATCTGATCATTGAGGTGGGCCAGGTCCCCGGTCTCGCGCGCCTTCAGCAGCAGCTTGGTGGTGCCGAGCACACCGGCCGCCAGATACAGCTGGTCACAACCGAATTCGGCCTTCGACAGCTCCTTGCCCCAGCGGTCGATCTCGCGGGTGGACACCACGAACTCACCCGAACGCTCCTGACGGATCGAGATGACCTCGGTCAGCGGGCGCAGCGTGACGTGGCCGGTCTTGAGCGCGTCGGCAAGGTAGGTCTGGTCGACGCTGCCGAACCGGCCGTAGTTGTTGCCGAACTGCTGCTCGAACGCCAGCGACGATTGCGGCACCTGGCCGGCCGCCTCTTTGACCAGGTAGTCGAACGAGTACGAGCTGCCGTTGTAGTCGACCTTGTAGCCGGCCGCCGCCGCGTACTTGCGGCCCGCGCGGGCGTACTGGAAGCACGGGGTCTGCTCGAACCAGGCCATGTCGCGGTAACTGATCTTCAGCGACGTCTTGGCGCGTTCGACATAGGTGCGCAGGAACTCGTCGGCGCCGATGTCGGGGAACGCCTTGTCGATCTGGCGCGGCGTCGGGATGGCGGCGATGCCCGCGTTGACCATCGAGCCACCACCGACGGCCAGGCCCCGGAAGACGTCGTGGGCACCGTGCGTCACCTTCTGACAGATGCCGGCCTGGATCGGCTGCGGCGACGGCGCGTGCTCGGCCACCTGCTCGACGGTGAAGCCACCGAAGGAGGTGACCAGGCTCGGCGGAATCTTCGTGAACCAGCCGGCGCGGGTGTCGGCGGGCAGCATCTTGGAGAAGCGCTTGCCGTCGTCGTCGGGCTTGTCCCAGAGCCGGCCCTGTTCGATGACCAGTGTCTCGATACCGGCCTGTCCCAGGCGCAGCGCGGAGACTCCCCCGCCGTAGCCGCTGCCGATGACGATGGCCGAAAAATGCTTGCGGGACTCCGTACGGTCGCGTGATCGTTCGACGAGGGCCCCGATTCCCGCCGCCCCGGCGACGCCCACCACCGCCGCACCGCCGAGGAACTGGCGCCGGCTGATGGGGCTCATCGGCGACCTGCCGCGGCCGCGCCCCAGCACCGGATGTGTCGATGCCGGCCGTGCATCACTGCCAAGATCGTCCTTCCGCCTGACCGCCAGCTAACCCGAAGCCAGTCGCCTGCCGGCCTCCGAATAACGGATTCATCTCAAAAATTACACGATGGCGCGGAGTTTCCGCCGCCGTGCGGGATCCGGCCGCCAGCGCGTCGTCCGCCCCGCCCGACGCCCGGTATGTCGTACGTCACCCATATCGGTGTATGGCACTCTACCTGCAAGTTTGGTGGCGACGGCGGCGACCGGACCACGGCTGCCCAACCGCCGGGACCGAGGCCGGGCGACCATCCCGAATACCCTCGCGCGCTGACGGCTCAAACAATTTGCTGGATAACGATGAGAAAACGGACAGGAAGTGGCTCTGGCAACCGACTTGTATTTGCGCAAACGGCCGAATACGGGTACGAATACGGGGTGTTGTCGGCATTGCGCGCGAGCCAGGAGGCGTCGCAACCCCACGCGCCCGAGGCGCCCGACACTCCCGCCGCCCAGCCCGCCCCCGCTGCCAAGTCGAAATGGCGCGACGGCAAGCGCTACGTGTGGCTGCTGGGTCCCATCACCCCCGGAATGGTCGGCCTGTCGTGGCTGCTGGTCTGGCTCACCGGCATGGACGCGTTCTGGTGGACGGGGTCGGTGCTGACGTTCGGGCTGGTCCCGCTGCTCGACCACATCGTCGGCCCCGAGGCCGAGAAGGCTCCCGGCGACCTGCGCAGCCTGGAGGACGACCCGTTCTACCGGATCGCCACGCACCTCTTCCTGCCGGCGCAGTATCTGTCGCTGATCTTCGCGTGCTGGCTGTGGGCCGGCGGCGGCTGGGTGAGCATGTCGCTGGCCGACAAGCTGGGCCTCATGGCCGCGGTCGGGACGGTCGGCGGTATCGCGATCAACGCCGCCCACGAGCTCGGCCACAAGCGCGGCATGTCCGAGCGCCGGCTCTCCAAGATCGCCCTGGCCCAGACCTGCTACGGCCACTTCTTCGTCGAGCACAACCGCGGTCACCACGTGCGGGTGGCGACGCCGGAGGACCCGGCCAGCTCGCGCCTCGGCGAGAGCCTGTATGCCTTCATCGGCCGTTCGGTCATCGGCAGTCTGCGGTCGGCCTGGAAGCTGGAATCCGAGCGACTCGCCCGCGTGCACAAGTCCAAGTGGTCGCTGCACAACGAGGTCCTCAACGCCTGGCTGCTGAGCGTCGTGCTGTTCATCATCCTGGCGGTGTGGTTCGGACCCATTGTGCTGCCGTGGCTTTTCGGCCAGGCCGTGATCGGCATCTTCCTGCTGGAGACGGTCAACTACCTGGAGCACTACGGCCTGCGGCGGCAGAAGTTGCCCAATGGCCGGTACGAGCGGGTGCGCGCCGGGCACAGCTGGAACAGCAACACCGTGATCGCCAACGTCTTCCTGTTCCACCTGCAGCGGCACTCCGACCACCACGCCAACCCCATGCGTCGGTACCAGGCGCTGTGCCATGCCGATGAGGCGCCGCAGCTGCCGGGCGGTTACGGAACGATGCTGCTGCTGGCCATCTGCCCGCCGCTGTGGCGCCGGGTGATGGATCCCCGCGTGCTGGCGCACTACGACGGCGACATCAGCCGCACCGCGTTGCAGCCGGGCTATGAGGCCCGCCTGCGCAAGCGCTACCCTGCCGCGCACTGAACCCTGCCGACGCGGCACATTCGCGTGAGTGAACGACCTCTCAGCGCCAGGTCGGCCGACCCTGGATAGCACTCTGCCGGGTGCGAACCAGTGGTCCGCACCCGGCAGGGTGAATGAAATCAGGCGGGCGAGACGCCGGCGCTCAGCACGCGGACCGCGCTGATCAGGCCGTCCATCAGGTTGCCCTGCTTGAACGACGCCGCAGCCGCGGACACACCCAGCGGGGCAGCCTCTTCGATACCGCGACCGCGGACCTCGGCGCCGTAGACGACCTCGATGGCCTTCTGGTTCGGCGAGACGGCCAGCAGCACTGCGTTGTTCGGCGTCGGCACGGTGGCCAGCACCTCACGCGCGGTGGCGGCGGTGTCCGCACCCAGGTCGCCGATGTAGACGGCGAAGCGGGCGCCGGCGGCGCGCGAGCCGTACTTCAGGGCGTCGTCGAGGAACACCAGGTCCTTGACCGGGAACGGGTAGTGCACCGACAGTTCACCGGGCTCGGTGACGCCGGAGATGCGGCCGCTGTACGTGACGGCGTAGCCGTACGGCAGGTTGGCCGGATCGATGTTTGCGACCTCGGTCTGGCTACCACTTGCCACTTGCGCCACCTCCCACAGTCAGGTGCGAGTCATGGCCGCCGTGGCCGTGATCCGCCGGTTCCTCGGCCGCCCACAGGATCGGGGCGTGGGTCCACTTGTCGGTCATCTTGTAGGTGTCCGGATGCGGACTCTTGCGCAGCAAGAACAGCGCGCCAAGCACCAGCAGCAGCGCCAGCGGCACGCCACCGAGCAGCGAATGAGTAAGTGCAATGCTCACGCGCAAACCGTATCAGTACGCGCACCGCTCACGCTGAGGACAGGGGCAATCCGCGCGCGGATGTCAGGCGGCGCCTTCGCCGAGATACCGCACCCAGGCCGGATCGAGCTCCTTGACCGCCGAGAGCAGTCGCCAGTGCTGTCCTTTGGGCGGCAACGGCACCGCGTGCAGGGTCCAGCCGAGTTCGCTCAGTAGCCGGTCGGCCTTGCGGTGATTGCACGGGCCACACGCCGCGACGCAGTTCTCCCAGGAGTGCTCACCACCGCGGCTGCGCGGCACGACGTGGTCGACGGTGTCGGCCTTGCCTCCGCAGTACGCGCAGCGGAACCGGTCCCGGTGCATCAAAGCGGCCCGGGTCATGGGAATGCGGGCCCGATATGGGACCCGCACATAGCTACGCAGCCGGATGACCGACGGGACGGCGACCGCGCGGGTCGCCGAGTGTATGACGGGACCGGACGGATCGGCGTGGACCACATCGGCTTTGCCGCACAGCACCATGATCACGGCGCGCCGCATGGGCAGCGCGGTCAGCGGTTCGTAGGTCGAATTCAGCAGCAGGACGCGGCGGCGGCCCCAGAGCGAGCCGTCGGTGGGACTTGATTCGACTGCGTGCAGGGGTGATGACAGTGCCGGGCTCGACACAGGCGAACCCGCCGCGGCGCCGTGAAGTCTGTGGCCGCGGACCTTCCTCCGTTGCGACATACGTCCTCCGTGCTGACAGTTCACCACGGATCGACAGACAACGCACGAGAATTCTGGCGTCTTAGCTGGACCATTCGATGAACTTCGCGTGACGAGTCCCGCATGGAACGCGTCATCACGTCCTCGTGGACAATGGCGACCGTGACAGAGGCGCAGCGGTCGTTCTACGACGAAGTCGGTGGAGCGGAGACCTTCCATCTCCTGGTGTCGCGGTTCTACCAACTGGTCCGCGACGACGAAATCCTGCGCCCGCTGTATCCCGAGGACGACCTCGACGGCGCCGAGCACCGGCTGCGGATGTTCCTCGAGCAGTACTGGGGCGGTCCCCGCACCTACGGCCAGGAACGCGGCCACCCCCGGCTGCGGATGCGGCACGCCCCGTTCCGGATCGGCTTCCTCGAGCGTGACGCCTGGCTACGGTGCATGCACAGCGCGCTCGCCTCGATCGGCCCGGAGACCATCGACGACGCGCACCGGCAGGCGCTGCTCGACTATTTCGACATGGCCGCCCAGCACATGGTCAACTCGGCGTTCTGATGACGGATCCGCGGTGGCGGTCCCGCGCGGTCTTCTATCAGCTCTACCCGCGCTCGTTCGCCGACAGCGACGGTGACGGCGTCGGCGATCTCGACGGCGTCACCGCGCACCTGGACCATCTGCGCGCACTCGGCGTCGACGCGCTGTGGCTCAACCCCGTGATGGTCTCCCCCATGGTCGATCACGGGTATGACGTCGCCGACCCGCGTGACGTCGACCCGCTGTTCGGCGGAATGGCGGCGCTCGACCGGCTGCTCGCCGCCGCCGGTGCGGCGGGCATCAAGGTCACCATGGATCTGGTCCCCAACCACACCAGCTCGGCGCACCCGTGGTTCCAGGCGGCGCTCGCCGCGGGCGCGGGCAGCCCCGAACGCGACCGCTACCTCTTCCGCGATGGGCGCGGGCCGGACGGCGTTCTGCCACCGAACAACTGGAGGTCGGTGTTCGGCGGGCCCGCTTGGACGCGGGTCACCGAACCCGACGGCAGCCCCGGCCAGTGGTACCTGCACCTGTTCGACGCCGCACAGCCGGACCTGAACTGGGACCACCCGGAGGTTCCTGCGGATCTGGAACGGACGCTGCGGTTCTGGCTGGACCGCGGCGTCGCCGGATTCCGGATCGACGTGGCGCACGGGATGGCGAAACCGGCCGACCTGCCGGACATGGCCGATCCCGAAGGCGTCATGCTCACCACCCGGGTCGACGATCCGCGGTTCAACAACGACGGCGTGCACGCCATTCACCGCGGCATCCGGACGGTACTCGACGACTACCCCGACGCCGCCACCGTCGGCGAGGTCTGGGTGTTCGACAACGAGGATTTCGCCAAGTACCTCCGGCCCGACGAACTGCATCTGGGCTTCAATTTCCGTTTGGTACGAGCCGATTTCACCGCAGCGGCCGTCCGCGAGGCGATCGAGAATTCGCTGGCCGCCGCCGAACTGGCCGACTCACCGCCCACGTGGACACTGTCCAACCACGACGTCGAACGCGAGGTGACCCGTTACGGCGATGGCCCACAGGGGCTTTCGCGAGCACGGGCGATGGCGCTGGTGATGCTGGCACTGCCGGGCGCGGTGTTCGTCTACAACGGCGAAGAACTCGGGCTGCCCAACGTCGAGCTGCCCGACGACGTCCTGCAGGACCCCGTGTGGGAGCGTTCCGGCCACACCGAGCGGGGCCGCGACGGCTGCCGGGTGCCGCTGCCCTGGTCCGGCGACAGCGCCCCGTACGGGTTCTCGCCGACCGCGCGGACGTGGCTCCCGATGCCCGACGGCTGGGGGCCGTTGACGGTCGCCGCGCAGTCCGCGGACCCGGATTCGACACTGTCGCTCTTCCGGCGCGCAATCGAATTACGCCGGGGCCGAACAGTTTTGGGTCGGTCGGTGCGGTGGCTGCCGACCGCGGACGACCTGCTGGCATTCCAGTGCGAGGACGGCCTGGTGTGCCTGCTGAACGCGGGCAGCACAACGGTCGACACGCCCGGCGGCCGGGTGGTGCTCGCGAGTGGACCATTGCCCGACGGGCGAATCCCACCCGACACGGCCCTCTGGCTGACTTACGATTAGCCCATGCCCGTGGACGCCACCCGTGTCGCGGTGCGGATGTCCGCACCGACGGGTGACGCACGGGCCGACCGCTGGCGGGCGCATCGCGCGACGGTGAAGGCCGACCTGATCGAGGCCACCTTGCGCGCCATCGACGAGTACGGCCCCGACCTGTCGATCGACGACGTGGTGAAAACCGCCGGCGTCCCGCGGCCGAAGTTGTATCGCTTCTTCACCGACAAGGAGACGTTGTTCGCCGCGGTCGGCGAGCGCATGCAGGAACTGATCGTGCAGCGCGTCATGCCCTGCTTCCACGTCACCGCGACGGCATTGGAGCTCGTGAGTTCCGCACTGACCGCCTACGTCGACCTGGTGGCCGAGCGGCCCAACCTCTTTCGCTTCGTCGTCGGCTCCCATTTCAGCGACGACCATTCCCGGACCAAGCTGCTCGAGAACGGCCGCAATCTGTCGAGCGCGATGACCGAGGTGCTCGCGGCGATGGTGCGCGCCCATGGCGGCGACGGCGACCACCTCGAATACACGGCCGACGCGATTCTCGGAGCCGTGGCACTCGGCGTGCTGCGCTGGCTCAACGAGCCGACGATCGGTAAAGACGAACTCATCGCGCAACTGACGCCCGTGATCTGGGGTGCGGTGTCGGCGGCGGCCGCTGCCCGCGGCGTCGTCATCGCACCCGACGAACAGATGGCGTTGTTCGGCACCACCGACTGAACCGGTCCCCGGCCCACCCGGGCCGCCGCGCCCGCTCAGAAAACGTCATTATCCAAAACCCTTGCGCAATGGCGCACGCCGTCGTAACTTCGAACTACTAGAACTCGCGGTACTAGTTACTGAATGTTCGAGGAAAGGCGGGCGGCATGGCCGTACGCAGTGCGCAACCCACGTCAGCGCGGAACGCCGGGGAGGTGTATCCCCGGACCCGGCGAATCCGCTTCCGCTTCAACGAGGAAGCGAGCCGCAAGTACTTCGTCGCCGGCGACATGGTGTTCAGCCATTTCGTCGCCGGTCTCTCGGGCGCATTTCCGCCCGGCGAGGAAGGCTTCATCCGATCGGTCCGCCGATTCGCCGACCGCATCACCGATCCCGAGCTCAAGAAACGGGTCGCCGGCTTCATCGGCCAGGAGTCGATGCATGGACAGGAACATCGGCACCTCAACGAGAAGCTCATCGCGATGGGCTACCCCATCGCGTGGTGGGATTCAGAATCCTTCAAAGACAGGCGGATTCGGCTCGAAGACCGGTTGCCCGCTCATGTGCATCTGGCATTGACGGCCGCCGCGGAGCACTACACCGCGGTGCTGGCCGAACGGGTGTTGTCGAGCGACGAGTTGCAATCGATCCCGGCCGATCCGGAAGTGTGGCATCTGCTGAATTGGCATGCGCTGGAAGAACTCGAGCACAAGTCGGTGGCCTTCGACGTGTACCGCGCCGTCGGTGGCACCGAGCGCACCCGCATCGCGGTCATGGTGGCGGCGTGCGCACTGCTGCTCCCGGTGACGCTCGTTTCGCTTGCCGTCTCGGTCGGGTCCGACCCGGTCGCGCGGCGCCGGCCCGACCGCCTGGTGCGCGAGACGTACGAGCTGTTCACCGGCCCGATATTCAAGGGCCTGCTGCCCGACCTCGCGGTCTACCTACGCCCTGGCTTCCACCCCGACGACGTCGACACGACCGAACTGGCCCAGCAGTGGCGCGACACCCTCTTCGGCACCGACGGCGTCCTCGTCGACCACCTCAGATAGCCGGCACAACGGAAGGAATCGATCATGAGTGCTGACCCGATCACCGCGCACGCGGTCGCTTTTCCCAAGGTGCGGCGGATGCGGTTCCGGTTCGGCGAACCCGAACCGCTGCACCGGCATTTCGTCGAGGGCGACATCGTGTTCAGCCACCTGGTGGCGGTGCTGTCCGGTTCCTTCCCGCCCGGCGAGGAGTCATTCATCCGGTCCGTTCGCCGCTTCTCCGACCAGATCACCGACCCGGTACTGAAGAAGCGCGTCGCAGGGTTCATCGGCCAGGAGTCCGTGCACGGCCAGGAACACCGCAAGTTGAACACCCAGCTCGCCGACATGGGCTATCCCCTCGTGCGGTTCCTGCTGTTCGCCCCGACGAGCGTGCGCCAGAAGGTGGTGCTGCGCATCGAGAAGTTGATCCCGGCGAAGGTGCATCTGGCGATGACGGCCGCCGCCGAGCACTACACCGCGGTCCTGGGCGCGCGGGTGCTGTCGAACGACGAAATCCAGGCGATCCCAGGCGATCCCGAAGTCTGGCGCCTGTTGAACTGGCACGCCATGGAGGAGCTCGAGCACAAGTCCGTCGCCTTCGACGTCTACCGGTCGGTGGGCGGTTCCGAGCGCACGCGCATCGCGGTCATGTGGTTCATGTACTTCCTGACCATCCCCGTGGTCACCGCCGCGGTGGCGTTGTCGATCCTGTTGGACCCGACGGCATGGCCGCGACCGATCACGGTGCTGCGCCAGACCTACGGCGTCTTCCGCGGACCCCTGCTCCGCGGCTTCCTGGGCGAGATCGCCGAGTACCTGCGGCCCGGCTTCCACCCCGACGACGTGCCCACCGACGAGCTCCTCGCCCGGTGGCAGCACGACTTGTTCGGCGCCGACGGCGAGCTCGTCGGCTACGTTCGGTAGCCGGGCCGGACATGACCACCAGCACGAAGGCCGCACGGTCGGCCACGGCGGAGCGACACGAGCCCGATCATGAGGTGGTGATCGTCGGGGCCGGGTTCGGCGGCATCGGCGCCAGCATCGCGCTCCAGCGCAAGGGAATACACGACTTCGTCATCGTCGACAAGTGGGATCACGTCGGCGGCACCTGGCACGCCAACACCTATCCGGGTGTGGCAGTGGACATCCCATCCGTCATCTACAGCTTCTCGTATGAGCAGCGCGGCGGCTGGTCACGCGTCTTCGCGCCCGGCAACGAGCTGCGGGACTACGCCGACGACATGGTGGACAAGTACGGCCTGCGCGACAAGCTGCGGCTGAACACGATCGTGACCGGTGCGGCGTTCGACGAGCAGAACAGCATGTGGCGGTTGACGTTCGACGGCGGCGCAGAAATCACGGGCCGCCACGTGGTGATGGCGGTCGGCGGGCTCGAGCGGCCCAAACTGCCGGACATTCCCGGTCTGCAGGATTTCGGCGGGGTGCTCATGCACACCGCGCTGTGGGATCACGACGTCGAGTTGGCCGGTAAGCGGGTCGCGGTCATCGGCACCGGCGCGACGTCGCTGCAACTGGTGCCGGCGATCGTGGACGAGGTGGCGCACCTCACGGTCTTCCAGCGGACGCCGATCTGGGTGTTTCCCAAGCCCGACAGCACAATTCACGGCATCACCCGCGCAGTGCTGGAGATCGGCCAGGTGCGGTCCGGGCTGCGCGCCGTCGGTACCGTCGCGACCGAGATCGGGATGGGCGGAATGCTCACCGGGCCGGGTTGGCTGGTCGAGGCCACGCGCAAGCTCGCCGAAGCACCCGTGCGGGCGTGGATGCGCAGCCAGGTCAGCGATCCGGCGACCCGGGAGAAACTGATCCCCCGCTACGGCCTGGGCTGCAAGCGCCCGTCGATGTCCAACGACTACCTCAAGACGTTCAATCGCAGTGACGTCAGCCTGGTGACCGACGCCATCGAGCGCATCACCGAGACCGGCGTGGTGACCACCGACGGTGTCGAGCACCAGGTGGACGTCCTCATCTGCGCGACCGGATTCAAACTGTGGGAACGGGATTCGGTGCCGCCCTTCCCCGTCGTCGGCCGCGACGGGCTCGATGCCGCGGAGTTCTGGGCGGTCAATCGTTTTCAGGCCTATCAGGGCGTGTCCGTACCCGGCTTCCCGAACATGTTCATGATCACCGGGCCCTACGGCTTCGTGCTCGGGTCGTACCTGTGGATGATCGAGGCCACCGCGGCACACCTGAGTCGCGCGATCGCCGAAGCCAAGCGTCGCGGCGCCCGGGAGGTCGAGATCCGGCACGAAGTCCATGACGCCTATTTCCGGTACTGCCTCCGCCGGCAGGCGCGCAATGTCCTGTTCACGCCCACCTGCGCAGGGTCCAACACGTATTACATCGACTATCACGGTGATTCCCCGTTCCGGCCGACGACGCACGGCGAGATGTACTGGCAGAACCGCCATTACGACCTCGACGTGTATCGGTACGGGACCGGCACCGCCGATGCCGACCAAGTAGCAGCCACCGCGAAGGACGCCGGATGAAGATCAACAGCCTGGACCCACAGCTCGTGGTCGTCACCGGTGCCGGCAGCGGCATCGGGCGCGCCACCGCGATCCGCTTCGCCAAAGGCGGTGCGCACGTGGTCGTCTCCGACATCGACCTCGACTCGGCACAAGCGACCGCCGCCATGATCAAAGGCGCCGGCCGCCGCGTGTCGGCAGCCCGGCTGGACGTCACCGATCCGGAGGACTGGGAGGCCTTCGCATCTGACGTTCGCACCGAGCACGGGGTGCCCGACGTCGTCGTCAACAACGCCGGGATCGTCGTCGGCGGGCCGTTCCTCGAACTGTCCGCGGCGGACTGGGACAAGCAGCTCAGCGTCAACCTGATGGGCGTGGTGCACGGCTGCCGGGTGTTCGGTGCGCAGATGGCCGAGCGCGGCCGGGGTGGTCACATCGTCAACATCGCATCGGCGGCGGCGTTCACGCCGACACCGGTCATGGCGCCGTACTCGGTGTCCAAGGCGGGGGTCAAGATGCTCAGTGAGTGCCTGCGCCTGGAGCTCAGGCCGTACGGCATCGGGATCAGCGCCATCTGCCCCGGCGTCATCAACACGAACATCGGCGACCGCGCGGTGACCGTCGGCGTGGACCCCGCGCTCGTCGCACAGGCCCAACGTCTCACCAGGCAACTGCAGGAGTTCGCCGAAAAGCTGCCGTTCTCACCGATGAGCCCCGGCCTCGTGGCGCGGGCCGTGGTGCGGGCCGTCAGCTATGACCTGGCGGTGGTGCCCGTGCGGGCCGAGGCCTGGCTCGGGTATGTCATGCACCGCCTCGCACCGGGCGTCAATCGCCGCATGACACAGCCCTTCTCGTTCGATCTGCTCGGGAAGCTGGCCGGGCCGTTGCTCGACCGGGTGACGCCGTCGACCGCCGCGAAGGAGGCCGTCCCGGCTCGCTAAGGTTGGTCGTCAACCGCGCGGGAAAGGCCCACCATGCTCGTCGATCTGTCTCACACCATTCGTGCGGGGCTGGTGACCTATCCGGGGCTGCCGGCACCGTCGATCAGCGACCACCTGACCCGCGAGGCATCCCGCGACGTCTATGCCGCCGGCACCGAATTCGCGATCGGCGCGATCACGATGGTCGGCAACACCGGCACCTACCTCGACTCCCCGTTTCACCGTTACGAGAACGGCGCCGACCTGGCCGGCCTCGACCTGAACACCTTGGTGGACCTGCCGACGATCGTCGTGCACCGTCGGGACGTCACGGCACGCGCGGTCGCCGCCGCCGAGCTGCCCGATGACATCGACGCCGGCTGTGCGGTGCTGATCGACACCGGGTGGGATCGATATTTCGGCACCCCGGCCTACGCCGTCGACGCGCCGTATCTCTCCGAGGGCGCGACCGAGCTCCTGGTGAGCCGCGGGGTCGCGCTCGTCGGTATCGACTCCGTCAACATCGATGACGCCGGCCCGGGGGCCGAAGGTCGACGGCCCATCCATACCGCGCTGCTGGGCAACGGGATTCACGTCGTCGAGCACCTGACCAACCTGGCGTCGGTACCGGCCCGCGGCGCCCGCTTCACCGCCGTCCCACCGCGGATCGAAGGGTTCGGCACCTTCCCGGTCCGGGCATACGCGACCATCCCTGACTGACGGCGGACCGGCCGGCCTAACCTTGACGTCGCGCTGACGAGTCTGGCCGGCTAGTCGCCGGCAACGCCGAGCAGCAGCCCGACCATGTCCCGCACCAGCTTGCCGGTCCGCTTGGGCGGTACTTCGCCGGCGAGCAGATGGCGCCGGACGGCGGCCAGCGGCAGATCGAGCAATGCGAACGCGATCTGATCGACAGGACGGCCAGATGTTTTGGCCAGTAGTCGAATTGCCTTGTCGATGTCGCGCTTGCTGTTCTCGTCCCGCACCGCCAAATCCGTTCGGGCTGCCTCCGCCCACTCGTCCGGATCGAACGCACGCACCCCGGCCTGCAGCACAACAGCTTCCGCTAGGTGTGTGCGACACCAGTCGACGATCCAGACCGCGGCGTCGACGGCGCCGGCGGGCGTGACGGGATTCCCGAGGACATCGAGATAGCCACGCTGGAAGTCGCCGGTGGTACGAAACCAGACGGCAGCCAACAGTGCTGCCCGGTCGGGAAACCGGTGGTAGATCGACCCACTCGGGGCAGAGATTTCGCGGGCCACCGCATTCATCGTGAGCGCCCGCACGCCGCCTTCGGCAAATAGCCGGATCGCGGCATCCACGAAGTCGTCCGCAGAATGCCGCGGCGGTCTTCCCATGTATTAGAGGATATGCTCTAATACGGTTTTAGAGCAATCACTCTAAAACCAGTCCGACGCGCTGGTTTCGTCCCGAGGGAGATCACCATGAGCACACCCAGCGACATAGCGACGAACCTGTACGCGGCATTCGCCGCGCATGACCCCGCCGGCCTCGCGGCGTTGCTACACCCCGACTTCACCGGCCGGGTCAGCGCGGGCATGCCGTTCGGATTGGGCGGCGACGTCGACAGCCCCGAGACGATGTTGTCGAAGGTCTGGGGCGAGGCGGCCACCCACTTCGAAATTACGCCCCAGCCAGACGAATTCGTCGTCATCGACGACGAACGCATCATCGCGTTCGGTTATTACCGAGGCAGCAGCCGCGCCACCGGGAAGCAGTATTCAGCGGCGTTCGTCCACGACATCACCATCCGGGACGGCAAGGTCGTCGGACTGGTCCAGATCACCGATACCCAACGCTGGCACGACGCTCTCGTTGCGAGCTGACGGATCTGGACTGAGTCCTCTGGAGGGTTTTCAGGCCGCGCGCCGCGGACTACCGTCGCGAACATGACCAGTTGGAAAGAGTTCGCGGACGTCGCGCCGCGAATCGCAACCACCTTCGTCCGCCGACATACCGCCACCGGGAACCTGTGCATGCTGGGCACGCTGCGCTCGGACGGATTTCCGCGCATCAGCCCCATGGAGCCACGGTTCTTCGAAGACGAACTGTGGATCTCGGGCATGCCGCACACCACGAAGTTCGACGACCTCGCCCGTGATCCGCGCTTCTGCCTGCACACCGCGACGGTCGACACCCACGTCGGTGATGGCGATGCGAAGTTGTGGGGTGTCGTGGAGGACGTGCAGGACAAGGCCCTGCACCGGCGGTTCGCCGAGGCACTGTACGAACAGACCGGCTTCGACATCCGCGGCCAGGAGTTCGAGCACTGCTATCGCGCCAACCTGGTCGGGGCGTCCGCGGTCGAAGTGGCAGACGGACACCTCGACATCACGGTGTGGAAGCCCGGTAAAGCCGAGCACGTCGTCCGCAAGCACTGATTCGCGCTTGCCCGATCCAGCCCAGCCCTAGGGCGACAGCAGGATCGGGCCACCGCGGCGGCGGTACACCGAGCCGAACCGCGCGTCGATGCGCAGCCAGGTCGGATGCACCCGGACCCGGACCACCTCGTTGTCGGGCAGCGGGTCGGGCACGAAACCCATGGCGGTCAAAGCGAATACACAACGCATCGGGATGCCCACCTCGATGTCGCCGGCGCTGACGGTGAGGACATCCTGGTCGAGCAGTGACGGTGGCGGCCCCTGCGGCCCGCTGTGCTCGCGGGCCAGTTCGACGCCGCGCTGAAACAACTCAAGCACCGCGGCCGCCGGCACATCGTCGAGGTGGCTGAACCCGTCGTCGGGCGGCAGCGCACCGCGCCACGCCGAGTCCATCGCGAAGCCCGGATCGATCCGGCCCGAGCCGGGCAGCTCGCGGCTCAAGGCGTCGGCCCCGGCGCACAGGTCGGTGGGCGACACCCGACCGTTCACCACGCGCGCCGCCAGCACCTCGAAACCCGTTGCGGCCCAAGCAACGACGACGCCCTCGCCGCGCGCCCGCAACCGCACCACGGCTGCCTCGTCAAGACGCAGCACGCGCTCGACGAAGGTGGCCAGGTTCTGCGCCTGGGCGGCGTCGGCAAGCCAGATGCCCCGCTCGCTCATCGGTGCACCCTGCTCATCGCGCGAAACGCTGCAGGTACTCCCGCTGATGCGGGGCGATGCGCACCAGCATCTGTCGCTCGATGTTGAAGGTGGCCAGTTGGGTCTCCCCGATCACGGCCGGCTTGGAATCCGGATCGGCCTGCGCCGACCGCACCTCATAGCCCAGCGTGAAGTCGCAGGCGCGCAGCCGGTTGGTCCAGATGGTCACCTGCAGCGGTGAATCGACAAGGCGCAGTTGGTCCTTGTACTTCACGTTGACCTCGGCGATCAGCAGGCCGGTGGTGGCGACGTCCTCGGCGAAGGGCTCGGTGAGGAACGGAACCCGCGCCTCCTCGAGGATGGTCACCATGGTGGCGTGGTTGACATGCTGATACATGTCGATGTCCGACCAGCGCACCGGTACCGGCGTCGTGAAGCGTTCAGTCACCCTCCCATCATCCCTGATTGCCCGTTCCCGTCGTTCTCGTGGTCATGCTCCGCAGTTGCCGCGCGGCCACCGACAGGGTCGCCAGGTCACGCACCTCGTCGCCCAGAATCTCGGTCAGCGTCCGCCGGGCCCGCATCACCCGGGAACTGTTGGTCGACGCCCACTCGTGGATCTTCTGCTCGCCGGTCTCGTCGACCTCACCGACCGCCATCACGTCGATGCACAGCGACCTGATGGACCCGTAGATGTCGTCCCGAATCGCCAAGCGCGCCAACGAATGCCAGCGGTCATTGCGACTGAGTTCGGAGACCGCGGTGAGCAGGTTGTCGATGCCCAGGTTGTCCGTCAGCGCGAAGTACGTGTCGGCGACCTCGGCGGGCTCACGCTCGGCGATGTCGGCGATGTCGATGACGTCCAGCAGGCTGTACTGGTACAGGCCGGTGGCCACCATGTACGCCAGGTCCGGCGAGACACCGGCGGCCACGAACTGCGCCGCATCGGTCTCGGCGATGGCCTTGTCGTCGCCACGCAGCCACTGCGCCATCTGCGGGGTGAGCTCGGCCACCTTCGCCGCGAACCGGTTGGCCTCGGCGCCGACCGCCAGCGGCTGTGGCCGGTAGTTCAGCAGCCAGCGCCCGGCCCGGTCGATCAGGCGACGCAGATCCAGCGTCATGCGGTCGGTGACTTCCACCGGGACACCGGCCATGCCGGCCGCCCGGATGTCCCGCCACACCTCGTTGACCCGGAAAATCTTGTCTACCGCGACGTAGCTGCGGACCGCATCGACCGGCCCGACGCCGACGTCCTCGGCGACACGGTAGGCGTAGGTGATGCCGGCGGTGTCGACGAGGTCGTTCACCAGCATCGTGGTGATGATCTCCCGGCGCAGCTGGTGCGACCGGATGTCCGCGGCGAACCGGTCCCGCAACTCCTCCGGGAAGTAGCCCGGGAGCCGACCGGCGAACACCTCCTGGTCGGGCAGGTCACTGGCCAGCACGTCTTCCTTGAGCGCGAGCTTCACGTGCGCCATCAAGGTGGCCAGCTCGGGGGACGTCAGCCCCAGCCCGGTCTCCATCCGCCGGCGGATCTCCTTGTCCGACGGCAGCACCTCCAGCTCGCGGTTGAGCCCGCGTTCTTTCGACAGGTCGCGAATCTGGGCGGCGTGTACCGGCAGCAGGCTGGCGGCGTTGGCGCGGCTGGTGCCCATCAGGTCGTTCTGCGACATGTTGTCGGCAAGCACCAGACGTCCGACCTCGTCGGTCATCGACATCAGCAGGTCGGTGCGCTCGGCGGCCGCGACCTTGCCCGCGGTCACCAGTGCGTCGACCAGAATCTTGATGTTCACCTCGTGGTCGGAGCAGTCCACACCCGCCGAGTTGTCCATGGCGTCAGTGTTGATGTGGCCGCCGGCCAGATCGAATTCGATGCGGCCGCGCTGCGTCACACCGAGGTTGCCACCCTCGCCGACGACCTTGGCGCGCACCTGGTTTCCGTTGACCCGGATGGCGTCGTTGGCGCGGTCACCGACGTCGGCGTCGGACTCGGTCTCGGCCTTGATGTAGGTGCCGATGCCGCCGTTCCAGAACAGGTCGACCGGCGCCAGCAGGATCGACTTCATCAGCGCCGGCGGCGTGAGTTCGGTGACGTCGGCGGCCAGGCCCAGTGCCGCGCGGACCTGCGGGCTGATCGGGATGGACTTCTGGTCGCGGCTGTAGACGCCACCGCCCTCGCTGATGAGCGATTTGTCGTAGTCGTCCCAGCTCGACCGGGGCAGTTTGAACATCCGGTCGCGTTCGATCCACGAACGGGCCGCATCGGGGTTCGGGTCCAGGAAGATGTGCCGGTGGTCGAAGGCCGCCACGAGGCGAATGTGCTTGGACAGCAACATGCCATTGCCGAACACGTCGCCGCTCATGTCGCCGACGCCGACGACGGTGAAGTCCTGCGTCTGGGTGTCGTGCCCGATCTCGCGGAAGTGCCGTTTGACCGACTCCCACGCGCCCTTGGCGGTGATGCCCATCGCCTTGTGGTCGTAACCCACCGAACCACCGGAGGCGAACGCGTCGCCGAGCCAGAAGCCGTATGACTTGGCGACATCGTTGGCGATGTCGGAGAACGTCGCGGTGCCCTTGTCGGCGGCGACCACCAGGTAGGCGTCGTCGCCGTCGCGGCGCACCACCTGCGGCGGCGGCACGACAGCGCCGGTGGCCGTCTCGACGTTGTCGGTGACGTCGAGCAGGCCGGCGATGAACAGCCGGTAGCAGGCGACGCCTTCGTTGCGCAGGGCATCGCGATCGGCAGCCGCGTCACCGGTGGGGGCGGGCGGCGACTTCAGCACGAAGCCACCCTTGGCACCGACGGGCACGATGACGGCGTTCTTCACCGCCTGTGCCTTGACCAGGCCCAGGATTTCGGTGCGGAAGTCCTCCCGCCGGTCCGACCAGCGCAGGCCGCCGCGCGCCACGTTGCCGAACCGCAGGTGCACGCCTTCGACCCGCGGCGAGTACACGAAGATCTCGTATTTGGGCCTGGGCAGCGGCAATTCGTCGATGAGCTGCGGGTTGAGCTTGAACGACAACGCGTTTCGCTGCCGCGCCGAGCCGGGCGCCGTCACGTAGTAGTTGGTGCGGAGGGTGGCCTGCACGAGCGCCGCGAAGGCCCGCAGCACGCGGTCGGTGTCGAGGCTCACGAGGGCGTCGATGTCCGCGGCAACGGCGGCCGCGGCCGTTTGGGCGCGATCCGCGGCGTCGGCCCCGGTCGGGTCGAACACCGCCTCGAAGAGTTCGACGAGCGACTTCGCAGTGGCCGGGTTGTCCCGCAACACCGTCTCGATGTGGGACTGGCTGTACGGAAAACCGGCCTGCCGCAGGTATTTCGCGTAGGCCCGCAGGATCGTCACCTGCTGCCAGGTCAGTCCCGCGCTCAGCACCAGCTCGTTGAACCGGTCGATCTCCACCTTGCCCTGCCAGATGGCGGTGACCGCGTCGGCGAAGCGGGTGGCGATGACTTCGCGCTCGGCTTCCGGGGCGTCGACGGTGGAGTGGTGCCGGGAAATCTTGAACTGGTAGATCCACACCGGCATGCCGTCGGCGCGCACGACGTTGAACGGCTGCTCCTCCAGCACCACCACGCCCATCGACTGCAGCATCGGCAGCAGCTCACTCAGCGAGGCCGACCGGCCGGCCAGATACCACGTGAGTTGGGCGGTGCCGTCGTCGTCGGGCCCGGCTTCGGGATAGTCCAGCACCAGTTTGACGCTGTCGTCCTGCAGCTGATCGATGATGCTGATGCCCTCGATGGCACCGGCCGGCGTGAACGCCTGCTTGTAGACCTCGGGGAACGCCACCGCGTAGTGCTCGGCCTCGGCGCGGGTGATGGTGCCGGGCGTGACCGCCCCGATCAGGCGGTCGCCCCAGGTACGGGCGGCCTCGGTCAGCAGACCCTGGATACGGGTTTCGTTGGCGGTCGACGTGTCGATGGTCGCGGGGCTCGCGGACTCGCCCAGCCGGACGGTGAAATGTACGACGGCCCAAGGCGATTCACTGACCCGGGCGGTGTACTCGATGCTCTCGCCGCCGAGTTCGCGCACCAGGATGTCCTGCATGGCCAGCCGGACGTCGGTGGTGTAGCGGTCGCGCGGCAGGTACACCAGGCACGACACGAAGTGGGCCAGCTTGTCGGCGCGCAGGAACAGCAGCGCGCGCCGCCGCGAACCCAGGTCGATGACGGACTTGCCCATCGCGACGAGGTCGCGCGCGGTCAGGGAGAACAGCTCCGAGCGCGGAATGGTCTGGATGATGTCGAGCATCAGCTGCCCGGGCCGGCTCGGATCTCCCTGGGACAAGGCCAATGCCTCGTTGACGCGACGTGAGATCAAGGGAATCTCAAGCACATTGGCGTTACCCGCGGTCACGGTGAACTGACCGATGAAGCGGTGCTCACGCGCCGGACCGTTCGGCCCCGCGCTCTCGCGGACCACCACGATGTACGGGTAGGCGCCGTAGCGCAGGTAACTCGGCATGGTGGCCTGGGCCACCGCCAGCAGTTCGTCGTCGCCCGCGAGCGGCGGCAGCACGTCGGTGCGCAGCTTGGCCACGCCGAGCCGGGTCGCCGGGTCCACCTGCGCCTGCCCGTCCTCCACGGTGCACTGCTGGTAGCCCAGCAGGACGAAGTGCCCGTCGGCCAGCCAGCGCAGCAGGGCCGCCACGTCACGCCGGTCGTAGCCGGGGAACCGGCCGTTGTGGTCGGCGTCGAGCGCGTTGGCCAACCCCACGAGCGCGGCGTTCATCGCCGGCGTATCGAGTTCCACCGCCCGCGTGTCGGTCAGGGCGTGCGGCAGCACAGCCGCGGCCTCGGCGACGGCCTTGCCGTCACCCATGGTCGCCAGCTGCACATGGATCCAGGTCTCGTCGACGCCGTCGGCCGGGGCGCTGGGGTCACCCGCCGGACCCATCGCGACGACCTCGCCCGCCGCATCACGCCGCACCCGGAACTCGGGACTCATGATCGCGGTGTAGGCGACACCGATGCGATGCAGCAGCACCATCACCGAATCCATCAGCAGCGCGCTGTGATCGGTGACGATCTGCAGCGCCGGGCCGAAGCGACCGGGATCGTCGGCGGAGTAGATCGCGACGAGGGTCTCCCCCGTCGACCGGCGATGACCGAGGCGATAGTGCGCCGCCAGCAACTCCGGGGACACGCGGGTCGCCATCGCGACGTCGATCGGGGCGGTGACCCCACCGTCGGCCGGCGAACCATCGCTGGGGCCGCGGTAGGTCAGCAGATATGCCCGTGCGAGACCAGCGTTGCCGTCCGCACCGGCGGACCGCGTCGTGCCGCTGAGTCCGCCCCGATTTTCCGTCATCCGACTTGCTCCTGACGTCGCGCCGTCGTGCCGCAATCGGCACGTACGTGCGACGTTAGTCGCGAGTCAGCTTGCGGTGGGTCACTCTGTGCGGACGCGCCGCTTCGATTCCAAGTCGTTCCACTTTGTTCTCTTCATAGGCACCGAAGTTGCCCTCGAACCAGAACCATTTGGCCTCGTCCTCGTCGTCACCTTCCCACGCGAGGATGTGGGTGCAGGTGCGGTCGAGGAACCAGCGGTCGTGGCTGATGACCACGGCGCAACCGGGGAACTGCTCGAGCGCGTTCTCCAGCGAAGACAGCGTTTCCACGTCCAGGTCGTTGGTCGGCTCGTCGAGCAGGATCAGGTTGCCGCCCTCTTTGAGGGTCAGCGCCAGGTTCAGGCGGTTGCGCTCACCACCGGAGAGCACACCGGCCGGCTTCTGCTGATCGGGTCCCTTGAAGCCGAACGCCGACACGTAGGCCCGCGACGGAATCTCGTTCTGGCCGACCTCGATGTAGTCGAGCTTGTCGGAGACGACCTCCCAAACCGTCTTCTTCGGGTCGATGCCCGCGCGGCTCTGGTCGACGTACGACAGCTTGACCGTCTCGCCGACCTTCACGGTGCCGGCGTCCGGCTGCTCCAGACCGACGATGGTCTTGAAGAGCGTCGACTTACCGACACCGTTCGGGCCGATGACGCCGACGATGCCGTTACGCGGCAGGGTGAAGGACAGGTTCTCGATCAGGACGCGATCGTCGAAACCCTTCTTCAGGTTGTCGACCTCCACCACGACATTGCCCAGACGCGGCGGCGTCGGAATCTGGATTTCCTCGAAGTCGAGCTTCCGCGTCTTCTCGGCCTCGGCGACCATCTCCTCGTAGCGTCCGAGGCGCGCCTTGTTCTTGGCCTGGCGGGCCTTGGCGCCCGAACGCACCCAGGCCAGCTCGTCCTTGAGGCGCTTCTGCAGCTTCTGGTCCTTCTTGCCCTGAACCTCGAGACGCTCGGCCTTCTTCTCCAGGTACGTCGAGTAGTTGCCCTCGTACGGGTAGGCGCGGCCGCGGTCGAGCTCGAGAATCCACTCGGCGACGTTGTCCAGGAAGTACCGGTCGTGGGTGACGGCGAGGATGGCGCCCTTGTAGTCGGCGAGGTGCTGCTCCAGCCACAGCACGCTCTCGGCGTCCAGGTGGTTGGTGGGCTCGTCGAGCAGCAGCAGGTCGGGCTTGCTCAGCAGCAGCTTGCACAGCGCGACACGGCGGCGCTCACCACCGGACAGGTGGGTGACGGGCTCGTCCGGCGGCGGGCAGCGCAGCGCGTCCATGGCCTGCTCCAGCTGCGAGTCGATGTCCCACGCGTCGGCGGCGTCGAGCTCCTCCTGGAGCTTGCCCATCTCCTCCATGAGCTCGTCGGTGTAGTCGGTGGCCATCAGCTCGGCGACCTCGTTGTACCGGTTGAGCTTGGCCTTGACCGCGACACCGGCCTCGACGTTCTCCCGCACCGTCTTGGTCTCGTCGAGTTCGGGCTCCTGCATGAGGATGCCGACGGTGGCCCCGGGTGCCAGGAAGGCGTCGCCGTTGTTGGGCTTGTCGATGCCGGCCATGATCTTCAGGACGCTGGACTTACCGGCGCCGTTGGGGCCGACGACACCGATCTTCGCGCCGGGCAGGAAGTTCAGGGTGACGTCGTCGAGGATGACCTTGTCGCCGTGCGCCTTGCGGACCTTGCGCATCGTGTAGATGAATTCGGCCATGCCGTCGTCATGCCTTTCGTTGGCTGTTCGTCGAAGCGTTCTCGTAGCGCGAGCCCCTGCACACTGGAAGTGGCGCGGCCCCGCGAAAACTCGCTGACCATCCTAGGCAAGCCGCCAAATCGCCCGATGGCGCGGTCGGGGCGCCCCGCGACGGGCCTCGTGAGGCGCCCCGGCATTTCCCCTATGCCGACAGCACCAGCGCGCCGGAATTCTCGGGTTCGGGCGACTCGGGGCCGGCCTCGGGCTCCGCCTGCGATGGCTCCTGCTCGATCGGGTTCGGCCGCCGGGGATCGATCTTGACCTGGCACCGGCCCATGTCCGGACCGACAGACGTCGCCTTGACCTCCATCGACGACCGCCGGTTGCCCTCTTTGTCCAGGTACTCGTTGGTGAAGATGTGACCGACGACCACCACCGGGTCGCCCTTGAACAGCCGGCCCGCCACCCCGTCGGCCACCCGGCCCCAGCAGTTGACGGTGACGTACAGCGAGTTGCCGGGCTCCCAGCCGTCCTCGGTCTTCTTCCGCGAATTGCTCGCCATCCGGAACGTGGCGACGTTGCTCTCCCCGGCCCGGCGCGCGACCACGTCGGTGACGACGTTGCCGACCACGGTGATCGGTGTCTCGAACATGTGCTTCTCCATCCATTTCGGTGTTGCCGGCGTTCTCGTCGGCCTGTGCGTCCATTGCCCCGTCAGGCACCGACAAAAGAACCGGCGCCGCTCCCAGAGCGGCGCCGGTTGTGGATGAATCGCGAACTGTGGATAACCCGGGATGGGGTTACTCGGCCTCGATGACGTCGATGGCCTTCTTGGCCTTGCGCCGCTGCAGCTCCCGGACGTCGAACTTGATCCAGCCGATCGAGTCGACGGTCGCCAGGTCCGCGAGGATCGCCCGCAGTTCGGCGAGGAACGCCGTGCGCCGCTCTTCCAGATCAGGCGCCGCCTCGAGCAGCTTCTGGTCGGCGACCACCTGCCGTGCCGTCGTGAACAGCAGCGCCGACACCGACTCGTTGCTGCGAATCCGGCCCTGTGCGACGTACTGCCGGCCGACGCCGAGGGCCCGCTTCGTCAGGTCCTTCTCACTGATGTCGGGCGGCGTACCCCGCAAGACGTCGGCGACCAGCTCGTAGGCCTCCAGGAACGGCCGCAGCATCGCGCCGGCGATGATCGGGCGCTTGGCCCGCAGCATCGCGTAGATGGCCTCGCCGCCCTCGGCCAACTGCTGCTCGCAATTCGCCTGCCACGACATCTCCTCCACGATGTGCTCGCGGAAGGATGCCGAGTCGGCGAAGTAGAACTCGAACTTGAGCAGGTCGCGCAACCGCATCACCTGCGACCAGAAGGCCTCCACCGGATCGGATTCCGCCTTGGCCGCATGTGCCATGGCCAACTCGACGATGGCGGTTTCCAGGAACGCGTCGATGGTCGTGTTGCGGTAGAACGCGGCCTCGTGTTCGTCCTGCGGCGCGATGTACCAGACCGGCTGCCGGCCACTGTCGACCGCCGTCACCGGATGCCCGCCGGACATCGCGTCGAGCGCGGCCCGGACCCCCTCGGGGGTACGCAGCCGCAGGACCGAGTTGGTCATCGGAATCTGTTTGCGCTCAAGGTAGTCCAGCGCGTCCTGCAGGGTGTGGTGCAGCTGGTCCAGCGTCAGTGCCAGGCCGCGGGTGGTCAGCAGCAGCGCCGACACGAGCGCCGTGGCGTTGATCGGGGTCGCCCGCAGGATGCGCCAGGCCACTTCGAACGCCATCTTCTGCAGCGCAAGGCGTTTGGCCGCCGGGTCGTTGGCGATCTCACCGTCCGGTGGCCCCAGCTGTTCGCGCATCGACACCGCTTTGGGGAACCGCACGTAGATCTTGCCGAAGTTCCGGTCGCCCTGTGCCTTGATGTAGTGGTAGAGCCAGCTCAGGCCTTCGGGGGTCTTCTCGCCGCCGCGGGCGTACGCGGCGTACTCGGCCGTCTCGTGCAGCTGGTCGAAGCTGATGGAGACGGGCTGCAGCAGGATGTCCTCGCTGCGGCCGTCGAAGTACGCGTCGGCGACGTAGGCGAGCAGACCGAGCTTGGGCGGCAACATCTTTCCGGTCCGGGAGCGGGTGCCCTCGATGGACCAGTTGAGGTTGAAGCGCTTCTCCACGATGTACCCGACGTACTCCTTGAGCACGTACTTGTAGAGCGGGTCGCCGGCGATGTTGCGCCGGATGAAGATGACGCCGGAGTGCCGGAAGATCGGCCCCATCAGGCCGAAGGCCAGGTTGATGCCGGCGAACGTGTGCACCGGTGGCAGGCGGTTCTCCTGCATTGCCACCGGCACGATCACGCCGTCGAGGTAGGACCGGTGCGAGAAGAGCAGGACGGCGGGGTGCAGCTCGAGCGCGTGCCGCATGGCCTCGACCTGCTCGCGGTCGTAGTCCACGTTGGGGTCGAAACCGCGACTGAAGATGGCGCGCCCGATCTTCGGGATGAAGTCGACGGAGAACCGGCTCCAGCCCGTCGAGAGCTCGTCGAGCATCTCGCCGGCCTTCTCGACCGTCGCGCCGGGGATTTTCTCCAGGCCCTCCCGGAATCGCGCCGACGCCAGCACCTCGGGCTTGACCAGCCGCGGTGACTTGTACTCGGGCCCCAGCAGCCGCAGCTCCACCCGCTCGATGGCGAGCTGGGCCCGGCGCAGCACGAAACGGGCGAATTCCCTGGGGTTTTCGGCGGTCGTGGTGTCTTTCCACTGCTGCCGCAACTGCCCCACCGTGGCGGGCTCACCGGCCACCACCCGGGCCCGCAGCGGGTCCTTGCGCAGGATGCGGCGCTGCAGCAGCTCCGGCGGCCGATACCGGTCGCGGCCGGAGATCAACCCCACGATCTTGGAGCGCGTCGGCAGCCCGGCGGGCACCCAGAACACCCGGACGGGCACCACCGACCGGCTTTCGTCGGCGCCGAGCAGTTCCACCAGGCGGGCCAGCGTGCCGGGCGAGGGCTCGCCCTCGGTCGGCAACCGGAGCACCTCGAGGCGGGTATCCGGGTGCTGCTTACGTTGGTGCGCCAGCCAGTCGTTGAGCAGGTCCCACTCGGCAGCCGAGCCGACCGCGGTCAGCACCAGCGCGTCGTCCGTCGGGTCGAAGCTGGCGAGGTCGTCCGCGGTGTGCTTCACCGTCGGCCCTTGGCGCTGCGCGGCGCGTCGCCGCTGTCGTCGGGCGACTCATCAGGTTCGACCGGCGCCGCGGTCCGGTGGTACAGCGCGGCGTCGGGCACCTTGTCGTGCGGCCATTTTCGGAGGGTGTCGAGATAGAGCTGACGCACCTCCGCGATGCGCTCCGACAGGTCGTCCAGGGTCCAGTCCTCGACCGAGATCGGCGGGTACACGACGACATCGACCTTGCCCGCGTGGAAGGTCGACGAATCGCGCGCGGCGATCACCTCCGCGTTGCGGATCACGATCGGCACGACGGGGATACCCGCGGCCATGGCCATCCGGAACGGGCCCTTCTTGAACTCGCCGACCTCGGTGGTGTCCAGGCGGGTGCCCTCGGGTGCGATCAGGATCGACAGGCCCTTGCGGGCAAGCTCTTCCATCTTGTGCAGGCTCTCGATGGCCGAGGCGGGATCATCGCGGTCGATGAACGCGGCGTCCATCACCTTGCCGATGGTGCCCATGATCGGGTTGCTCTCCAGCTCCTTCTTGCCCACCGAGGTGAAGTTGTCGCTCACCAGTGCGCCGGCGATCATCGGGTCGGCCTGGTTGCGGTGGTTGAAGATGAACACCGCGGGCCGTTGCGCCCGCAGGTTCTCCGCGCCGAGCACGTTCAGGTCGATGCCCAGGGTCGCCATCAACGCCTTGCTCCATGCCGACGTGAAGAAGTTGACGCCCGTGCGCCGACTGCCGGTCAACAGCCCGAGCCCGAGCGCACCGGCGGCGACCGGCGCCAGCGACGCGATACCGGCGAAGGTCCGCAGCTGCGCGATGGGGCTGCTGCCACTGCGGCTGGAGAACTTCAGCACCGGCCAACCACGCTTGGCCGCAACCGATTCCAGTTTCGCCGCCGGATTGGTGGGCCGCGGATTGCCGACCAGGTACATCAGGGCGACATCTTCGTCGCCGTCGGCATAGAAGTAGCTCTTCGCCAGGTCGACACCGTTGTTCGCCGCGAAATGCTGTGCGGCGTTGGCCTTTCCGGGCCCCCACAGCACCGGCCGGACCACCTCACCGGTGATGAGTCCGTTCTCGTCCGTCTCGAACTTGTTGCACAGCACGTTCTTGATGCCCAGGAAGTTCGCCACCGGTTCCACCTGGACCGTCAGCGCCGACGAGCTCAGCACGACGGTGTGCCCGCGCGCCTGGTGCGCGCGGACGAGCTCGCGCATCTCGGGATAGATCCGCTTCTTGATGTGCTGGATGAACAGCCGCTCGCCCAGCTCGTCGAGGTCACTGAGCGAATTGCCGTTCAGCATCCGCGCGCCGCGGCCGATCAGGTCCTCGAACTCGGCGCGTCCCAGTTGATGGTTCACCGCGGCCTGCACCATGCCGATGAACTCACCGACGCCCATCTGGCGGCGGCGCAACCGGTCCTGCGTCATGATCACGCCGGTGAACCCGGCGACCAGGGTGCCGTCCATGTCGAAGAACGCGCCAACCTCCGGCCCCTCGGGGCTGGCCAGAATCTCCGCCACCGAGCCCGGCAGCCGGGCGTTGCGGAACTCGCCCGCGTAGTCGTCGTCCGAACTCATTGTGCGGCACCCCCGTTCACTGCCGGCTCGGCCTGTTCGTCCGACAGCGCGAACGACGCCGGAACGGCCCGGCCGTCCCCACCGAGGGCCAGCACCTCGTTGAATCCGTCGAGCAGGCAGCGGGCCCACAGCTCGGGATCGTTGATCGATGCCCGGTCGTAGCGGGTGCTGATGGTGACCCAGCCGCTGCGCGAGATGAGCACCGCCATCATCGCGACACCGGGCAGGGGCCCGATTCCGTAGTGCCGCAGCACCTTTGCGCCGGCGATGTAGGTGTCCATCGGCGGGCCGGGCACGTTGCTGGCCTGCACATCGGAATTGACCACCGAGCCGGCCATGGACTCCAGCAGCGGGTCCGGCACCAGGTTCAGCAACGGCGCGACGACACCCACCACCTCGATGGCGCGCTCCTCGCGCTTGCGGGTCATCTGGGCGCGCACCTTCTGGATGCGCTTGCGCGGGTCGACGACGCCGATGGGCGCGGCGATGTTCACCCCCGCAAACCTGTTGCCACCCGCGGGGTCCGAGTCGGAGCGCACGTTCACCGGCACCGCCATCGGCAGCGTCGCCACCGGGATGCCCTTGGCCTCGTGGTAGCGGCGCAGCGCGCCGCACAGCGCGGCGAGATAGGCGTCGTTGATGGAGCCCTCGGCGGCCTTGGACGCCTTGTGCAGATCACTGAATTTGATGTCGATCGCCTCGCTGCGCGACGCCAGACCGCGGCGGCGCAGCACCGGCGACGGTGGCGCCGCGGGCGTCATCACCCGCCGGCTCGACCGGACGTAGTCGACCACCCCGCCGACCGCGTCGGCCGGGTCGCGCATCATGCGCCCGAGCAGCCCGGCCGCGCCGCGCGTCACGTCGAGCACGTTGTTGGCGATGCCCTTCGGTAACGCGTTGATACCCTGGCGCGCAAGGTCGTTCGGCGACAGGTCTTCGGGGATCGGCAACGGCGCCGACGGCCGCGGCGCGGGATCGCGCTCGAGGTCGTAGAGGTTCGCGAACATCTCCATGCTGCCCACACCGTCGGTGACGGCGTGGCTCATGTGCACGATGTTCGCGGCGCCACCGCCGGCCAGCCCTTCGACCAACGTGGCCGTCCACAGCGGACGCGAGATGTCGAGCGGCGACTGCAGCGCCAGCTCGGCGAAGTCGAAGACCTCACGCAGCGTTCCCGCGCCGGGGGCACGCACGCGCCGCACGTGGAAATCCAGATTGAAGTCGGGGTCGACGACCCAGCGCGCCGCCGCCGTCGGCAGGCTCGGCATCACGACCTTCTGCCGCAGGCGGATGGCCTTGCGGGACGCCTGCTCGAACCCCGCGCGGTACCGCTCCCAGTCCGGGGTGACGTCCAGCAGCTCGACGCCCATGATGCCGGACCGGGTGCGCGGATTGGCCTCCCCGCGATGCATCAACTGATCAACCGCACTCAACTCTTCGGGCAACCCGGCCGTGTCAAAGTCCGGCACGTCGCTCATGGCTGTCGCTCTCCTCCGTCGTTGCCCAGCGCTGGACCCTAACGCTAGTCCGCCGCCGGGGAGGGTGCGGGCAATACGGCTGTTGCCATGGCCACTGTGCAGAGGCGTCATCGGGCTACGGCGAGTGCGTTGCCTTCACATCTGCGCGGTTGCGTATCGTTTACGTGCCCCCGTGGCGCAATGGATAGCGCAGCGGATTTCTACTCCGTAGGTTGCAGGTTCGAGTCCTGTCGGGGGCGCTCACCCGTCTCGGCCTCGATGACCGTGCGCGACGGCGCCGTCCGCTCCCACAGCACCGCCCCGACGCACGCCGTGACGACCCAGCCGGCGCCACTGATGCCGCACCACGTGAGCAGCGCCATCGCCACGCCGATCGGCCCGAAGTCGTCCCACCCGCGTAGCAGCGGCGGGAAGATCATCCGGGCGGCCAGCGGCAGGATGGTGCCCTCGATGACGACGCCCGCCAACCCCGCGAGCAGCAGCGCACGCCAGGCGCGGCCGCCGTCGCGCACGAGGAGCGCCGGGGTGATCGTCCAGAAGATCCAGACCGGGATCAGCGACACGGCGAAGAGCAGAATCTGACTCCACCCGTGGTGCTCGGCACCGAACGCGATCCGTTCCCGGACCCCGATCATCGTCAGATACAGGACGAACCACGTCACGCCGCGCCACAGCTTGCCGCCCCAGCCGAACGGTTCGCGGCGCCAGGCCTTGGCAAAGATGCCGGCAATGGTCATCGACATCGGGATGCCCCACACCAGGAAGCTCGCGACGCCGAAGAACGTCCAGTTGGACCGCAGACCCGACGCGCGGCCGAAGGCGGCTCGGACATGATCGGTCAGCGGCGACGCCAGACCGAGCTGCCGACTCACCACGACGCCGGGGCTCGCGCTGTCGGCGAACCCGGTGAGATAGCTGAAGCCGATGATCGCCAGCGGGATGACCGTGGTGAACAACTGCACCGACACCACGGTGCCCAGCGTGCCGCCGTCGATCTCGGTGAAGCGGTTCACGACGGCGACAATGGGCCGCAGCTGACGCAGCTCGGCCAGCTGCCGGTAGCGGTCTTCGACGCGCTGCCGCATTGCGGGCGAATCTGCGCCGTCGCTCATCACCCCTCCTATGGACCTGCGCATTGTGCCCGTTCAACGGCCGCCTCCGCGCAGAAACGGCATTCCAGCAGCAAAAATTCCAGAATCCCCCCGCCGGAATGCCGTTTCACCAACAGATAAGCGCCGGAATTTGTGCACCAAAATGCGCATCTGGCAAAAATCCCATTTATGAAATTCGCCGTCCAAAGCCGCTCCGCACAATCATTTATACAGACCCGATAATATGGCCCTATATCCGACGCCGATTCTCGGCGACCACCGTGAGGCAATTGGACCGTCGACACACTTGTGACGACTAAGGCACGCCGACCCTTGAATCGTCCAACCCATCAAAGATAGAGTGTTCTAGGATGCGTCATTCTGCACGGTCGCAGGGGTCTGGTTCCTAGTTGTTCTTGACCCGGGGTTCGAATCCCGACGTATTCCTATCAGGTCGAGGCCTCGCCACCAGCACGGTGGCGAGGCCTCGGCATTTCCGTAGCGGTTGCATAGCACCCCAACGGGTCTAGCTGTTCTTCACGGGTAGGTTGTGAACGCGTAGGCGCTCGATTGGTGTCATTCCGCCGATGCCGGTGTGGGGTCGGTGG
>NZ_JBJIAI010000017.1:0-122464 GCF_045311035.1 Mycobacterium sp. SMC-13
CACGAGCACAAGACAACTCACTGACCCCAAACAGCCAACCCGCCGCGGCTTGACAAACATAGGAGCATCGAGCGGTTTCACCGGAGTCTGCGCGCGGAGTTCCTTTCTACCGCAGCGCCTTTCCCCAATTTGAAGGCGGCGCAGCAGGCGCTCGATGAGTGGGTGATCGAGTACAACACCGCCCGGCCGCACCAGTCCCTGAAGATGGACACCCCAGCTCAGCGGTTCACCGCATCAGCGCCGGCGGCGGCACCGTCGACCTCCACAGCTGCGCGCGAGCACCAGCGCCAGGGCTCAGATTGGGTCTCGCGGCGGGTCACCACCAACGGGGTGGTGTGCGTGTCGTGGCAGCAGGTCAGTATCGGCCGGCACTGGGCCGGGCAACGCTGCGACGTTCATGTCGACGGGGACCTGCTGAGGTTCTGGGTCGGCGAGCAATTGGTCAAAACCGCAGCCCGCAACAGCACCGGGGCGGTACGAAACAAGAAGGCCTGCCGCACCCGCGAACAGGCCTGACCACCAACACGAGTGTCAAGGATCAACCGAAACAGATCCGTCACCCATCAACCGAAGTTCGACAGGGGCACTTTGCCGGGTCGCTGCGTCGAACGTGTCGCTTGCCGAGATTCCGTCTCGCGTGTCGCCTCGTCAGCCGCCACGCTCGACGTAGGACGCTAGCCCGGCAGGTAGATCAGCCGGGCCATCACCACCGTGATCACCATGGTCAGCGCCAGCAGGGGCACGCCGACCTTCGCGTAATCCGAGAACCGGTAGCCGCCGGGCTCCATCACCAGCATGTTGGTCGGCGACGACACCGGCGTCACGAACGCGGCCGAACAGGCGATGGCGACCGTCATCGCGAATCCCTGCGGCGAGACGTGCAATGCCTGCGCCGCTTCGATGGCCACAGGCGCGATCAGCACGGCGGTCGCCGAGTTCGAGATGAACAAGGCGACCACCGCCGTCACCAAAAACACCACCGCGAGCATGCCGGTCGGACCGAGGCTGCCCAGCGTGTCGACCAGGTGACCGGCGATCAGCGTCGTCGTCCCGGTTTTGGCCAGCGCCGTGGCCAACGGCAGCATCCCGGCGATCAGGACCAGCGTGCTCCAGCTGATCAACCGGTAGATGCTGTCGACGCGAACGCAGCCCGCCCCGACCATGGCCAGTGCCCCGAGCAGCGCCGCATCGGCGCCGGGCAGCCAGCCGAACGCCATGCACGTGACCATCGCGATGAGGATGACCACCGCGGCACGACCCCGGCCCGGTGCCACCAACCGCTGCTGATACTCAGCGGGCAGGTTCAACAGGATGAAGTTCCGGCGCGAATCGCTGAGCCGTTCGATGTCGTCCCAATTGCCGCCCACCAACATCGCATCACCGAAGTCGAGGGTGCGCCCGGGCAGGTCCGCGGTGATGCTCTGGCCACGGTGCCGGACCGCCAGGACCGTCACGTTATGGGCGGCGGCCAGATCGAGCTCGCCGAGCGTCATGCCGATCGACTTCGACTCGGGTGCCAGCATCACCTCGGCCACCCCGACGTTCTGCAGCACTTCGCGACGCTCGTCTTCGGCCCGCGGGCCGGTGACCTGACAGCGCAGGTCGGCCGACACCGCGGCGGTCTGCTGTTCATCGACGAGCGTGAAGACCAGATCGCCTGGCTCGAAGACGGTTTCCGGCCGCGCCGACAGGTATTGCGCCGCGCCGCGGGTGTACTTCTCGAAACCGAGAAGATCGAGGCCGTAACGCTCGCGCAGCGGTTGGCGTTGCGCCGCAACCGATTGCCCCACCAGTGGTGAGTCAGCGGATACGTGCAGCAGGTGCCAGCGGGGCCGCAGCCCGTAGGACGCGATGACGTCGAAGGTGGAGGGTTCCTGCGCGTCGGCCACTCCGGTCCGGTTGCGGCTCAAGAGGTTACGCCCGACCAGGAGCATGAAAACAAGACTGACCGCGAGCGTGACGACACCGAACGGCGTGAAGCCGAAGAAGCCGAGCGTCGGCGTGATGCCGCGCTGGCTGAGGATGCCCTCGATGATGATGTTCGGCGACGACGCGATCGACGTCATCATGCCGCTGATCATGACGGCGACACACAAGGGCATGAGCATGCGTTTGCGGTTCAAACCCGTTGCGGCCGTGACCGTCAGCACCACGGGGATCAGCATCGAGACGATCGCCGACGAGTTCATGACCGACCCGATACCGGCCGACAGGACCATGATCAGCGCAACCAGCCGCGACTCGCTGCGGCCGCCGACCTTGACAACGAACTCACCGAGCCGCTGGGTGATGCCGGTGTTGACCAAGCCCGCGCTGACGATGAATATGCCGGCCAACAGAATCACCACGGGCGAACCGAAGCCGGCCAGCGCCTCGGTCGGCGTCAGCACGCCGGTGCTCATCAACGCGACGACGACCAGTACCCCGACGATGTCGGCGCGCGGACGGCCCCACACGAACAGGCCGATGGCGCCGGCCAGGATGCCTACGACGATCCACATCTGATGAGTCACTGGCGAACCTGAACGACGCCGACCGATACGAACACCCTTGATCAATAACATTCGCCGCCACGGATCGGTCGGAGATGCCGCGAATCCGGAGCGCACGTCGCCGCCACGCCTATGGCCCCAGCACGCATTCGACCGTCGAAAAACTACGCATTGTTCAGGAATTTCCGCAGTCGTACAGTCAAGCTGGCAACCACATTTCTGGAGGTCCAGACATGCCTGTGGACGAAGACAAGCTGAACCAATTTCTCGGCATGGCGATCGGCGACATGGGTGCCGCGATCAGTGCCGGCCTGGTCCTGATCGGGGACCGGCTCGGGCTGTACAAGGCCCTGGCGGCTGGGCCGCTCACGGCCACGCAGCTGGCCGAGAAGACCGGCACCGTGGAGCGGTACGTGCGCGAGTGGCTGGCCAACCAGGCCGCCGGCGGCTACGTCCAGTTCGATCCGGACAGCGGCATGTGGTCGATGAGCCCGGAGCAGGCCGCCTGCCTCGCCGACCCGAACGGCCCCGTCGATATCCCCGGCGCCTACAACATCGTCGAAGCGGTGTTCCACGTCCTCGACCGCACGACCGAGAACTTCAAAACCGGCGCCGGCCTGGAATGGGGCGAGCACCATCCGTGCCTGTTCGCCGGCACCGAGCGGTTCTTCCGCGCCGGCTACAACGCCGAACTCGTCGGCTCGTGGCTGCCGGCACTGGACGGCGCGATCGAACGCCTCGAGTCCGGCGCCAAGGCGGCCGACATCGGCTGCGGCCACGGCGTCAGCACGATCCTGATGGCGAAGACGTACCCGAACTCGACGTTCATCGGCTACGACTACCACCCCGAGTCGATACACGTCGCGACCGAACGCGCGGCGGAAGCCGGGGTGACGAACGCGCGCTTCGAGGTCGCCGATGCAACGAGCTACGCGGACAACGGTTTTGACCTGATCGCGTTCTTCGACTGCCTGCACGACATGGGCGATCCGGTCGGCGCCATGCGGCACACCCGGGCCGCGCTCAACGACGACGGCATCGCGATGATCGTCGAGCCGTTCGCCGGGGATCACGTGCAGGACAACATGAATCCGATCGGCCGCATGATGTACGGCGCGTCATCGCAGATCTGTGTACCGGTGTCACTCGCCCGCAACGGGCCGGCGCTCGGCGCGCAGGCCGGCGAGGCCAGGCTGCGCGACGTCGTCGTCGACAAGAGCGGCTTCACGCGGTTCCGGCGCGCCACCGAGACGCCGTTCAACCTCGTCTTCGAAGCACGGCCGTAACGGCGTCAGGGAATCAGGATGTAGCTCATCCCGGGGATGTGCTGGGTGTCGCGGGTCCACCAGGCGAACGGCCCGCCGTGGGACTCGTTGTTCATCTCGGTGATGTTGATCCAGCGGCCGGACACCGAATTCACCCAGGCCACGTGGCCGTACTGGCTCACCCCGGGCAGTTCGGCGGGGTACACCGCGATGGACCGGGCCTGCGGTTCGTCCACGACCGTCCAGCCGCGGGACCGTGCGGCGTCCGCCCAGACCTTGGCGTTGCCGTGGATGTCCGGGTAGTAGCCCACGTTCTGGTAGGCCATCTGCAGCGCACCCCACGTGCACTGGCCCGGCCAGCCGGAGTTCGAGGCCTGTACCGCGCCCATGGTCCGGGCGGGGCCGGCGTACTGCTGGCCGGCGGGCTGACCGGTCTGCTGACCGTAGGACATGGGGTCGACGTACGACGCCGAGTCGGCGTTGCTCGGGGGCGCCGCCGCCACCCCCGCGCCCGCGATCAGAGCGGCCGCGAGCATGACACCCGCATACGACTTGAAGCTCATTGCGTACATCCGTCCCCCCGATCAAGCGAACGAACCGATGCTTGGATCAAATCACAATTCGGTCACGATTAGACACGAATTCAAAAACATAGCTTGGCAAACTGTCAAGTTTTGCTCAAGACATGCTGATCAGGGGGCCGGCAGAAGTTACCGGTTCAGGCGGAATTGCAGGTTGTTGCGCACTGCGGGCCATTCGACATCGAGGATCGAATACACCACGGTGTCCCGGCGGGAGCCGTCACTGAGCAACTGATGTGAGCGCAGCACCCCGTCGAGCTTGGCTCCGAGCCGCTCAATTGCCGCGCGACTCGCCGAGTTGAAGAAGTGGGTTCGCAGCTCCACTGCTATACAGTCGAGCGCTTCAAAAGCGTGCCAGAGCAGCAGCAGCTTGGCTTCGGTGTTCACCCCAGTCCGCCGAACCGACTCCACGTACCAGGTGGCGCCGATCTCCAGGCGCCGGTTGCGACCGTCCACATTGAGATAGCTGGACGACCCGATGAGCCGGCCGTCGAGCGCGCGCACGACGAACGTCAACCCGGTATCTGGATGCTGCACCGCCAACCGGGCCTGCACCCATTCCGCTGCCGTCGCCGGCGAGGGCGCGGCCGTGAACCACAGCCGGCCCAGGTCTTCATCGGCGGCGGCCTCGGCGATCTCGGGGATGTGATCGGTGGTGAGCGGCTCCAGCGTCACCCACCGCTGCCCCGTCAGCACGACGGGCTCGACGAATCCCATCACGACCGCCAGGCGACGACGGAGGCCAGCACCGACAGCACGATCGCCAGCACCGCCGACACCAGACCGATGTACAGCCCGTACGACGCGACCACCGGGCTGTGCACGTACAGCACGTGATACCAGACCCCGAGCGCCGCCAGCCCGGCCGAAAGCACCAGGGCCACAACGGAAGCCGCGCGCGACGAGAGCCGGCGCGCGGCCATCGTGGCCGCCACGAGCAGGCATGAGGACAACAGGACCATCAGCTGCCCGACACCGAAACCCGGTGGCGGAACAGTGATGTGCCCGACCTTCCCGCCGATGGCGTTCGCGTGCCCCGCCGGGCTCGACAGCCACGGCAACCAGGCACTGACCAACAGCACCAACGCGCACAGCGCGACGATCCAGGCGGGCCGCAACCGTTCCATGACAAGAGCGTATCGACCGTCCGGCAGGCCGACGCAGCTGATCAGCCGTAGCCTCAAGTGCCATGACCGATCTCCCCGATTGGGCGCGGCAGCTGGACCTGTCGCCGCATCCGGAAGGCGGCTGGTACCGCGAGACCTGGCGCAGCGACCTGACCGTCCCCCAATCCGCGCTGCCCGCGCAGTATTCCGGCCCGCGCAGCGCCGGGACCGCGATCCTGTTCCTGCTGCTGCCCGGACAGCAGTCCGCCTGGCACACCGTGCACAGCACCGAGCTGTGGCTGTTCCACCGCGGCAGTCCGCTGCTGCTGGAGGTCGGGCCGGAGCAGGCGACCGCGGACACCGTGCTGCTCGGGGCGGACATTGCGGCGGGCGAACGGCCGCAGGCGCTGGTCCCGCCGGGGCACTGGCAGCGGGCGCGTCCCCGTGACGACGAACCTACCCTCGTGAGCTGTGTCGTGGTGCCCGGCTTCGACTTCGCCGACTTCGCGCTGGTTGGTCAGTAGGCCACATGCAGGGGCACGTCATCGTCTGCGGCACCGACGCGCTGGCCAACCGGATCGCCGAGGGCCTGCAGGCGGCGGGTGCCACCGTCGTGACGATCCACGAACCCGCCGGCCTCAAGGCGGCCATCGTCACCAGCGCCGCCGCCATCGTGTGCGCCGGCGACGACGACGCCGTCAACCTCGAAATCGCGCTGCTGGCAAGGGAACTCAATCCCACAGTCCGGGTGGTGACCCGGCTGGCCAACAGCGTGCTGCGCGCCGCGGTGGCGCAGGACAACGGACCGGGCGCAGTTCTCGACGTCGCCGACCTGGCCGCGCCGTCGGTCGTCGAGGCCTGCCTGGCCCGCACCACCCACACCATCTCGGTGGCCGGCGTGGACTACGTCATCTCCGGCACCGACGCCCCGCGCGACGCCACACTGCGGGAGATGTTCGGTGACCTGGCGCCCGTCGCCGTCGTCCGCGGGGAGAACTCGGACGCGCCTGGCGAGGTGACGCCTTGTCCCGGTAGGGATTTCGAGGTGCGCGCCGGCGACTGGACCGCCATGATCGGCACCGCCGACGAACTCGCGGACGCCGGCATCACGGTGCCGCGTCCGCTGAGCAACCGAACCCACCGCCCATGGCCGCGCCGCGTGATCGACACGCTGCGCGTCCTGCGCGACGACATCAACCCCATCTTCTGGTGGGCCCTCGGCACGTCGATGTCGCTGCTGCTCGGGTCGACGGTGCTGCTGCGCTTCGCCTATCACAACCCGGCCGGCATGAGCTGGATCGATGCGCTGTACTTCTCGACCGAGACCATCGCGACGGTCGGCTACGGCGATTTCAGCTTCATGCATCAACCAACCTGGTTGCGGCTGTGGGGCATTGGGCTCATGTTCGCCGGCGTCACCACCACCGCGATCCTGGTCGCGTTCGTCGCCGACGCGCTGCTGTCCCGTCGGCTCGGCAACTCGTCGGGGCGCCGGCGGGTGCAGCACCTGCGCAACCACATCGTCGTGGTGGGCCTCGGCTCGTTCGGTATCCGGGTGGTCAGCGACCTGGTTGCGGCCGGCTACGACGTCGCCGTCATCGAACGGGACGAGACCAACCGGTTCCTGGCGCAGGCCGCCCAGCTGGATGTCCCGGTGATCTTCGGCGACGCGACCCTGCGCCAGACGCTCGAGCTCGCCCGCCTGGACCGGGCGCGCGCCATCGCGGTGCTGACGCAGGACGACATGGTCAACGTCGAGACCGGCATCGTGCTGCGCGAGATGCTCAGTCCCCGGGTGCTGCCGGAAATCGACCGGCCCGACGTCCCACTGGTGCTGCGGATCTACGACCGCACCCTCGGGGCGGCGGTGGCGGGGCGTTTCGGCTTCGCGCACGTCCGGTCGACGGTCGAGCTGGCGGCCCCGTGGTTCGTCGGCGCGGCGATGGGACTACAGGTGTTGGGCACCTTCTCGGTGGGCCTGCAGTCGTTCATGGTGGGCGGCGTCCACATCGACGCGGGCAGCGCGCTCGACGGGATGCGGATGGCGGAGGTGCCGACGCAGATTCGGGTCATCGCCATCGCGCGAGCGGGCACCACGCTGCAGCGACCGCGGCGCGACGCCCAGCTGTGCGCCGGCGACACCGCGTATCTGGTCGGTCCGTACCGCGAACTGATCGAGACGCTGCTGACCGGCCAGCGGACGCCGTAGCGCCACGTCAGGCCGCGATCATCAGGTCGATGGACAGCTGGTCGCAGATGGCGTGGGTGGTGGGCCAGTCACCGCGCTGCGTCGCGCGGGCCAGTTCCTCGGTCAATGGGCTCTGCACATCCAGTTCGGCGAGCCAGCCCGCGACCGTCGCCGCCAAGCGGTCCGCCGTGACGCCTACGGCGTGACGATCGTGGAGCTGGTCGACGATCTCGTAGGTCGGCCCATCGGTGATAGTCGCGGGGTGCTGGTGCCGCCAGTGGATGTTCATATCGGTAGGAGCACCGAGCGGACCGGATCGGGACAGTTTTTTGCGCCGAAAATGAGCTTGTGTCCGAGAATCCGCGGGATCTTCGGACACAAGCTCAGGCTCGCCGGTCAGTCCTTCAGCGACGACAGGTTGAACGCCGCGCCCGTCGGGTCGGTGACGGCCGCGAGCCGGCCGTACGGGGTGTCCTCGGCGGCGCGCACCACAGAGCCGCCGTTGGCGGTGATCAGTTCGATGGTCTTGTCGACGTCGTCGCTGCCGAGGAAGACGTTCCACGTGGAACGGTCCAGGCCGGGAATGACGGAGCCGTCCATGACGCCGATCAGCGGCTCGCCGTCGAAGATGGCGTTGCTGTAGCGGAACTCGGGGCTGTCGGCCTCGACCTGCAGCTGCCAGCCGAACACCGTCGTGTAGAACTCGGTGGCCTTGGCGAAGTCGGTTGTGGTCAGCTGGAACCACACCGGGGCACCCGCCTCTTCGTACGCCTCGAAGCCCTGGTGGCCGGTCGGCTGCCACAGGCCGAAGAACGCGCCCGTCGGGTCGGTCAGCATGGCCATCCAGCCCTTGTCGGGCACCTCCATGGCCGGGATGCAGGTGGTGGCGCCGGCGGCGACCGCGGCGTCGATCGTGGCCTGGATGTCAGCTGTGTGCAGATACACGGTCCAGGCGTCGGGGGCGTTCCACGCCGGGTCGCTCGCCATCATGCCGCCGACGTAGCGGCCGTCGCGCCGGGCGTTGAGGTAGCCGCCGTAACCGGGCCCGGGGTTTTCGTAGTCCCAGCCCAGCACTGTGCGGTAAAACGCCTGGGCGCCGGCCACATCCGAGGTGGCGAGGTCGATCCAGACGGGCGCGCCCAGCGGGGTTGCGGTACGAGTGGCCATGGTGTTCTCCCTAGACGAGTGACTGGGTGGTCACCGATACAGACAAGCACCCCGCCGAAAACTCATCGCGGCGGCGTCGACAAGAAAGCCGACATGAAAAAGGTGGCGAGAATTCGCGAATTCTCGCCACCTTCGTCTGACGGGCCTACACCGACGCGAACAGCGCCTTGAACTTCTCCAGTGACTGGTGGATGTCGGACCGCAGTGCGGCCGCCACCACCATGCCGATGGGCCCGAACAGGGCCGGACCGCCGAGGTGGATGTCGAACGCCACGTTCGAACCCGCTTCGGCCGGCGTGATCTTGGCCATCAACTTGACCCGGACCCCACCCTTGCCGACACCGTTGAGAGTCAACGATCCCGGCGGGTTGTAGTGCACGATGGTCCAGTCGACCCGGTTCAGCATGCCCTTGACCTCGACGACGGACGAGATCTGCGTGCCCTTCCCCAAGGTCTCGGGCAACGGGCTGCGCCACATCCGGTGGATGGACAGCCAGTCGTCATACCGGGAGAGGTCCGACGCTGCCTCCCAGGCCTTTTCGGGCGACAGCGGTACTTCGATGGAACTTGCGAGTTTTGCCATGGCTACTGCTGTTCTTGCGTCCCCTCGGCAGGAGCCTCAGCGGCAGGCTGGTCCCCTGCGACGGCCTTCTTCGCCGCCTCCTGAGCGCTGTCGACAACGCCCTTGAACTTGCCTTCGGTCTTCTCGTCGACGATGTCGCCGACCTTCTCGATAGCGGCCTCGACCTTGTCGGCGTTCTGCGCCGCCAGGTCCTTCACCTTGTCCAGAAATCCCATGATTCCCACCCTATCTATTGCCGGATTGTCCGGTGAACGTGCTCATTCTTCATTGGTCGTCGGTTCGCCACAACCGGCGCGGCTCGCCCAGCCAGCGACCCTGCAGCCACCACAGCACCTCGATCGCACCGGCGCCCACCAGCCCGATTCCGACGGCCGCCGAGGTCAGCGCCAGGTTCGACGGATCGAGCATGAACTGTTGCTGCGCCCAGGGAATCGAAAAAATCACCACGTATGCCAACGCCGACGCCGCGACCAGCACAACGCGCCACCACTGGTACGGCCGTGCCACCACCGCCAGCACCCACACCGCCGACACCAGCAGCGTGATCAGCGCGGCGGTGGACGCCTGGTTCTGCTCGACGGTGTCGGCGTACTTCCCGTGGTAGGCCAGCAGGTACGAGGCGAACGTCGCGGCACCCACCACCAGGCCCGACGGCAGCGCGGCCGTCATCACCCGGCGCACGAAACCGTGGTGGGCCCGTTCATTGTTCGGCGCCAGCGACAGGATGAAAGCCGGGATACCGATGGTGAACCACGCCGCGATGGTGACGTGGATGGGCTGGAACGGATACAGCACCGGCTCGGTGCCGAAGAACCTGGCGGACAGGCCCGCCAGCCCCACGAGCACGGCCAGCAGCACCGAGTAGACCGTCTTGGTGAGGAACAGGTTCGAGACCCGCTCGATGTTGCCGATGACCCGGCGGCCCTCCCCCACCACATACGGCAGGGTCGCGAACTTGTTGTCCAGCAGGACGATCTGCGCGACGGCCCGCGTCGCCGAGCTGCCCGACCCCATCGCGACGCCGATGTCGGCGTCCTTGAGCGCCAGCACGTCGTTGACGCCGTCGCCCGTCATCGCGACGGTGTGGCCGCGGGACTGCAGGGCATGCACCATGGCACGCTTCTGGTCGGGCCGAACGCGGCCGAAAGTGGTGTATTCGCTGACGGTTTCGGCCAGCTGCTCGGGATCGTCCGGGAGCCGGCGGGCGTCCAGCGTCTCGCCATTGAGGCCGAGCGACCCGGCCACGGCGCCCACCGACACCGCGTTGTCACCGGAGATCACCTTGACCGAGACATGTTGCTGCGCAAAGTAGTCCAGCGTCTCGCCGGCATCGGGGCGGACGCGCTGCTCGAGGGTCACGAGCGCCGCGGGGGTCACTTCCCCGGGTGCGTCGGGGGCGTCGACGGGACGGTCCGAGGAACCGAGCAGCAGCACCCGCAGGCCCTGGGCGCCGATCTGTTCGGCTTGCTCGGCCTCGGGTGAACCGGCCGCGAGCAGGACGTCGGGCGCGCCGAGCACCCAGTTGCCGTGCTCGCCATAGGACACCCCGCTCCACTTGGTCGCCGATTTGAACGGCGCGTTCGCGGTCTGGGTCCAGCCCGGTGGCAGCTTGTAGGCCTCGGCGATGGCGGCCATGCTGGCATTGGGCCGGACGTCGTCGGCCGCCATCTGGGCCAGCACCGCCGCGGCGTCGTCAGGGGTAAAGGTGCTCAGATCGCTTACCCGCATGCCGTTTTCGGTCAGCGTGCCGGTCTTGTCGGCGCACACCACGTCGACGCGGGCCAGGCCCTCGATGGCCGGCAGCTCCTGCACCAGGCATTGCCGCCGGCCCAGCCGGACCACCCCGACGGCGAATGCCAGCGACGTCATGAGCACCAGGCCTTCGGGCACCATCGGCACCAGCGCACCAACCGTCCGCAGTACCGACTCTTTCCAGCCCACGCCGGTGACGGTGAACAGCTGGGTGTAGATGATGAGCGCCCCGGCCGGCCAGAGCAGGTAGGTGATGAACCGCAGAATGGTGTTGATACCGCTGCGCAGCTCGGACTTCACCAGGGTGAATTTGCTTGCCTCGGCAGCCAATTGGGCCGCGTATGCCGCGCGACCCACTTTCGTGGCGCGGTAGGAACCGCTCCCGGCGACGACGAAGCTGCCCGACATCACGGTGTCGCCGACGGCCTTGTCGATGGCGTCGGCCTCACCGGTGAGCAGTGACTCGTCGACCTCGAGGTTGGCGGCTTCCAGCACGACGCCGTCGACCACGATCTGGTCGCCCGGGCCGAGCTCGATGACATCGTCGAGCACCACCTCGCCGGCGGGCCGTTCCTGGGTACCGGACTGCCTGCGCACCAACGGTTTTGCCTGTCCGACGATGGCCAGCCGGTCGAGGGTCTGCTTGGCCCGCAGCTCCTGGATGATGCCGATGGCGCTGTTGGCGACGATCAGCAGCCCGAACAGTCCGTTGATCACCGAGCCCGTCGCGAGCACGATCAGGAACAGCGTCCCGAGGATCGCGTTGATCCGCGTGAAGACGTTGGCGCGGATGATCTCCGAGACGCTGCGGGCCGCCCGCGTCGGGACGTCGTTGGTGTGGCCGGCGGCGACGCGCTGGGCGACCTCGTCATCCGACAGTCCGCTGAGATCCGTCGTACGTTCCGGATCGTCGACAGTCACCCGTCATTCCCCCACCGAGTCGGGATTTGTGCACGAAAATCCGCGGCAGGCGCGGAAAATCGTGCACAAATCGCTATTGAGACGGCCGCCACCACTCATCCAGCCCCGGCAGCCGCGCCGGTTCCAGCCGTTGACCCGGCATGGGCACGGCCACGTCCACCGATTCGTCGCGCGCGGCGGCGATCATCCGCTCGACCGGCTCGGACCACGGGTGTGGCGCCAGCCGGAACGTCGCCCAGTGGATCGGCACCAGCAGGCCGCTGTCGGTCACATCGCGGTGCGCCCGTACCGCGAACTCCGGGTTCATGTGGATGTCCGGCCAGCCCGGGTGGTACGCCCCGATGGGCATGAGGGTCAGGTCGAACGGGCCGTAGTCGGCGCCGATGTCCGCGAAGCTCTTGGTGTAGCCGGTGTCGCCGCCGAAGAAGGCGCGATGCTGCGGGCCGATCAAGGCCCACGACGCCCACAGGGTGGTGTTGCGGGTCAGGAAGCGTCCCGAGAAGTGCCGGGCCGGGGTGCAGACCAGGGTCAGCTCGCCGAGCGCGGCGCTCTGGTTCCAGTCGAGTTCGACGATCCGCTCGGCCGGGATGCCCCACCACCGCAGGTGCGCGCCGATACCCAGCGGCACGAAGAACTTGGCCCGCTGCATACCCGCCAGCTGCGTGACGGTGTCGATGTCGAGGTGGTCGTAGTGATCGTGGCTGATGATCACCGCGTCGACGGCCGGCAGCGCCTCCAGCGGCGCCGGCACCTCGTGGAGCCGCTGCGGTCCGACCCGCCGGGACGGGGAGCATCGTCGGCTCCACACCGGGTCGGCCAGCACGCGGTAGCCGTCGATCTCGATGAGCGCCGAGGAGTGCCCGAACCAGGTGACCGCCAGGTCGCCCGCCGGGAGGCCCGGATCGGGCACCACCAGCGGAATGGGCATCGGCGGACGCTGCAGCGCGCTGCTGGCCAGCAGGTCACGCACCAGCCCGGCCTGCTGTTCGCGGCTCAGTTCGGTGCCCGACGGCGGCTCGAGGTTGACGAACACCCCGTCGTGATAGTTGGGCGAGTTCGCCGCCACCGCGTTGATGTCCACGGGGCCGGCGCCGAGTGCGGCGGGCGCGCCATTGAGCGCCCGCAACACCCAGCCGCCGGCTGCTAGCGCCGCCGTTCCCCACATCAGCCGCAGTGCCCGTCGCAGCATCAGGCGCCCTGGAACCTCGGCGCCCGCTTCTCGAATCGGGCCACCTGCGCCTCGATCACGTCGGGGCTGGCCCAGGCCTTGTTGAACATGCGGGTGTGTTCGCCGCGGACGGTGTCGTAGGCACCGTCGTCGTTGAGGACGCGCTTCGAGTGCGCCAGCGACAGCGGCGCGTAGCCCGCGATCTCGGCGGCCCAGGCCTGCGCGTCGGCCAGCGTGCCGGTGCGGTTGATCATGCCGGTCTGCAGGGCGGTGTCGAAGTCGAGGCGCTCGGCGGCGAGCAGCATGGCGCGGGCCCGGCCGTGGCCGACCAGCGACGTCAGCCGGCGGATGCTCCAGTTGTCCAGCGCCAGTCCGTATTTGGCGATCGGGAACTGGAAGTACACGCCCGGTGCGGCGACCCGCAGGTCGCAGATCATGGCCAGGATGACGCCCGCGCCGATCGCGGGACCGTTGAGCGCCGCGATGATCGGGATCGGGCTGGCGTCGATGGCCAGGTTCAGGGCCAGCGCCTTGTCCGGCAGTTCCCTGGCCACCCCCTCGGCGTCGGACAGGTCGGCGCCCGCGCTGAACACGGTGCCCTGCCCGGTCAGCACGATGGCGCGGGTGTCCGCCGGCGAGGCCTTCTCGATTTCTTCACGTACGCCGTCGACGAGCGCGGCGTTGAGCGCGTTGCGCCGCTCGGGGCGCTGCATTTCCAGGGTCAGGACATTGCCGTCCCGGGTCACTCCGATCATTGGGCCAGCCTAGGCGGTGCGCCGATCGAGCGCCGAGCCGCGTTGCGGAGTAGCGCCGGTGTTCAGGTGCGACGATTGGCGCGTGCCGCCCAGTCCACCCGAGCAACCCCGGGCGAATCAGTTCGCCCATCTGTTGACGCTGGTCGCGGCCAACGCGATCCCCGCGGTCGGCTGGTTCACGCAGGAGTGGTCCGCGGCGACGACGTTGATCGTCTACTGGTTCGAGACCGTCGCCGGATTGCTGTTCATCTACGCCCGCGGCGTCCTGCAGCAGCGGTGGAACCCGCGCCGCGGCCATTTCCGGTACGAAGCGCCGCAGTCGAAGGGTCCGCAAGGCAAGCCCGGTTCGTTCATCAAGGGGTTCTTCTTCATCAACGCGGTGTTCTGCGCGGCGCACGGCGTCTTCATCGCGGTGATCCTGCTGATCCTGACCCACAACGGGAACGCCGAGCTCGTCGGTCTCGACTGGCGCAGCGCGGGCATCGGCTGCCTGCAGATGCTCGTCATCGTCGCCGTCGATTTCCTCGTCGACGTGCCGTACCTGCGCCGCTGGTCATTCGGCGTGCTCGAGCAGACCGCCAATCGCAGCTTCGGGCGGGTCGGGGTGGTGCACCTCGCGCTGATCTTCGGCATCTTCGCCGCCGCGGTGACCAACTCACCCGCCCGGATGTTCGGGGTGTTCGTCGTGCTGAAGACGCTGTACTCGCTGAGCACCGCGCTGCCGATGTACGAGCCGGCCACCCCACCGAAGTGGCTGAGCCGGGCGATGAACCGCATTCGCCGCGAGCCGGAGGGGCAGCGGTTCGAAGACATGTGGGTGAAGGATCAGGCCGCCGAGATCAGACGCCGGACGCGAAACGACGAAGTGTGGACCGGGGCCGGGCGGTAGCCGATTAGCCTGACCGGGTGAGTCGGACCGGAGCCCGTCAGTTCTTCGACGCCATCCTCGACGACGGATCGTTCCGCAGCTGGGACGGACCGCCGCTGGAAGTGGCCGTCACCGACGATTACCGCGCCGAGCTGGCCGACGCGACGCTGCGCACCGGGCTGGACGAGTCCGTCCTGACCGGTGAGGGCACCGTCTCCGGTCGGCGGGTGGCCGTGTTGGCCTGCGAGTTCGACTTCCTGGCCGGCTCGATCGGGGTGGCCGCGGCCGAGCGGATCACCGCTTCCGTGCAGCGCGCGACGGCCCTCGGCTTGCCGCTGATCGCTTCGCCGTCCTCGGGCGGGACGCGCATGCAAGAGGGCACCGTCGCGTTCCTGCAGATGGTGAAGATCGCCGCGGCCGTCGAGCTGCACAAAAAGGCGCACCTGCCGTACCTGGTGTATCTGCGGCATCCGACGACCGGCGGGGTGTTTGCGTCGTGGGGATCGCTCGGGCACCTCACCGCGGCCGAACCGGGCGCGCTGATCGGGTTCCTCGGGCCGCGTGTCTACGAGCACCTGTACGGCGAGCCGTTCCCTGACGGCGTGCAGACCGCCGAGCACCTGTTCGCCCATGGCGTGATCGACAGCGTCGTCCCGCTCGACAAGCTGCGCGGCGTCGTGAATCGGGTTTTGACGGTGGTCGCGGACCCGCCCGACCCAGGGATTTGTGCACGAAAATCCGCGGTGGGCGCGGAAAATCGTGCACAAATCCCTGAAGTGCCGGCGTGGGAGTCGGTGGAGGCGTCGCGGCGCGCGGACCGGCCGGGCGTGGATTACCTGCTGGCACACGGGGCGACCGACCGGGTGCTGCTGTCCGGGACCGGGCGCGGCGAATCGGGGACGACGCTGCTGGCGCTGGCCCGGTTCGGCGGGCAGCCCGCGGTGGTGGTCGGTCAGCGCCGGGTGATCGGTGGTCTCGTCGGGCCGCGCGCGCTGCGGGAGGCCCGCCGCGGCATGGCACTTGCGGCCGGCTTGCAGCTGCCGCTGGTGCTGGTGATCGACACCGCCGGGCCCGCGCTGTCTCGGCAGGCCGAGGAGGACGGGCTGGCCGGCGAGATCGCGTTGTGCCTCGCCGAACTCGTCACGCTCGATACGCCGACGGTGTCGGTGCTGCTGGGTCAGGGCAGCGGTGGGCCGGCCCTGGCGATGGTCCCGGCCGACCGGGTGCTCGCCGCGCAGAATGGCTGGCTGGCTCCGCTGCCGCCGGAAGGCGCGAGCGCCATCGTCTACCGCGACGTCGACCATGCCCCGGAACTTGCTGCCGCGCAAGGTGTTCGGTCCGCGGATCTGTTGACGGCCGGCATCGTCGACGTGATCGTGCCCGAGGAAACCGACGCCGCCGACGACCCGGCCGGGTTCACCGCGCGGATGTCTGCCGCCATCGCTGCCGAGCTGCACGCGCTGCACACCGTGCCCGCGGCACAGCGGCTCGGGGTGCGGCTGCAGCGCTACCGGCGGATCGGCGTCCCCGACAGCTGATCAGGCCTCGTCGAGATAGCGCTGCAGCGTCGGCGCGAGCCAGTGGACGAGGTCGCCGTCGCTCATCGCGACGATGGGCGGCAGCTTGAGCACGAACCGGCACATCGCCATGCCGAGCACCTGAGTGGCGATCAGCCCGGCGCAGCGTGCGGGATCGGTGGGTTCGAGCCGCGCGATGGCGGGCCGCAGCTGGTCGGCGAAGATGCTCTGCATGCGCTGCGCCGCATCGGCATTCGTGGTCGACGAGCGCAGCAGTACGATCAGCCCCTCGTCCTGCGTCCAGCGGTCGAGGAAATGCGCGACCAGCGCGGCCCCGAGTTCGGTCTTCGGGACGTCGGACAGGTCGGGGAAGCGCAGGTCGAATTCGGCTGCGGCCGCGAACAATTGGTCCTTGTTGCCGAAGTACCGCATCACCATCGACGGGTCGATGCGCGCGTCCGCGGCGATGGCCCTGATGGTCGCCGCCTGGTAACCGGTCGTCGCGAACCGCTCCCGGGCGGCGGCCAGGATCACGGCCTTGGTCTCTTCTGACGATCTGCGCATGCCAACAACTGTATGCCAACACTTGTTGACTTCGATGCCGAAACGCGTAACCATGGTTATGCCAACAACTGTTGGCATACGCGGAAGGAGACGCAGATGACCGACACCGATGTCCTGATCGTCGGAGCAGGCCCCACCGGACTGGCCCTCGCCGCCGCCCTGCAGGCCCGCGGTGTCGACGCCCTGGTGGTCGACCGCCTGGCCGCGGGCGCCAACACGTCACGCGCCGCGGTGGTGAACGCCCGCACGCTGGAGGTGCTCGAAGAACTGGCCGTCTCCGAACACCTGGTTGAGCTGGGCATTCCGGCTCCACGGTTCACCATCCGCGATGGCCACCGCACCCTGATCCCGGTCGACTTCAGCACGCTGCCGACCCGCTACCCCTACAGCCTGATGGTGCCGCAATGCACCACCGAGCAGGTGCTGCTCGACCGCCTGGCCGAGCTCGGCGGCAAGGTGATCCGGCCGAAGACGCTGACCGGCGTGACGCAGGATGCCGACGGCGTCACGGCGCAGTTCGAGGACAGCGACGTCATCCGGGCGCGGTACCTCGTCGGCGCCGACGGCATGCACAGCGTCGTGCGGGAGCAGGCCGGAATCGGGTTCAGCGGCGGGCAGTACGGGCAATCGTTCGCCCTGGCCGACGTCCGCCTCGGCGGCGATGTCACCGACGACGAGGTGATCCTGTTCTGGGCGTCCACCGGGCTGACGGTCGTCGCGCCGCTGCCCGGCGGCACGTACCGGATCGTGGCGCCCGTCGACTCGGCGCCCGAGGAGCCGTCCGTCGCCTTCGTCCAGAACCTGCTCGACACCCGCGCCTTCGGGCCCGGCCGGGTGACGGTGACCGGCGTCGAGTGGGGCTCCCGGTTCCGGGTGCACCACCGGGTCGCCGACAGCTACCGGGCCGGCCGGGTACTGCTCGCCGGCGACGCCGCCCACGTCCACAGCCCCGCCGGCGGCCAGGGCATGAACCTGGGTATCCAGGACGCGCTCGCGTTGAGTGCAGCCCTGGCAACTGCTTTGGCGACGGGACGCGACGCGGTACTCGACGACTACAGCGCGGCCCGACGCCCCCTGGCGCAGCAAGTCGTGACGCTGACCGACCGCCTGACCCGGCTGGCCACCTTGCCCGCACCGGTCCGCCCGATCCGGAACCTGGCGATCGGGCTCGCGGGCCGCGTTCCTGCCGTGCGAAATCAGTTGGCGTGGCGGCTCTCCGGGCTCTCCAACCGCTGAGCGGTCCTCGACAGCGGAAAGCCGGGCCTGGTCTTCGGGGGTGACCAGGCCCGGCAGCTCATTTCCCGCTCAGCCGTTGCAGCAGTGCGACTTCTTCGGCGACGGCGGCACATTCAGCGCTGGATTGCGATCGAAGAAGCTGACCGGCTTGAGCTTGAATCCGGCGTAGTCCACCGGCATCACGGGCCAGTCCTCGGGCCGCGGGAAGTGCGTCAGCCCGAAGGTGTGCCACACCACGATGTCCTCGCCCTCGATGTTGCGGTCCTGCGCGACGTACGACGGCAGGCCGGCATCACCGGGGTGCTGGTTGACGAACTGACCGGCCGGATACCGTTCGGCCGGGTCGTATTTCGTCACCCACAGGTGCTTGGTCGCGAAGGCGGCGCGCTTGGCGATGGAGCTCGACGGGTCGGCCAGCAGGGTGGGCTGCCCCTCCGGGTGCAGCGCGTAGCCGACGTTCTGGCCGAGCCGGTTCTGCTTGGTCGGGTTGGTGATGTGCCACACCCGGGCCTTGAGGTTGTCGGCGGTCCGCATGGCCTCGAGCTCGTGGGTCAGCTTGGTCTTCTGCGGACGGAATGCGTTGCCCCACGGGTTCTCCGGGCCCATCGGGACACCGACGGCGTCGACTTCCTCGACGGTATTGGTCAGCCCGTCGACCGCCATGTCGAGCCGCGCGGAGAACATGTGCTGGTGGAACGGCGCGCCCAGGCCCGGCGCCATCTCGGTGGAAAAGCCCTCCGGCCCACGGTAAGCCGATGCGAACACGATGCCGGTGGCCTTGGCCTCCAACTCGATGGTGCCGTCGAGGTAGAGGTACCAGTAGAAGCCGTAGTCGTAGTTGCCGATGGTCAGAAAGAACGAGATCACCAGACGCCGCGACCGCCGGACCTCGGCCATGCCGTTGAACATGTCGGTGTGCTTCCACAGCACGCCGTAGTCCTCCTCGTGCAGGCAGATCGCGTTCTTCATCAGCTTGGGCTCGCCGTTCTCGTCGGCGATGGTGACGTCGAAGTACTTGATCTCGCCGAGGCAGTCGCAGCCCAGTTCGAGGGCATTGGTGTACCGGCCGAACAGGTACTCCCCCTGGTCGAAGTAGTTCTGCCAGTAGCGGACCGGTGACGGATCGGCATACGGCACCACCATCTCGGCGATGGACGCGCGGTACACCACCGGCCGCCCGTCGATCGAGAGCTGGTGCAGCGTCAGGCCCTCACGGACGTCGAAGCCGAAGCGGAAAGACCAATCGGCCCAAGTGATCCGGTTGCCGTCGACGGTGAAGCTCGCACCCTCGGGCTGGGTGATCTCGATGGGCTTGAGGTCGGTGCGGGCCGGGACGGCATGCGGCGCGGCATCCCATTCGCCGCGTTCGGTGGGCAGCGGCAGCTCGATCTCGTCGATCACCTTCACGACCTTGCGGCCCGTCAGGTCGACGTAGGCGACCACACCGTCGATCGGGTGCGCCCACGGCAGGTCCGCGGCGTCGTACTGGTAGAACGCCAGCACCCGGACGATGCGGCGGCCCACCTCGTCCTCGTGGCCGAACACGCCGGCCGACAGCGGAACCGCCCGCACGTCAGTCGGATTCAGCTTGCGCTTGGTCATGGCCTCGATCCATTCGGGGCAGTCGAGCAGGAACGCTTCGATGTCCTCGAACTCCTGGTCCAGGATCGGCACGTGGCCGTCGCGGGTGCTGTCGATCGTCACCTCGCTGACGACACGGCCCTCGGTCACCGACACCACCAGGTCGGAGCCCTGGCCGGTGGCCCGGTTCAGCAGCAGCACCCGGGCCCGGCGGTCCATGGTGTCGCCCGGGCGGAAGGCCAGCACGTCACTCTTGTGTGGTTCCTCCAGCGCGACGAACACGAAGCGGACACTGTCGCCGAGCAGGCCGTGCGCGTCGACGATGCGGCGTGCCGCGCGAATCTCGTCGGCGCTCAGTGGGGTGAGCGGGTGGTCGGGGACTGTGGTCACCTGGGGTTCGATAGTGGCGGTCATCGTGCGATCTCCTTTGCGATATCAGGGTTTTCGTTCTGTTGAGCTCCGGCGTGCGGTCGCATCACCGCGACCGCGATGCCGCCGGCGAAGGCACCGACCAGCAGGACGCCGATGATCGCCGCCAGGGTTCCGGAGCCGCCGACCAGCAGTGGCAGGTTGACCGCGGTCATCACCGACAGCACCGCCAGACCGGCGAAGCCGAGGCTCGGCGCGATGACGGTGTGCCACGGCCGGGTGTCGAGGCGGGTCCGGCGGAAGTAGACGACGACGGCCGCGGACGTCAGCGTCATCAGCACCACGATGCCCACCGACGCGGCGCCGACGAACCACGTGAACACCTAGGTCACGGGGTCCAGGCCGGCCAGGACCGCCGCCGCGACGAGCACCAGCGCCGAGAGGGTCTGGGCGAACGACGCGATGTGCGGGGAGTCGTGCCGCGGGTGCGAGCGGCCGCAGCGCTCGGGCAGCGCCCGGCTGTTGCCGAGCGAGAAGATGTAGCGGGCCAGCACGTTGTGGAAGGACAGCAGTGCCGCGAAAAGGCTTGTGATCAAAAAGATCTGGACGAGGTCACCGGCCACCGCACCGACGTAGCGGGTGGCGGTCTCGGTCAGCATGGTCGCGGGGTTCTTCGTCGCCTCGTCGACCGCACCGGCGTCACCCCACGCGCTGACCAGCGCCCAGCTGCTGAGCGCGTAGAAGCCACCGATCAGCAACAGCGCGGCGTACGTCGCCCGCGGGATGGTCCGCACCGGGTCACGGGCCTCGTCGCGGAACACCGCCGTCGCCTCGAAACCGATGTAGCCGGCCAGCGCGAAGATCAGGGCGATGCCCGGCGCACCGGAGAAGAAGTTGCCCGAGTGCAGGACAGCCGTCGAAAGTCCCTGGGCGCCGCCATGGCCGATGACGGCGGCGTTGATCACCAGCACGATGCCGACCTCGCACACCAGCAGGACCCCGAGCACCTTGCCCGACAGCTCGATGTGCCGGTAACCCAGGAACCCGGTGACCGCCATCATCAGCAGCGCGTAGAGGTACCACGGCACGGCGGGTCCGCCGTGCGCGGTGACGAGCTCGTTGATGGACGCGCCGATGTAGCCGTACACCCCGACCTGGACGGCGGTGTAGGACAGCAGCGCCAGGAACGCGGCGCCGAGCCCGGCATGCCGGCCGAAGCCGTGCGCGATGTAGGTGTAGAACGCGCCGGCTCCCGTGATGTGCCGGGCCATGGCGGTGAAGCCGACCGCGAACAGCAGCAGCACCGCGGTGCAGACGACGTACGACCCCGGGTAGGCCGCCCCGTTGCCGGCGGCGATGCCGATCGGGAAGGTGCCGGCGACGACGGTCAGCGGAGCGGCGGCGGCGACGACCATGAACACGATGGCCACCGGACCGAGCCGACCCGTCAATCGGTTGGGCTGAGCGCCGGTGCGTCGACCGGCATCGAGAACTGCGTCAGTTGTCATGACAGCACCTTCGCTGGAATTGAATGTGAATTGGTTGCGGTGCGGTAAGGCTTCGGTGAGTTCAAATGAGAATTGCCGAATCCGCGAATTCTCATTTGACGACGGAATTCACAGCGCGATGTTGATGGCTTTCGTCTGGGTGTATTCGGCAATGGCGCCCTCACCGAGTTCACGGCCCCAACCCGATTGTTTGTAGCCGCCGAACGGCAGCGCGGTATCGAACGCGTTGTGGCAGTTGACCCACACCGTGCCGGCCTTGATCTGTTGCGCCGCCCGGTGTGCCGTCGAGACGTCGCGTGTCCACACGCTGGCGGCCAGTCCGTAGGGCGTGTCGTTGGCGGCTTCACGCACGCCGCGGTCGCGGTTGAACGGCACGGCCACGGCGACGGGCCCGAAGATCTCCTCCTGGTACACGGTGAAGTCGCGGTTCACGTCGACCAGCAGCGTGGGCTGCACGTAGAAGCCTCTGTCGCCGTGCCGGCCACCCCCGGCCAGGGCCCGCGCACCCTGCGCGATGCCGTCGTCGAGGTAGCCGGTGACCTTGATGAGCTGCTCACGCGAGACCAGCGGGCCGATGTCGTTGGCGGGGTCCAGCCCGGGGCCGATCCGCAGGCCGGCGGCGTGCTCGGCGACGCCCTGGGTGAACTCGTCGAAGATGGTGTCCTCGACCAGCAGCCGGGTGCCGGCCGTGCAGGTCTGGCCGTGGTTGAACAGGAATCCGCTGGCCACGCCCGGAATGGCGGCCTCGAGGTCGGCGTCGGCGAAGACCACTTGCGGGCTCTTGCCACCCAGTTCCAGCGAGACCTTCTTGAGGTTGCCCGACGCGGCGTTGACGATCTTCTTGCCCACCTCGGTGGACCCGGTGAAGGCGACCTTGTCGACGCCGTCGTGCGCGGACAGCGCGGCGCCCACGTCACCGAAACCCGTCAGCAGGTTGAACACCCCGGCCGGGACGCCGGCTTCGGCGATGACCTCGGCGAGCAGCACCGCGGTCAGCGGGGTCTGTTCGGCGGGCTTGAGGATGACGGTGTTCCCGCAGGCCAGGGCCGGTGCGACTTTGAACGCGGCCATGACCAGCGGGAAGTTCCACGGGGTGATCTGGGCGCAGACGCCGACGGGCTCACGCAGCGTGAAGGCGTGGAACTTGGCGCCTGGGGCCCACGGCACCGACACCGGGACGGTGCGGCCCTCGATCTTGGTGGCCCAGCCCGCGTAGTAGTAGAAGATCTCCGCGGCCCAGGTGACGTCGACGGCCTTGGCGACCGCGACGGACTTGCCGTTGTCGATGCTCTCCAGTTCGGCGAACTGGTCGGCCCGGGCCGTGATGCCCTCGGCGATGCGCCAGATCATGCGCTGCCGCTCGGCGAGCGTCATGGCCGGCCACGGGCCGTCCTCGAACGCGCGGCGAGCTGCCCGCACCGCACGCTCGACGTCTTCGGCGTCGCTGTGCGGGACCGTCGTGATGACCTGCTCGGTGGCGGGGTCGACGGTGTCGAACCGACGGCCCGTCGCCGACTCGACCCACTGTCCGTCGACGTACATCTGCTGCGGGCGGGCGATGAATTCGGTGGTCCGCGGGTCCAGATCGGCGCTGAGCGTGGCTGTCATGGAAATCATGTCTACGCCTCGATGTGGTGCGCGTCACCACTAATTCGGAATGGGTATTTCGCGAATTCCGATTCTCATTTGAAATGGCTTCGGCATTCTCATTCGGGACCGTTGATAATCGCAGCTCGTCTCGATTTCCGGACGTGCCCTGGGCGCCACCGAGGCCCGCCGGGTCGCGGATTCTCATTTGAAGATTCTCGATGTTTACCCGACAACGCCGCCGAGGCCGGGGGCGATCGGCTACCTTCCGACAAATGGGCCACACCCGAACCATCCGGAGCCGCTCGCCGGTCGCCGGGCTTCAGCGCGCGCAGCTGACGTTCACCCAGGTTCTCGGGCAGTCGGTCTCGGCGGTGGCGCCGTCGGCGGTGATGGTCACGCTGCCGGCACTGGTCCTGCCGGCGGCCGGTCACGCCACCATCGCCGTGTTCGTCCTGACCGCCTTGATGATGACCGCGGTCGGGTACTGCATCACCCAGTTCTCCACCCGCATGGTCGCGGTGAGCGGGCTGTACAGCTACACCGTCAAGGGCCTCGGCCCGGTTCCGGGGATCGCGGCGGGCTGGTCGCTGGTCATCGGCTACGCCGCCGCCGCGATGGCGAGCGCGCTCGGCGCGGCCAGTTACCTCGCGACGCTGTTGGGCCGCATCGGGGTGCCGGCAGGCAAACCCGTCATCGCCGGCCTGTCCGTACTGGTCGGCGGTGCCGCGCTGATCCTCATGGCGCGCGGCATCAGGCTGTCGGCGCGCATCTCGCTGGCCGTCGAACTGTTCGCGATCCTGGTGGCCGGGGTGGTGCTGATGATCGCCTTCGGCGGAGCCGTGACCGGTAGCGCCGCATCATCGAAAACCGTTGCGGATGCGCCACATTCCGCGCTGGGCTTCGCTCTGCTGCTCGCCATCACCTCGTACGTGGGCTTCGAGAGCGCCAGCACTGTGGCCCGCGAGGCGCAACGCCCGTTCGTCACCGTCACCCGTGCCATCCGCTGGACGCCACTGGCGCTGGGGGCGCTGTACACCTTCGCCGCCGTCCTGCAGACCACGGGCACGATCCAGACCCGAACCGGGTCGACGCCGATCGTGCTCTCACTCCCCGACTCTGCCGACACTTTGGCCGGCGCATTGTCCGTGGCAATGGAAGTCGGCATCACCGCGTCCTGGATCGCGTGCGTGATCGGTTCCACCACCGCGTTGTCCCGGACGCTGTTCGCGATGGGACGCGAGGGGCTGCTGCCGGCGGTCCTGGGCCATGCGCATCCGCGCTATCGCACACCGCACGTCGCACTCAGCGTCGCGATGCCGGTGATCGTCGCGGTGCCGGTCGCCTACCTGTTCGCCGCGGAGTCCAGCCGCGACGTCCTCATCGGGCTGCTGGCGGTGTCGGCCCACGGCTACATCGTGGCGTATCTGCTGGTGTGCCTGGCCACTCCGGCATTTCTGCGCCGCATCGGCGAGCTCACCACGGTGCCGCTGATCGTCGGGCTGGCCACCGCCGTCACCATGATCGCCATCATCATCTGGGCTGCACTGTCGGTGGCGTCGCCGGTATGGATCGCCACCGCGGTCTACTCCGCGCTGCTGGCACTGGGGTTGACGGCATTCCTGGTGCGCCGCCGCCGGGTGCCCGACCTCGCCGAGCGGGTCGGGGTGTTCGACGAGACCGTCGCCGGTGACGTTTTCGCCGACTACAACCCGTGGGAGGTGCGCCGGTGAGCCCCGCCGACGGCGCGCTGTCCGGCCGCCAGCCCAAAGCCGTCCAGAGCGCCCTCCAGGTGCTCGAGGCCGTGGCGCTGGCCGGCACGGGCGTCACCGCGAAAGACATCGCCGAGCACCTGTCGATGCCCTCGGCCACCACCTACCGACTGCTCAATCTCCTTGTCGCCGACGGCTACATCGTGCGGCTACCCGACCTGTCGGGGTTCGCGCTGGGGCCGCGGATGGGCCTGCTGATCGACGCCGCGGTCTCCCCCACGGTCTGCACCAAAGCTCGCGAGACACTGGCCGAGAAGCGTGATGCCGACACGCTGCTGGCCCTGACCCCCGCGGCGCTCACCGACCGCACCATCACCTCGAAATCCGCTCTGGCCGAACAACTCGCCGAGATCCAGGAGTGTGGATACGCCGCGCAGACCGGGGAACTGCGGGCCGATTCGGCGTGTGTCGCGGTGCCGGTCCGGTCCGCCACCGCGACCCTGGTGGCCGCGGTGGCGATGTCCGGACGGGCCGAACAGGAACAGCTTCTGCGGAAGCAGGTTCCGGCGTTGCAGGACTGCGCGACCCAGTTGGCGCCGCTGCTGGCGTGATGCTGCTCAGAAGGGAATCGACGCGATCATCGCCCCGGCCCCGGTGACCAGACTCTCCTTCTTCAGCGTCGTGCCGAAGTACTTCGCGTGCGGGTCGATCACCACCCGCTGATCGTCGTGACGGAGCGCCAGCACCTCCCGAGCCAGCCTCGAGAACGGGAACTTCTCGGGCCCGCCGATGTTGATGACGTGGTTGCGCGGTGGCTCTATCGCGACCTCGGCCAGGTACGCCGCCACTTCGTCGGCCGCGATCGGCTGGATCAAGGCATCCGGCACCAGCACATCGTGCTCGTCACCGTCATCGGTGTCGGCCTCGACCACCATCGAATCGACTATCGCCCTTGCGAACTCGTGGAACTGCGTGGCACGCACGATCGTGTAGGGCAACCCCGACGACGCGATGATCCGCTCTTGCGCGGCCTTGGCCCGCAGGTAGCCGCTGTCGGGCAGTCCGTCGACGCCCACGATCGACAGGGCGACGTAATGGCGAACCCCGGCCGCCCGGGCCGCGGCCACCAGATTGGTGGTCGCACCGACGAAGAAGTCCATCACCTCGTCGTCCTCGAAGGACGGCGAGTTGGTGACGTCAACGAGGGCGTCTGCGCCCGCCAGGGCTTTGGCGAGGCCCACGCCACTGAGCACATCGACACCGGAGCGCCGGGACGCGGCGACCACGTCCTCGCCCTCCCGGGTCAAGAGGTCGACCAGCAGTTTCCCGATGAGGCCACTGGCCCCCATGACTGTCACCTTCACTGTGCCAACACCTTTCGTCGTCGCCACGCCGACCTGGGAGTCGGACACTCAGCCTACGTCGCCCGGCATGCCGAGGGGCGTGAAACCGACGTCCGGGATGGCTGGACGGCGGCAGCGGTACGTCCCGTATCGCTGGACGACGCAACACAATTGGTGTCGCTGCCGGTGTCGCGCTTCGTCCGTCGGCGGGGCCTCCCGCACTGGCGGTCAGCTGTCGCCAGGTTCCTCGACCCCGGACACACCGTTTGCGGAATTGACGCCCACGTCGGTACTGTGCGACAGTCGACGGGAACGAATCCAGGTACGCACAGCAATGCAATGCATCGGACGGTCAGCATGGTAAATCGGCTGCTCACAGTGCATGATTTGGTCGTTCTGCTACAGGCGGCAAATCAATTCGAGTTGCTGCTCACCGCGGCGGCCGGGACGGCCTCGATCGTCACCGCTGTGCGGAGTCCGGCAGCTGACGTTGCTGGCATCGATCCGGAGCGCCGGCACACGGACCTGTGTACCTGCGGGGACGGCGACCCTTCGAACTGTCCGGCACGCGACTCCCTGTGAACCGGTGTCGACGGGGCGCGGCACCACCGGCACCGCGCCCCGCCGCCGTCAGCCGCTGATCGCTTCGGCGACCTTCACCCCGACCAGGACCACTGCCACCAACAGATAGCCGCGTAGCGCGACCATCCCGGCTACCCGCAGCGGTGACCAGGCGGGCCGATCGAGCGTCTCCAGCGCAGGCGTGCGGAAGCTGTCGCGCTCCTGGCTCCGCAGTGCCTTGCGGACCTTGCGGTCATCCGGCTCTTCGTCCAGATCCTCCACCTGCTCGGGATCCAGGCCACCCAACTCGGCGGCCACCTGGACAGCGTCCTGCTTCCGCTCCTGCCGCCGAGACCGCAGCGTCGCCCCCGCGATGGCGCCGCCACCGAGCACACCGACGGCAACCCCGGCCCCGAAACCCCATTCCAGCTGTGCGGCAGTCAGATTCGGGAAGAACGTCGCGGCCGTCAGCGCCAGCGACAACAGCACCAGGGCCCAGACGATCACGCCCGCCATGATGTTCTGCCGCATGGTGTTGACCCACGGCCCCAGCACCGCCTTGTCGTTGCACAGCAGCACCAGGAACACCGTCGCCGACGGCAGCAGCACCCCGGCCAGCGCCTGCACGCCCTGGGTGAGCAGCCCCAGCACGTGGTCTGGGCTGAACGACACCGCGGCGGCCACCGCCAACAACGCGGCGTAACCCAGGTAGAAGGCGGGCGCCTCGCTGACCTTCCAGTGCAACGAGTGCCGCTTTCCCATGGTGTCACCCAGCGCGTATGTGGTGGCGAGGCCAACCGCGTTGGCCCCGATGAGCGACGCGTCCAGCAGGAGGATCGCGAACAGTGCGCCCGCCGTGTGCGACACGTGCCGGCCCAGCTGGGTTGCCACGTCACCGGCGTCGGTGAAGTTGCCGGCCGCGGCACTGCCGCCCAGCCCGAACGCGGCGGCGGCCATGATCGCGACCGCACCGACCATCACCACGACGATGCCGATCCACAGATCGACCCGCTCGTAGCGAATCCACTTGGGGGTCAAGCGCTTGTCGACGATGTTGGACTGCTGGAAGAACAACTGCCATGGCGCCACGGTGGTGCCGACGATGGCCACGATCAGCAGCAACAGCGTCGAGTTCAGGCCACCCGGGAGGGACGGGATCAACCCGTGCGCGGTTTCCGACACCGACGGGTGGACGATGAACGCCAGCGGGAAGATCACGATGTTGATGGCGATCAGCGCGAAAATGAAACGCTCCCAACGGCGGAACGAACCACCGGCCACCACGGCGAACAGCAGAACCGCGGCGAGCGGCACCGAGATGGCCTTGGGCAGCCCGAAGTAGTTCAACGCCATGGACACCCCGACGAATTCGGTGACGATGGTCAGCGCGTTGACGATGAACAGGTCCCCGACGCTGAAGGCACCCCAGAACTTGCCGAACCGCGCGAAGATCAGGCGGGCGTGGCCCACCCCGGCGACGGCGCCGAGCCGGACCACCATCTCCTGGTTGACGTAGAGCACCGGAATCAGCAGCGCCAGTGTCCACATGAGCGCCATGCCGTAGTTCTGGCCGGCCTGGGCGTAGGTCGCGACGCCGCCGGCGTCGTTGTCTCCGACCATGACGATGAGGCCCGGCCCCATCACCACGAGCAGCATCTTCAGGCGGTGCCACCGGCCGCGGCCGGTGGTGGTCTCGTCGGTGCGGATGGCGCCGAGGGCGCCGACGATGTCGCCGACGTGTGCGGTGTCGAGCACTGCGGTGCTTGGTGAATCACGTTGCCGCACTGACGTTTCGCCGGCGGGGCGCGGGGTACGAGCGAACAGGGCCATGTCGAGATTCCTCTCGGGAAAGGCAGCACAGCAGGGGTCCGTCCACCGGAACCGGTGGACGGACCGTGCGGCCGAACGGTCAGAAGTGGGGGTGCGCCCCGAGAGAAGCCGAGATCACCGCGAGCGGCGTCTGCGACATCTGAAGGTTGTGCCGTTCCTGCGGCGTCAGGTGCGTGCGGGTGTGCACGAGCCGGGCGAGACGGCGAACTGGATTAGCGCGGAATACGGTCATGACAGTGCTCCTGTCGGGTCAACCCGCGAGCCTGCCTCGTGCAGCGTCGTTCAGACGGCCGAACCGCTGATACGTCGGCAGGGCAGCAGGGATTTCACAAAATGCTGAATGTGCTTGGAATGAATACGTTCTCGTTCCGGACTGGAACTCGGACTATCGCCGGGTAACATCTGCGCCCCTCACCTCCTTGCCGCCGGGCCTCCGCAGAGGCATCGCTGTACATGACAACACAAAAGGGATTAGGCGAGTGCCCGCCAGGCCATCAAGAACCTGTCACGATTCGGCACCGCTCACACCCCTCTCGTCAGAGCTTCGGCACTGGACGACGTAATCCGCTGGGCGGATAGCCACTTTGGGTAACCCCTTAATCCGGGGAGACCTGTCCTGACCCTGGGCGTCTCTCGACGTCGTGGGATCAGTGGCTTCTGTTCGTTCAGGAGCCTCGCCTAGCGAGGTGCTGACTTTTGGAAGATAGACCCGGCAATTGGGGCCCGTCAAGTTGAATGAGTGCTCCGGCGATCGGGTTACAGCCCCGGATCAGCGCTCCAGGTGCGCTCCGAGCGACGCCGAGATCACCGCAAGGGGCGTATGCGACAGCTCGAGATTGTGGCGTTCCTGCGGGGTCAGATGGGCGCGCCGGCGCACCAACTTGGCTACCCGGCGGACAGCGGCGGTACGAAAAACGGTCATGATGCGCTCCTGTCGACGTCTGCCCCGCCGGCCCGAGAGTGTCAGGGGGCCGGATAGACAGACCTTTACCCACAATGACAGCACGCAAACGTAAACATGACAGGTGATCAAACTGTCAAAACCGTGTTAAGAATTTCGCCTGATGGACAGCCGCTCACCAGGGGATTTTCGCTCAGATCGCCGGCACTGGGGTCATCGCGAGCACGGATTACGCGGAAATCGCGTCGACTCTGTAGCCCGGCCGCGGCGCAGGAGTGCGCTCACTCCAGCCCGAAGATGCGGATGCTCTCGGCGCGCATGTCGACCTTGCGGACCTTGCCGGTGATGGTCATCGGGAACTCGTCGACGATGTGCACGTAGCGCGGGATCTTGAAGTGCGCCAGCCGATCCGCGGTGAATTCCCGGATGGCGGCGGCGTCCAGCGGCGGCGCTCCCGGCCGCATCCGCAACCAGGCGCAGATCTCTTCGCCGTAGCGGGCGTCGGGCACGCCGATCACCTGGGCGTCTTCGATGTCCGGGTGGGTGTAGAGGAACTCCTCGATCTCGCGCGGGTACACGTTCTCCCCACCGCGGATCACCATGTCCTTGATGCGGCCGACGATGGCGCAGTAACCGTCCGACCGCATCACCGCGAGATCGCCGGTATGCATCCAGCCCTCGGAATCGATGGCCTCCCGGGTCTTTTCGTCGTTGTCCCAGTAACCCAACATCACCGAGTAACCACGAGTACAGAACTCCCCCGGCTCGCCGCGCTCCACCGTCTCGCCGGTCTCCGGGTTGATGACCTTGACCTCCAGGTGCGGATGCGCCCGCCCGATCGTCGCGGTGCGGCGGTCCAGATCGTCATCGATCAGCGTCTGGCAGGACACCGGCGACGTCTCCGTCATGCCGTACGCGATGGCCACCTCGGCCATGTGCATGTCGGAGACGCAGTGCTTCATCACCTCGACGGGGCAAACCGAGCCGGCCATGATGCCGGTGCGCAGGCTCGACAGATCCCGCCCGGCGAACGACGGGTGGTGCTGCATCGCGATGAACATCGTCGGCACCCCGTAGACGCCGGCGCACTGCTCGGCTTCGATGGCGTCGAGCGTCGCCGCCGGGTCGAAGCCGGGGGCCGGAATCACCACGGCCGCACCATGAGCCATGCAGCCGAGCACCCCCATGACCATGCCGAAGCAGTGGTAGAACGGCACCGGAACACACAACCGCTCGCCCGCTCGGAGGTTGATGCCTTCCGTCGTGAAGTAGCCGTTGTTCAGGATGTTGCGGTGCGACAGCGTCGCACCTTTCGGGAATCCGGTTGTGCCCGACGTGTATTGGATGTTGATCGGGTCGGTGTTGGCCAGCGTGGCCTGCCGGGTCGCCAGGGCATCGGCACCGACGGCCGCACTGTCCGCTCGCAACCGGTCCCAGTCCGCGCCGTCCAGGAAGACGACGTCACTCAGGCTGGGAACCTGCGGACGCACCTCGGCGATCATCGCCGCATAGTCGGATGTCTTGAACGACGTCGCCGAGACCAACACACGCATCCCGGATTGGTTGAGCGCGTAGACAAGTTCGTGCACCCGGTACGCCGGATTCACGTTGACCAGGATGGCGCCGATCTTGGCCGTCGCGAGCTGCGTCACGATCCACTGCGCACAGTTCGGCGACCAGACCCCGACGCGGTCACCCTTCTCGATGCCGCGGGCCATCAGGCCGCGCGCGATCAGGTCGACCTCGGCGTTCAACTCGGCATACGTGTACCGCAGTCCCTGCCCGCGGTCGACCAACGCGAGAGTATCCGGATGGGCCGCGACGGTGCGCTCGAAGTTGGCCCCGATGGTCTCTTCCAGGATCGGGGTGTCGGTGGGCCCCGCGTCGTAGCTCAGCATCAGTTCACCAGGTCCTCATAGCGGTATTCCGATGCGATCGGGGTGCCGGCCGCATGCGCTTGATCTTCGCGCTTGCGCAGGTCAACGCGCCGGATCTTGCCGGAAATCGTCTTGGGGAGGTCACCGAACTCCACCCGGCGCACCTTGAGGTACGGCGCCAGGTGGTCACGGGCGAATTCCATGATCGAGCGCGCGGTGTCCGCGTCGGCACTCCAGCCGGCAGCCAGGCAGACGTACGCCTTCGGCACGGCGAGCCGGGTGTCGTCGGGCTGCGGCACCACCGCGGCTTCCACCACCGCGGGATGCTCGATGAGCACGCTCTCCAGCTCGAACGGCGACACCTTGTAATCCGACGACTTGAACACGTCATCGGTGCGGCCGATATACGTGATGTAGCCGTCACTGTCGCGGGAAGCCACGTCACCGGTGTGGTAGTAACCGCCGGCCATGACGGCCGCATTGCGTTGCGGGTCACCGAGATAACCGGTCATCAGGTTGAGCGGCCGCGCGCCCAGCTCCAGGCAGATCTCGCCCTCGTCGGCCGGCTCGCCGGTCAGCGGATCGATCAACACCACGGGCACACCCGGCATCGGCCGGCCCATCGATCCGGCCTTGACCGGCTGCCCCGGGGTGTTGCCGACCAGCAGCGTGGTCTCGGTCTGTCCGAAGCCGTCCCGGATGGTCAGGCCCCAGGCATCCTGCACCTTGGCGATGACATCGGGGTTCAGCGGTTCACCGGCGCCCAGAATCTCGCGCAGCCCTTCGGGTTTGGTGCCGAGGTCGGCCTGGATCAACATCCGCCACACGGTCGGCGGCGCGCAGAAGGTGTTGACGCCGGCGCGCCGCAGCTGCGCCATGAGCGCGGCGGCGTCGAAGCGGCTGTAGTTGTAGACGAAGATCGTCGCCTCGGCGATCCACGGCGCGAACACACAACTCCAGGCGTGCTTGGCCCAGCCCGGCGAGCTGATCGCCAGATGGACGTCGCCGGGCGTCACCCCGATCCAGGCCATCGTGGACAGGTGGCCGACGGGATACGAAATCTGCGAGTGCTCAACGAGTTTGGGCTTGCTGGTGGTGCCCGAGGTGAAGTAGACCAGCAGCGGGTCGTCGACGTCGGTGACGGTGCGGAACGGACCGGCCGAAACCGCTTGGTACGCATCGGCGTAGCGGTGCCAGCCGGGCACCGAATCCCCGACGACGATTCCGGTGTACTGCCCGTCGACGGACGCGAACTTGTCCGCGTCCGCGGCATTGGTCACCACGAAGCCCGCGCCGCCGCGGGTGATCCGGTCGGCCAGGTCGGCCGGGCCCAGTGCCCCGGTCGTCGGCATCACCACCGCGCCGAGCTTGGCCACCGCCAGCATCGACTCCCACAGCTCGACCTGGTTGCCCAGCATGACGATGACGCGGTCGCCCTTGCCCACGCCCAGCGACTGCAGCCAGGTCGCGACCTGATCGGACCGGTCGGCCATCTCGGCGAAGGTGTAGCGCTGCTCGTCACCGCCTTCTTCGGTGATCCAGAGCGCCGTCTGCCCGCTCCGTTCGGCACTACGGGCGATGACGTCGAACCAGTCGGTGGCCCAGTTGAACGTGCCGGTCAGCCGCGGCCAGCTGAACGAATCGACGGCCTGCGAGTAGTCACCGATCGACGCCACGAGCCGGTCCCGGGCCGCTCGGTACTGCTCGGTGTTGGTCGTGATCACAGCCTCTGTCGCCATGAACGTAGGATCTACGTCACACCCATCCGCCCGCTACCCCCGAAAGAGGGTACTGACCGTGACGACCGGCCCGTCCCTGCTGCGCCCGCGCGATACCGACGCGGTCCGCGCTGAGCTGCGACGTCTCGGCTCCGAGGGCGCGGTGCCGGTGATGTTCGGCGGCGAGGTGCACGACGACGCGCTGCTGATCACCGAGTTCTACGGCACCCGCGGCGGCGGTCTCCGCGGGTTGACGGTGCGCTCGATGTGCGGGCTCGGCGGGGCCAGCATGGTCTCGGGTCAGCCGCTCGCGGTGGCCGACTACCGGCACGCACCGTCCATCACCCACGACTACGACATGCCCGTGCTGTCGGAGGGCATCCGGTCGGTGCTGGCGGTGCCGGTCGTGGTCGATGGCCGGGCCCGGGCGGTGCTCTACGGCGCCTACCGGTCCAGCGCACCGTTCGGCGGGCGGACCGTCGACCTGATCATGGCGTCGGCGCAGCGCCTGTCGGACGAACTGACGATCCGCGACGAAGTGGACCGCCGGCTGCGGCTGCAGCAGGCCCCGGCCGCCGACACGGCGGTCAACACCGAACACATCCGCCAGGTGCACGCCGAGTTGCGACGGCTGGCGGCCGGAAACGCGCCCGTCGCACCGAGCGATCTCGGCGGCCTCGCCGACCGGCTGGCCGAGGCCCTGGCCGGTGGGCCCGCACCGGCCGGTCCGCTGAGCCCTCGCGAACTCGACGTGCTGGCGCAGATCGCACTGGGCTGCACCAATACCGAAGCCGCCCAGCGACTTTCCCTCAAACCCGAGACCGTCAAGAGCTATCTGCGCAGTGCCGCGACGAAACTCGGCACCCACAGCCGGCACGAGGCGGTCTCGAAGGCGCGGCAGCTGCGGCTGATTCCCTGAGCGGTCAGGCCAGCGAGTCGATCCAGGCGCGGTGCAGCGCCGCGTACCGCCCGTTCTGGGCGACCAGGTCGTCGGGCGCACCGTCTTCGACGATGCGGCCGCCGTCGAGGACCAGGACCCGGTCCGCGGACTGCACGGTGGAGAGCCGGTGCGCGATCACGAGCGCGGTCCGCCCGGCCAGCACGGTCGCCAGCGCGCGCTGCACCAGGCGCTCGGTCGGGATGTCCAGCGAGGACGTCGCCTCGTCGAGGATCAGCACCTTGGGGTCGGCCAGGAACGCGCGGGCGAACGCGACCAACTGGCGCTGCCCCGCCGACAGCCGCCCGCCCCGATTGGCGACGTCGGTGTCGTAACCGTCCGGCAGATTGTCGATGAACCGGTCCGCGCCAACGGCTTCCGCGGCCGCGCGGACCTCGGCGTCGGTGGCGTCGGGGCGCCCGAACCGGATGTTGTCGGCGACGGTGCCGGCGAACATGAAGTTCTCCTGCGTCACCATCACGACGTGCTGACGCAGCTCGGTCTGGGCGATGGACCGCAGGTCGATGCCGTCGAGGGTGACGGTGCCGGTCACCGGATCGTAGAAACGCGCGATGAGCTTGGCGATGGTGGTCTTGCCCGCGCCGGTGGCACCGACGAGGGCGACGGTCTGCCCGGCGGGCACCGTCAGATTCAGTTCGGGCAGCACCGGACGCTGCGGGGTGTAGCCGAAGCTGACGCCCCGAAAAGCGATGTCACCCTTGACCGTCGTCAGCGCCACGGGGTCGGCGGGGTCCATGATCGCCGGCTGCTGCGCGAGCACCCCGGCCAGCTTCTCGAGCGCCGACGCCGCCGACTGGAAGGTGTTGAAGAACTGCGAAATCTCCTGCATCGGTTCGAAGAACATGCGCAGGTACAGCAGGAAGGCGGTCAGCGTGCCGATCGTCATGCGGCCGTGCAGCACCAGGTAGCCGCCGTACAGCAGCACCACCGAGGTGGTGACGTTGCCGATGAGTTTGACCGCGGGCATGAACACCGCGAGCAGGGTCATGGTGCGTTCGTTGATGACGCGGTAGTCGTCGACGACGTCGTCGAAGATCTCCTGATTGCGCGGCTCGCGCCGGTACGCCTGCACCGCCTTGATACCCGTCATGGTTTCGACGAACTGGACGATCACCAGCGCCGCGCGTTCCCGGACGGTGCGGTACGTCTTCGACGATTCGCGCCGGAACCAGGCGACCAGCAGCACGAGGAGCGGGAAGGCACCCAGGCACATCAGGCCCAGCCGCACGTCGAGCGTGACGAGCAGGACCGCGGTGCCGCCCAGGGTGAGCACGGCGGTGATGAGGCTGTCGAAACCCGTCGACAGCATGGTCTGGATGGCTTCGATGTCGTTGGTGGAACGGCTCACCACGCGGCCCGAGGTGTAGCGGTCGTGGAAGGCGACGTCGAGGCGCTGGAACTGCCGGAACACCCGGCGCCGCAGCTCCAGCAGCACCCTCTGCCCGATGCGGCCCGACCGGTTCAGGAAGAACAGCCGGAACGTGGCCTGCAGCACCACGACGCCACACAGGGCCGCGACGATCTGCAGCAGTTCACGGGCCGGCCCGCCCTGCAGGATCGGCGGGATGCCGTGGTCGATGCCGCGCTGCACGAGCAGCGGAACCGACAGGCGCGCACCATTTTCGACGACGACGACCAGCGCCAGCAGCAGGACCGCGAACCGGTACGGCTTCAGCAACGAGCCCAGCAGGGACCGCGCCTCACGACGCCGCGAGACGTTCTCGTCGATGGGCAGGTCCTCGACCTTGTCGACCGTCTGGCCGCGCCAGCTCTCGGTGCTCATCGCCTCCGCACCTCTTCGGACTCGTCCGTCTGCTCGAGATACAGCTGCTCGAGCCGTTCGCGCTCGGCGTCCTGCTCCCAATCGCAGCTGCGCTCGCAACCGTCGTCGAGCTCGTCGTCGGCGGACAGTAGGTACCGGTATTCCGGTGCCTGCTCGAGCAATTCAGCGTGTGTACCGATGCGGGTGATGGTGCCGTCCTGCAGCAGCGCCACCCGGTCGGCCAGCAGCACGGTGGACGCACGGTGCGCCACCACGATGCCCGTCACCGACGTCAGCACCCGCCGCAGCGCGACGGTGACCTCCGCTTCGGTGTGCATGTCCAGGGCCGACAGGGTGTCGTCGAGCACCAGCAGCGAGGGCGCGGCCAGGATGGCCCGGGCCAGCGAAAGACGTTGCCGCTGACCACCGGACAGGCTCATGCCCTGCTCACCGATGCGGGTGTCGAGCCCGAACGGCAGGTCGTAGACGAACTGGGCGGCGGCGATGTCGATGGCCTCGCGAATCTCGGCGTCGGTCGCCGGGTTGTCGGCGCCGCGACCGAGCGTGAGGTTCTCGACGACCGACATCGAGAACAGCGTCGGGTCCTCGAAGGCGGTGGCCACGGCGGTCCGCAAGGCGGGCAGCGACAGTTCGCGGATGTCTCGTCCGTCGAGCAGGATCGCGCCCTCGGTGACGTCGTACAGCCGTGAGAACAGTGCGGCGAGAACCGATTTGCCAGAGCCGGTGGCGCCGACGAGCGCCAGTGTCTGCCCCGGCTCGACCGTCACCGACACGTGGCGCAGCGCCCAGTCGTCAGGTTCGGCATCGGGGAAACGGAAGCCGACGTCACGCAGTTCCAGGTGCCCGCCACGTGGCACGGTGTCGACCGGTCCGTCGCTGATATCCACTGGCGCGTCGAAGATCTCGGCGACCCGATTGGCGGCCGTCATGGACTCCTGCATCATCGACAGCAGGAAGCCCAGCGACGCGATGGGCCACACCAGCGACAGCATCATGGTGATGAACGCGACGAGCGTGCCCATCGTGACCTGACCGTGGCCGGCCGCGTACGCACCGAACCCGAGCACGAAGATCAGCGTCAGGTTGGGGATGACCTCGAGCAGCGTCCAGAAGCGCGCCGACACCGCCACCTTGCCGACCTCGGCGTCGTACAGGGCCGTCGCCCGCTCGTCGAACCGCTGGTAGACGTAGTCCTCGCGGCCGAACGACTTGATCACCCGCAGGCCCAGGGCCGACTCTTCGACATGCGTTGCGACATGGCCGGATTGGTCCTGCGCCTGCCGCGACAGCACGGTGAACTGCCGCTCGAACCGGAAGATCGTGACGGACACCGGCAGCACCGACGCCAGCACCACCACACCCAGCGGCCAGTACATGGTCAGCAGGATGCCGGTCACCACGATGATCTGAATCGTGTTGAGCACCAAGAACAGCAGGCCGAAGCCGAGGAATTGGCGAATGGTGCCAAGGTCGTTCATCACCCGCGACAGCAATTGCCCGGACTGCCACTGCCGGTGGAACGACATGGGCAGGATCTGCAGGCGCGCGTACAACTCCTTGCGGATGTCGGCCTCGACGCCCATGGTCGCGCGGGCCCCGAGCCAGCGCCGGATGAACCACAGCACCGCCTCGACGAGCCCCAATGTGAGCGCGGCCGAACCGAGCACCCACAGGCCCGGCTGGTCCTGGTGCCGCACCGGGCCGTCGATCACGGCCTTGGTCACCAATGGGATGGACACCGTCACGCCCAGACCGGCGAACGCGGTGAGCAGCATGGCGGCCCAGCGTCCGCGGTACGGCCGCAGATACGGCAGCAGGCGCAGCAGGTCCGCCGACGCACGTCGGCGCTGCGGCACCGGAGCGATCGCCGGAGCCGAATGCAGGGGCTGGGCTACATCAGACACAACAACTTCCATGCTCGCACGTGCCACCGACATACCCGGTGCGCGGCGGCACGACCAGGTCAGATGAAACCCAGGTACCCGACCAGACCGGCCGCGGCGACGACGATGAGCGGATTCAGCTTGGTGCGCATGAAGATCACCGTGCACACCGCGGTGACGGTGTAGGCGCGCCAGTCATGGTCGGCGGCACGGCTCATGACCAGCGATGCCGCCAGGATGAGGCCGACCGTGAGCGGGGCGAAACCCTTCTCGACCGCGCGGCGCAGTTTGGAGCGTTCGGCCTTCTGCCAGATCAACGTGATGATGTAGACGAAACCGGCGGCCGGCACCACCATCGCGACCATCGAGACGACACCGCCGATGATCGCGCCGGGAATCCCGCCCTCTTTCAGGCCGGCGCCGTAGCCGACCATCGATACGATCAGGATGCTCGGGCCGGGCGCGGTCTGCGAGATCGAGAACAGGTCGGCGAACTGGTTGTCGGACAGCCAGTGCCTGCCGTTGACGGCGTTGATGTGCATTTCCGGCAGTACGACGTTGCCGCCGCCGATGGACAGCAGCGACAGCATCCCGAACAGCCCGATGAGCTGGATATAGGTGGAAAGCGCCGCGGTACTCATCGTGGGGTGCTCATGCTGCTGCGGCGCGGTCCCGCGGCCCTGGCCCGTTGCCGCGCTCGCGCGGCCATGCCCAGATCAGGCTCAGCGGCGCCAGGATCGCGAGCGTGCCCAGCAGCGGGAACCGCAGCACGCCGTTGAGCACGAAGGCGCCGGCGAACAGCAGGACCGGCACCGCGCCCGTCAGGCACTTCTGGCCCGTCTTGAGCACCATCGTCAGGGTCAGGGCCACCGCGGCCGCCGACGCCCCGTGCAGCACGCCCTTGACGGCGGGCACTTCCTTGAATCGGAAGTAGGCGAACGACAACGCCAGCACGATGACCAGCGGCATGGCGCACAAGCCGAACACCGCGGCGGCCGCGCCGGGGAAGCCGCGCATCTTGGTGCCGGCGAACACCGCCATGTTGACCTGGTTGGCACCGGGCAGGATGCGGCACATCGTTGTGGCCGAGAGGAACTCGGCGTCCCCGAGCCAGCCCTTCTCCACCACCAGCACCTCACGGGACCAGGCCGACAGCCCACCGCCGAACGACGCCAGCGCGATGTGGTTGAACGTCAGGACCAACTCGAACAACGAAACCCGTTGGGCCGTCGAGTCGATCTGCTCACTCATGGACCAGCTCGGGGTCGTGCGGGAAGTCGTCTTCGTGGTGCTGCGACGAGTCCAGCGGATCCGGCGGCTCGTAGTGGTGCGAGGTCTCCCAGTCGGCGTCGAACACCTGCGACAGCTGCGCGACGGCGTCCGGGTCCTTGACCATCACGCCCAGTTCGCGGCGCAGGTCGAAGGCGCTGCGGTCGATGTTCATCGAACCCACGAGGGCTTCGTGGTCGTCGACGATGACCAGCTTCGCGTGCACGCGCAGGTTCTTCTGCTTGCGCACCTTCGCGCCGAACCGGCGCAGGGTCCGCAGCGAGGCGAACGTGTCGAGGATGTCCCAGTCGCTGATGCCGTGCTTGCCACCGCACAACACATGGACATTCACGCCACGGCCCACCGCCGCCGCGATGTGGTCGAGGATGACGGCGTCGACGTACTTGGGGTGCTGGATGCGCAGCCGGTGCTCGGCGGTGTCGATGAACTTCGCCATGTGGTACCGCGAATTCGAGTTGCTCCACAGCAGGCCGTGATACTGCGACGGCTCCCAATCGGTGTGGGACCAGTCGGCGTCGAACACCTCGACGATCTGCGCGACGTGGTCCGGCTCGGTGGTGATGAAGCCGTAGTCACGCGTGAGGGTGAAGTACTTCTCGCACAGGTTGAATGTGGCCACGAGCGCCGCCGTCTCGTCGACGACGATCGACTTCTCGTGCGTCACGTAGAATGTCGGGTTGGACCACTGGACGTTCACGCCGGCATCCGAGAACTGTTCGAAGGTCTCGTCATTGGCGCGGTCGCCACCCGAGCGGGCCGGGTTCAGCATGACGCGCACGTCGACACCCGCCTGGTGGCGCTCGATCACCGCCGCCACGAGCGACGGTTCGGTGAACGTGAATTGCTTGATGAGCAACGACTTCTGCGCCGATGCGAGGAAATCCCGCACCGGCTGCACGCCATCATCGGGTTGGACGATGACTCGCGGCGACACAGGCCCCATAAGCGCCGGATGCTAGCACCGAATAGCGGCTGCCAGACGTGCCTCCGTCAATAACAGTGGGCCATCGGGCAAGATGAGGCATATGGATAGCGGAAGCGCCTCCCCCCGCCTGCTCGTAGTCGACGACGACCCGGACGTGCTGGCCTCATTGGAGCGTGGCCTGCGGCTGTCCGGCTTCGAGGTGTCGACTGCGGTCGACGGCGCCGAGGCCCTGCGCAGTGCCACCGAATTCCGGCCGGACGCCATCATTCTGGACATCAACATGCCGGTGCTCGACGGCGTCAGTGTCGTCACCGCGCTGCGCGCCATGGACAACGACGTGCCGGTGTGTGTGCTCTCGGCCCGCAGCTCGGTCGACGACCGGGTGGCGGGGCTGGAAGCCGGCGCCGACGACTACCTGGTCAAGCCGTTCGTGTTGGCCGAGCTGGTGGCACGCGTCAAGGCGCTGCTGCGCCGCCGCGGCGCGACGGCGACGTTCTCGTCGGAGACCATCTCGGTCGGACCGCTCGAGGTCGACATCCCGGGCCGGCGGGCCCGCGTCAACGGCGCCGACGTCGACCTGACCAAGCGCGAGTTCGACCTGCTGGCCGTGCTGGCCGAGCACAAGACCGCCGTGCTGTCCCGTGCCCAGCTGCTCGAGCTGGTGTGGGGTTATGACTTCGCCGCCGACACCAACGTCGTCGACGTGTTCATCGGCTACCTGCGCCGCAAGCTGGAGGCCAACGGTGCGCCGCGACTGTTGCACACGGTCCGCGGCGTGGGGTTCGTGCTCAGGCAGCAGTGATGAGCGCCTGCGCGAAGAACAGAGTGCACTGATGAGCGCCTGCGCGAAGAACCGGCAGCGGTAGCCGTGAACATCCTGGCGCGCGTCTTCCGTCGCACTCCGTCGCTGCAGTCGCGCGTCGCGTTCGCCACCGGTATCGCCGCGGCCATCGTGGTCGGGATCGTCGGCACCATCGTGTGGATCGGCATCACCAACGACCGCAAGGAACGCCTGGACCGCCGCCTCGACGAGGCCGCGGGTTTCGCGATCCCGTTCCTGCCGCGCGGGCTGGACGAGATTCCGCGGCCACCGCACGACGAGAACGTCGTCATCACCGCACGCCGGAACGGCCAGGTCAGCTCGAACTCGAATGTCGTGCTGCCCGAGCTGCCCGTCGGCTACGCCGATACCCAGGTCAACGGCGTCCGGTACCGGGTGCGGACGGTGCAGATCCACATGCCGGACCCGATGCTGGTGGCGGTCGGCGCCACGTACGACGCGACGATCGTCGACACCAACAATCTGCACCGCCGGGTGATCGCGTTGTGCGCGTTCGCCATTGGCGCGGCCGCCGTCGCGGGCTGGGCGCTGGCCGCGTTCGCGGTGCGTCCCCTCAAACGGCTGGCGCAGCAGACGCGCGACATCGATCCGGAGGGCCAGGACGGGCAGGCCCCGCACATCGACGTCCGCGGCGCCACCGAGGCCGTCGAAATCGCTGACGCCGTCAAGGGTCTGGTGGACCGCGTGTGGGAGGAGAAGGGCCGGACGAAGGCCGCGCTGGCGTCGGCGCGGGACTTCGCGGCGGTGTCGGCGCACGAGCTGCGCACCCCGCTCACCGCGATGCGCACCAACGTCGAAATCCTGAGCACGCTCGACCTGCCCGACGAGCAGCGCAAGGAAGTGCTGAGCGACATCGTGCGCACGCAGTCGCGCATCGAGACCACACTGTGGGCGCTGGAGCGGCTGGCGCAGGGCGAGCTGTCCACCGTCGATGACCATGTGCCCGTGGACATCACCGAACTCCTGGACCGCGCCGCGCACGACGCCATGCGCGTGTACCCGGACCTGGAGGTGTCGCTGGTGCCGGCGCCGACCATCATCATCGTGGGACTGCCTGCCGGACTGCGACTTTCGGTCGACAACGCGATCGCCAACGCCGTCAAGCACGGCGGTGCGTCGAAAGTTCAGCTGTCGGCGGTCAGTTCGCGCGCCGGGGTCGAGATCGCCGTCGACGACGACGGCTGCGGCGTGCCCGAAGAGGAACGCCTGAAGGTCTTCGGACGGTTCAACCGGGGTTCCACGGCGTCGCACTCCGGCTCCGGGCTGGGCCTGGCGCTCGTGGCCCAGCAGGCCGAATTGCACGGCGGGACGGCGACATTGGAGACCAGCCCGCTCGGCGGGACGCGGCTGCTGCTACGGCTGCCCGGGCATCACTAGCCCGCCGCGAATGTGCAGCCAGATCGCAATCTCCGAAAATTGCCGATCTGTGGGCACGCTCGCGGCGCGGTGACCGCGGGCCTGCTCAGCCGACGGTGATCTCGACCCGCCGGTTCTTCGCGCGGCCTTCCTCGGTGCCGTTGTCGGCGATCGGGTTGGCGGAGCCGGCGCCGCGGGCCGTCATCTTCGCCGCCAGCACACCGTTCGAAACCAGCGCGGCGGCAACGGCTTTGGCCCGGGTGTCACTCAGCTTGAGGTTGACAGCGTCGCTGCCCTGGTTGTCGGTGTAGCCGATCACGGTGACCGCACCGTTCGGGCAGCCGGCCCGGATCTTGTCGGCGACCTGCACCAGCAGCCGGCGGGACTCCCCCGTCATCTGCGATCCACCGGTGACGAAACTGATCGGGGTGCGCAGCAGTTCGGTGACGTCGGCCTGCACCTTCGCGCACGGGCCACCGGCCGGGGCCGGGGCCGGGGCGGACGTGGGCGCGGGGGCCGACGAGGGTGCCTGCGCAGGCGGCGCCACCGGACCACCCGGCGCCGGAATCTGAATGTTGTTGGCCAGCTTCGCCCCTGGGAACGACAGCGCTGCGGCGCTCTGCACCTCGCCGGCGACGTCCAGATTGGGCGCCGTCCCCATCAGCGTGATGGTGGCGCCGTCGATGGACAGCCCGAAATCGGCGATGGCGTCGGCCGCGGAGAGCACGTTGCCGATGGCCGCCATGTCCGGGGTCCCGGCGCCGTCGACGACGGTCGTTTTGTCGTTGAAGGTGGCGTTCAGCCACTGCGCTTTCACCGCGGCGGCCAGTTCGGACTTCGACCGGGTGTTGGCGAGGCTGCCCGTCAGCGTGACGGTGTTGCCGTCGCGGGTCAGCGCGAACGGCGCGGAGGTCAACTCGGGCTGCTGTGCCGGTGTCGGTACCGCCGAGGCGGCGATGGAACTCGGGGCCCGGTGCTCGTCGGAGGTGCCGAACACCACCCAGCCGACCGCGGCGACGACGGCCACCACCACAGCCAGCGCCGCCACCCTGCCGCGCGTGCCGAGGAGACGGACGCTGCCGGACGGCTCGATGACGTCAGCTGTGTCCGGCATTGCAAAACCCTCCCTGAAACACGTTCGAGCCTAGAGCCCGACAGCTGTGGGGACGGCACGTTGCCGCCATGACACGCCACAACCGCCGGGCTCTAAGCCCGACAGCAAGTCGATCAGGTCAGCGGACGCCGACGAGGTCGATGACGAAGATCAGCGTCTTGCCGGACAGGCGGTGCCCACCACCGGCGGGGCCGTAGGCCTGTGCGGGCGGGATGGTCAGCTTGCGCCGGCCGCCCACGCGCATCCCGGGGATGCCGTCCTGCCAGCCCTGGATCAGGCCGCGCAGGGGGAATTCGATGGTCTCGCCGCGGTTCCAGGAGCTGTCGAACTCCTCACCGGTGTCGTATTCGACGCCGACATAGTGGACCGTGACGTTGCCGCCCGGCACCGCCTCGGCACCGTCGCCGACGATGACGTCCTCGATCACCAACGTCTCGGGTGCCGGGCCGTCCGGGAATTCGATCTCAGGTTTGGTGTTTGCCACGGGACCACCGTAGTCGGGCACCTGCCGCGGGTGGACAGGAACCGCACCCCTAGTGGCGGCGCAGCCGGCTCAACAGGTCACGGAGCGTGGCGAGCTCGTCGGCGTCCAACGTGGCAAAGACAGGCGGTGCCGGGTCATCGATCTGGCCGATGCCGCGCAGCACCGCGCCGCCGGCGTCCGTCAGCGACACCAGTTTGCAGCGCCGGTTCTCCGGATCCGGTTGGCGCACAACCAGTCCGCGCTCTTCGAGATCGTTGATCGCGACGGTGGTGGCCGGCGCGTCCATGCCGGTCGCGGCGGCGATCTCTTTGGCCGTCATGGCCTTGGCATCCAGCCGGCGCAGAATCCGGGCCCGGCTGAAGGGCAGTCCGGTCTGCTCGACCACCGCGCGTTTCCAGCTGTCGCGGTTCTCGACCACGACGGCGGCCATGGTCTGCCAGACCTCGTCGGCCAGCGGGTCAGTGGACACCGGCCGGCTCCGGCTCACGCGATCCCTCGATCAGTGGCGCCAGCCGCTCCGCGGAGCGCAGGGCACGCGGCGAGGTCGAGAAGAAGCCGAGGACGGCGACCGCGACGCCGATCGCGACGCACATCCACCACAGCGGCCGGGCCTGCGTGGCGAAGTCGACGCCGCTGCCGGCCAGGGCCGAGCCGGCGATCGAACCGCACAGTGCCACACCGATACTCACGCCCACCTGGCGGCTGGTGGATGTCACCGCCGCCGCGGCGCCGGCGCGCTCCACCGGCATGCCGCTCACGGCGGCGTTGGTCACTGGCGCGTTCATCATCGCGAACCCTATGCCGTACACCGCGAAAATGACGACCACTCGCCACATGGGCGTCGTCGCGGTCAGCGTCGTCAGCATGAGGGCCGCCGAGGCCATCAGGACGCCGGCGACCATCAGTGACGGCCGGGCGCCGTAGCGTCCGACGATCCGTCCGGACAACGGTGAAAAGACCAGGGCACCAATGGCGATGGGCAGATAGATGATGCCGGTGTGCATCGCCGAGTAGTGCCGCTCGTTCTGCAGGTAGAACGACATCATGAACAGGAACGCGCCCCAGCCGGTCAGCGCCATCACGGCCGTGACGGTGGCGCCGGCGAACGGGATGCTGCGGAAGAAGCGCAGATCGATGAACGGGTCGTGGCGCCGGCGCTCGTAGCGCAGAAAGCCGACGAGGGCGACTGCCGCCAGCACCGCGATGGCCACGGTGCGGGGGTGGCCCCAGCCCATCCCCGGCCCCTCGATGAGGGTGAAGACCAGGCTGAAGAGGAACACCACCGCGAGCCCCTGGCCGATCGGGTCGACGTCGCGCATGGTGCCCGACTTGCTCTCGGGGACGAAGATCGCGGTCAGCACGATGGCGGCCAGACAGATCGGCAGGTTGATCCAGAACACCGACCGCCAGCCGACGGCGTGGATCAGCAGGCCACCGACGGTCGGGCCCAGCGCCATCGAGATGCCGACGACCGCGCCCCAGAAACCGAGTGCCCGGGCCCGTTCCACCCTGTCGGTGAAGACCTGCGAAATGATCGAGAGGGCAACAGGATTGAGCATCGAGCCGCCGATGCCCTGTACCAGGCGGGCGGCGATCAACGCGTCCGCGGTCGGCGCGAGGCTGCACAGCAGTGAACCGCACGCGAAGATCGTCAGGCCGATCTGGAACACCCGCCGCCGGCCGAACCGGTCACCGGCGGCGCCGGAGAGCATCAGCAGCGACGCCAGCACCAGCGTGTAGACGTCGACGACCCACTGCATCTGGGCGGCGCTCGCGCCGAGGTCGCGGCGGATCGACGGGATGGCGACGTTCACGATGGTGGAGTCCATCGACACGATCAGCAGACTCAGGCAGCAGGAGATCAGGATGATCGTCTTGCGCCGTGAGGTGAGCGCGTCGATAGTTGTATTCACACAACCATTGTGAAACTACAACCGTTGCCGAGGCAATGGAGTTTCGGCGTGACATTGGCGACATGGGCAGGACGCGCACGCTCGGCGCCCGCGAGCGGCCTCGAACTGCGCGCAAAAGGCGGCGTGTTGCCGTACAAACACGGCCGCTCGCGGAAAAAGTGAAAGCCGGCAAGCTCGCGGGAAAAGAGAAAGCCCCTCGCGCACAGTGCGCAAGGGGCCGTCTCGGTGAAACTCAGTGGTTGGGGTAATCCCGCTCGGTGTAGCCGGTGTAAATCTGGCGCGGGCGGCCGATCTTGGTGCCCGGGTCGGCGCTCATCTCGCGCCAGTGCGCGATCCAGCCCGGCAGACGGCCGAGGGCGAACAGCACGGTGAACATGCGGGTCGGGAAGCCCATGGCCCGGTAGATCACGCCGGTGTAGTAGTCGACGTTCGGGTACAGCTTGCGCTCGACGAAGAAGTCGTCGGTGAGGGCGATCTCCTCCAGCGACTTGGCGATGTCCAGCAGCTCGTCGTCGCCGCCCAGCTTGCCGAGGATCTTGTCGGCCTGCTCCTTGACGATGCGCGCCCGCGGGTCGTAGTTCTTGTAGACCCTGTGGCCGAAGCCCATGAGCTTGACGCCGTCTTCGCGGTTCTTGACCTTCTTGACGAAGTCGCGGACGTCGCCGTGCTCGCTGCGGATCTTCTCCAGCATCTCCAGCACCGCCTGGTTGGCGCCGCCGTGCAGCGGGCCCCACAGCGCGTTGATACCGCCGGAGATCGAGGTGAACAGGTTGGCCTGCGACGAGCCGACCAGGCGCACCGTCGACGTCGAGCAGTTCTGCTCGTGGTCGGCGTGCAGGATGAACAGCATGTCCAGGGCGCGGACCAGCTCCGGGTCCACCTGGTACGGCTCGGCCGGCAGGCCGAACGTCATGCGCAGGAAGTTCTCGACCAGGTTCAGCGAGTTATCCGGGTACAGGAACGGCTGACCGACCGACTTCTTGTAGGCGTAGGCCGCGATGGTCGGCAGCTTGGCCAGCAGGCGGATGGTCGACAGCTCGACCTGCTCGGGATCCTTCGGATCGAGCGAGTCCTGGTAGTAGGCGCTCAGCGCGTTGGCCGCCGACGACAGCACCGGCATCGGGTGCGCGTTGCGCGGGAAGCCGTCGAAGAACCGCTTGAGGTCCTCGTGCAGCAGGGTGTGCCGCTGGATCTTGGTGGTGAACGCCTCGAGTTCGGCGGCCGTCGGCAGCTCCCCGTAGATCAGCAGGTAGCTGACCTCGATGAAGTTCGACTTCTCGGCGAGCTGCTCGATCGGGTACCCGCGGTAGCGCAGGATGCCGGCGTCACCGTCGATGTAGGTGATGGCGCTCTTGGTGGCCGAGGTATTGACGAAACCACCGTCGTACGTGGTGTAGCCGGTCTTGGACAGCAGCGAGCCGAGCTCGATGCCGTCCGATCCCTCGGTGGCGCGCACGATCTTGAGATCGACCTCGCCCCCGGGATACCGGAGGTTGGCTACGTCGTCAGAGCTGGAGGTGTCGGCCACTTGAACCCCTTTTGCGGTGTCGACTTGCAGTGTCGGCAGGTGAAACGTCCGGGACTAGACGGTAGTCGTTAAGAGAACTATGTGCTTGCTCGGGTCGCCATAACCCCGCTGTCAAGCATCAGTTGCGAGCCACCGAATAGCGCACGAACGCCGGCACCACCACGACCGAGATGATGACGCCGACCACCACCAGGACGCCGCCTCCGGTCGCGGCCACCGTGGTCCCCACCACCGCGGCGGCCGCGCCGTGCACCGCGTCAGCAATCCGCGGACCGCCCGCGACCACCACGGTGAAGACGCCCTGCAAACGGCCCCGCAGCTCGTCGGAGGCGGCTTCCTGCAGGATCGTGCTCCGGAACACCGCCGAGACCATGTCCGCGGCGCCGCCGACGGCCAGCAGCACCAGGGCGATCCAGAGGAAGCCGTCCGGCCGGCCGGTCGCGTGGCCGACCGCCAGCCCGAAACCGGCCATGGCGGCGCCCCACACGACGATCGAGACGACCACCGCCAGGCCCTGCCTGCGGACCCGGGGCAGCCATCCCGAGAAGACTCCGCCGGCCACCGCGCCGACCGCCATGGCCGCCGACAACAGCGCCATCGCGGTTCCGCCCGCGACCGGCCCGCCGAAGTTCTCGTGGGCCATCTGCGGGAACAGCGCCCGCGGCATGCCGAGGATCATCGCGATGAGATCGACCACGAAAGACATGAGGACGACGCGGTTGCCCGACAGGTAGCGGAAACCGTCGAGCACGGCGGCGAAGCCCCAGCGTGAGGTGTCGTCGTCGGGCGAGTGCTCCGGTGGCATCGGCGTCAGCCGGAACGTGGCCCAGATCGGCGCGATCGTGGTGAGGGCGTCGATGAAATACAGCGTCGACAGGTCCACCCAGCGCAGCAGCACGCCGGCCAGCAGCGGACCGACGATCGCGCCGGCCTGGAACACCGTCATGTTGAGCGAGTTGGCGGCCGGCAGCTGCTCGGCAGGCAGCATCCGCGGGATGGCGGCCGAGCGGGTCGGTGAGTTGATGGCATAGAACGCCTGCTGCACCGACAGCAGGCACAGCACCAGCCAGACGTTGTTCAGCCCGGCGGCGGCCTGCACCCACAACAGCACCGACGCGACCGCCAGCCCGCAGGACGCGATGATCAGCAGCCGCCGGCGGTCCATTGCGTCGGCCCAGGCGCCGCCCCACAGGCCGAACACGATGAGCGGCACCACGCTGAACACGCCCGCCAGGCCGACGTACGCCGAGTTCTGCGTCAGCGCGTACAGCTGGACGGGCACCGCGAAGATCGTCAGGTTGGCGCCGATCACCGTGACGACGCTGGACCCCCACAGGCGGCGGTAGTCGGGGTTGCGCAGTGGTGTGGTGTCGGCGATCAGACCTTTCAGGGCTGGAGCCGTTCGATCCGGTCGCCGGTGATGCGAATTCTGTTGTGCACGCGGTTCTCTCGGCCCTGCCAGAACTCGATCACTTGCGGGGCGATGAGGTAGCCGCCCCAGTTCGGCGGCACCGGCACCTCCGGCACGTCGGCGAATCGCTCGGTCACGTCACGCAACTGTTCCAGCAGCGCCGCCCGCGAGGCAATCGATTTTGACTGGTGCGACGCCCACGCGCCCAGCTGCGAACCACGCGGCCGCTTCGACCAGTACTCGGCGGTGTGCGCCGCGTCGACCCTCGTCACCGTGCCGCGGATATGGATCTGACGGCCCAGCAGGTACCAGGGGAACGTCGCGGACGCGTAGGGCACCGCCGCCAGCTGCTCGCCCTTGTCGGAGTCGTAGTTGGTGTAGAAGGAGATGCCCGTCTCTTCGATCGATTTGCACAGCACCGACCTGGTGACGGGGTGGCCCTGCGCATCGACGGTGCCCAGCACCATCGCGTTGGGTTCGGAGACCCCGGCCTGCACCGCGTCGGACATCCAGTCGCGGAACAACGCCAGCCAGCCCCGGTCCAGCCAGTCGACGTCGAGGTCGACGCTGCCGTCCTTCTCTGTCGAGCCGTATTCGACCCGCATCCGGGCCAGATGATCTGCCGACTGCTCCACGTGATCGGATGCCATGATCGGCGACGGTACGCCCATGCGGTGACACAATGCAGACATGGCGCCCGACGCACCCCCGGACCATTCAGTATTCGTCTCGGCGGCAACAGCTTTCGCGGACCTGGTGACACAGATCCCGGCCACGGCGTGGGACGGTCCGGGACTCGGTGACTGGGACCTGCGGGCGCTGGTCGGGCACACCTCACGGTCACTGATCACCGTCAGCACCTACCTGCGCACACCCGCCGACCGGGAGGACGTGACCGGACCGGCGCACTACTACGCGCTGATGCGCGCCTACGCCGCCGGCAGCCCCGACATCGTCGAACGCGGACGGGACGCCGGGCGCAATCTGGGGACGGACCCCGCGGCCACAGTCGCCGACCTGCTGGCCCAGGTGCGGACCGACCTGGACGGGACCGGCGACCCCCTGATCGCCGTGATCGGCGGCCTGGGCATCCGGCTCAGCAACTACCTGCCGACCCGGGTGTTCGAGCTGACAGTGCACAGCCTCGACATCGCGCGGGCCACCGGCATCGATTTCACGCTGCCCGACGAGACACTGCGCGACGCCACGGTGCTGGCGGCGCAGATCGCGGCGCTGACCGGTCAGGCCGCCGCAGTGCTGCCCGCGCTCACCGGACGCGGCGCTCTACCTGCCGGTTTCTCCGTCGTCTGACCGTTTGTTACCGGCCGGTAGCCATCGGTCCACGGGCTAGTGGAACAATTTCGGCATGACAGAGGCAACGTCAGTGTCGACGCCGCAGATCCCCGAGAACTTCGTCGCCGGCCTGGAAGGCGTCGTCGCCTTCACGACCGAGATCGCCGAACCGGACAAGGACGGCGGCGCCCTGCGCTACCGCGGCGTCGACATCGAGGATCTGGTGAGCCACCGCGTCACCTTCGGTGACGTCTGGGCACTGCTGGTCGACGGCGAGTTCGGCCGGGGCCTGCCGGCCGCCGAACCCTTCCCGCTGCACGTGCACTCCGGCGACGTCCGCGTCGACGTCCAGGCCGCGCTGCCCACCCTCGCCCCGCTGTGGGGCTTCCAGCCGCTGCTCGACATCGACGACGAGACCGCCCGCGAGCAGCTGGCGCTGACGTCGGTGACGGCGCTGTCGTTCGTCGCGCAGTCGGCCCGCGGCATCTACCAGCCCGCGGTGCCGCAGCGCATCGTCGACGAATGCCCCACGGTGACAGCACGTTTCATGACCCGCTGGCAGGGCGAGCCGGATCCGCGGCACATCGAGGCCATCGACGCCTACTGGGTCAGCGCCGCCGAGCACGGCATGAATGCATCCACGTTCACCGCGCGCGTCATCGCGTCCACCGGCGCCGACGTGCCCGCGTCACTGTCCGGCGCGATCGGCGCCATGAGCGGTCCGCTGCACGGCGGCGCCCCCGCCCGCGTGCTGCCGATGATCGAGGAGACCGAGCGCACCGGCGACGCCCGGGCCGTGGTCAAGGGCATCCTGGACCGCAAGGAAAAGCTGATGGGCTTCGGGCACCGGGTGTACCGCGCCGAGGACCCGCGGGCCCGCGTGCTGCGCGCCACGGCCAAGCGCCTGGACGCACCGCGCTTCGAGGCCGCCGCCGCGCTGGAGCAGGCCGCCCTCGCCGAGCTGCGTGAGCGCCGTCCCGACCGGGCCATCGAGACCAACGTCGAGTTCTGGGCCGCGGTGATCCTGGACTTCGCCCAGGTGCCCAGCGCGATGATGCCCGCCATGTTCACCTGCGGCCGCACCGCGGGCTGGTGCGCCCACATCCTGGAGCAGAAGCGGCTGGGCAAGCTGGTCCGTCCCGCGGCCATCTATGTCGGCCCGCAGCCGCGCCCCGCGGACTCGGTGGCCGGCTGGGACAGCATCGCGCACAGCTGACACTTCAGACCCGTTTTCTTGTCACCGATGAGAAGTAGCGTTGGAGATGGTCATAACGAATGACCCCAATCCACGCAGTACCGCTCTGAGGAGAACACGATGACCGAGTCCCAGACCTTCCTCGCCCCGCACCTCGTCGTCGGCGACGGCGCCGCTGCAATCGACTTCTACGTCAAGGCTTTTGGCGCCACCGAGCTCGGCCGGGTGCCCGGGCCCGACGGCAAGCTCATGCACGCCGCACTGACCATCAACGGGTCGAACGTCTACCTCAACGACGACTTCCCGGAAATGTGTGGCGGCAAGTCGCAGACCCCGACGGCCTTCGGCGGCACGCCCGTCACCATCCACCTGCAGGTGCCCGACGTCGACGCGGCCTACCAGCGCGCCATCGACGCCGGCGCACGCGAACTGATGGCCCCGCAGGACATGTTCTGGGGTGACCGCTACAGCCAGGTGGAGGACCCGTTCGGCCACCACTGGTCGCTGGCGCAGACCGTGCGCGTCGTCAGCCCGGAGGAGATCGCCGAGGCGATGGCGGCCCAGCAGGGCTAGCGACCAGTGATTTGTGCACGATTTTCCGCGGTGACCGCGGAAAATCGTGCACAAACCACTCAGGAGAACGCGCTGAGGAGCCGCTGACGCAGCGTCGGCTTGGGCGCGCTCGCGGCAGCGGCCAGCATGTCGGACACGTCGATGAACTTGTCCCGCGGCCGGTCGGCGCCGCCGCGCGCGATCTCTGCCGCGTCGATGGCCCGCCACCCCGCCATGTCGACGACGTCGGGCCGGCGGTCGCGGATGAGCTGTTGCAGCGCACCGCTTTTCGCGGTCGGCTCACGAAGCCGGCTGGCGTTGTAGTCGGCGACCAGCCGGTCCACGGTGTGTGCCGCGCACGACTTGTTGGTGCCGATGAAGCCCGTCGGACCACGCTTGATCCAGCCCGCGACGTAGCTGCCACGGACCGGTTCACCGGTGGCCGGATCGATGACGCGGCCCTCGTCGTTGGGGACCACGCCGGCGGCATCGTCGAACGGCAGACCACGAATTGCCTTGCCGTGGTAGCCGATTGACGTCAGCACCAGGCCGGCGTCGAGCTGACGGACCTCGTCGGTGCCGGTGACGGTGAACTCGATGCCGGTGACCTTGTCCGAGCCGAGCACGCGGGCCGGAGTCAGCTCGTAGGCCAGCCAGATCCGCGGCCGCGTCGCCGGGGCCGAGCTGTCGGGCAGCTTCGTGAGGATCTCGAGCTTGTGACGCGTCAGTGCGTCCGTCTCGGCTTCCAGATCCCGACGAACCAGCTCGTGGTCCGCGGCGTCGAGCACCACGTCGCACGTCGACGTCAGGCCGATGAGCTCCGGCAGGGTGAACGCCGAGTGGATGGGCCCACGCCGGGCCACGATGACCACCTCGCGCACCTTCGAGTCGCGCAGTGCGGCCAGCGCATGGTCGGAAATGTCGGTGCGCGCCAACGCATCCGGATCGGTGGTCAGGATGCGGGCGACGTCGAACGCGACATTGCCGTTTCCGATGATCACCGCCCGCTCGTGCCCCAGGTCGACCGGCAGATGCGAGAACTCGGGGTGCCCGTTGTACCAGGCCACCACCTCGGTGGCGGTTCCGGTTCCGGGCAGCTCCATGCCCACGATGTCGAGGCGCTTGTCGTTCGGCGCACCGACCGCGTACAGCACGGCGTGGTGGTGCTCCAGCAGCTCGGCGTGCGTGACGTCCCGACCCACCTCGACGTTGAGGAAGAAGTCGAGCCCGCGGCGCTTCGTGATCTGGTCGAACAAGCGCGTCACACCCTTGGTGCTCTGGTGGTCGGGGGCGACCCCGGCGCGCACCAGCCCGTACGGCGTCGGCAGCTTCTCGAAGATGTTGACCCGGACCCCGCGCTGGGTCAGCAACTCGTCAGCGGCGTACATGGCGGCCGGCCCGGAGCCGACGATCGCGACGCGCAGCGGGCCGTGCGGCCGCTGGTCGACCGCCGGGGCGTCGGGCACCGGCGCCAGCTTGGACGTCGGCGGCAGCTTGCCCTCGTACTTCGGGTAGAAGGACGCGTTGAGCTCGATGAACGGCAGCTGCGCTTCGGTCAGCTTGGTGTCCGGCTTGATCGCGCCGACCGGGCAGGCCGTGATGCAGGCACCACAGTCCACGCAGGCGGCGGGATCGATGAACAGCATTTCGGCGGTAGCGAAACCCGGCTCGTCCGGGGACGGGTGAATGCAGTTCACCGGGCATGCGAAGACGCATGAACCATCGCTACAGCACGACTGGGTAATCACATGAGGCATGTCGTGCGTCCTCTGAATCTTTCAGATGCTCAGGCGGCGACCACGACGTGCTGACGCTGCGGCTCGCTGCGGTACCGGCTCGGCGGGCCGTCGATCTTGCAGATCTTCCACATGAGCTTGGCCAGCGGGTTCATCAGACCGGTGTCGTACGCCAGCATGCGGACGTCGGAGAACATGTTGCGCAGGAACATGCGCGACTCGGGAGCGTCGAAGAACAGTTCGTCGCGCACCGAGCGCGGGATGTCGAAGGTCTTCCAGAAGACCCGCGGCGGCACGATGATCGCCGAGCACAGGATGCGCATGGTCAGCGGCACGAACAGCGACAGCCAGAACTTCTTCCAGCGGCTCAGCTCCGGAACGCGCTTGTGCAGGTACTCGTGGGCGAACGAGATGTGCCGGGCTTCCTCGGCCACGTGGATGGCCATGACCCGCTCCATGATCGGATGCAGTTCCGAGCCCTCACGCAGGATGTTCTTCTGGGTGTGGTCGATGGGCTCCTCGCCGGCGAGCACGCCGAAGAAGAACGGGATGGGCGCCGGGCCGGCGGCCAGCGGGATCAGCGGCTGAATCCACTTGAGCAGCTTGGGCATGCCCGGGACGTCAACCCCCATGTGGTTGACCATCTCCTGGAACATCAGGGTGTGGTTGCCCTCTTCGATGGCCTCGTGGGTGCAGTAGCGGAACTCGGGCGAACCGTTCGGAACCCAGAACGCGTACTCCATCAGGCCGCGGATCAGGATGTTCTCGAAGTGCAGGCCGACCTTGGCGACGTTGGCCTGGCGCCACATGCCGATCTCGATCTTGCGTTCCTGCGACTGCGCCTGGTACCACGGGTGGCCACCGAGCGGATCGGTGTCGGGGAGGATCCAGCGCTCGTCATTGGGCACGACCGCGAACTCGGGAGAGTCCCAGGCGATGTCCTGATACGGGTTGAAGTTGCGCCGCACCGACCCCTCGGACAGCGTGGCAAGCTTCTCCACGTAGACAGCGTCATCCAGCACGTCCATGTTCCGGCGCCAACGACGGATCATCCGGGTACGAGCCATTTTCGAGCCTCCCAAGGCTTTTCTGTCAGCTTTACATTCGGCTGTCTTGTGTCGAACGGTACCGGAGGTACCACCTAAAAACTAGTGCCCGTCGTCACACATCTGCACACCTATTGTGACCGTGATCACACCTACGTGCAGAACCGCCGGGCGAGCAGCCGGATCCCCACGACACCGGCCGTCGACCTGCAACTACGCTGACACCCATGGCTGAGCTCACCATCCCCGCCGACATCAAGCCCGCCGACGGACGCTTCGGCTGCGGCCCGTCCAAGGTTCGCCCCGAGCAGCTGACCGCGCTGGCCGCCGCCGGCGACCTGTTCGGCACCTCGCACCGCCAGGCCCCGGTCAAGAATCTGGTCGGCCGCGTGCGCGACGGCGTCAAGCAACTGTTCTCCACTCCGGACGGCTACGAGGTCATCCTCGGCAACGGCGGCTCGACCGCTTTCTGGGACGCCGCCGCGTTCGGCCTCATCGACAAGCGCTCGCTGCACCTCACCTACGGCGAGTTCAGCAGCAAGTTCGCGTCGTGCGTCGCCAAGAACCCGTTCGTCGGCGACCCCATCGTCATCAAGGCCGACGCCGGCAGCGCCCCCGCCGTGCAGTCGGACCCCGACGTCGACGTCGTGGCCTGGGCCCACAACGAGACCTCGACGGGTGTCGCGGTGCCGATCCAGCGTCCCGCCGGTGACGCTCTGGTCGCGATCGACGCCACCTCGGCCGCCGGCGGTCTGCCCGTCAACATCGCCGACACCGACGCCTACTACTTCGCGCCGCAGAAGAACTTCGCCTCCGACGGTGGCCTCTGGCTCGCCGTGATGAGCCCCGCCGCACTGGCCCGCGTCGAGCAGATCGCCGCCACCGACCGCTGGGTGCCCGACTTCCTGTCGCTGCCCATCGCGGTCGAGAACAGCCTCAAGAACCAGACCTACAACACCCCGGCGATCGCGACCCTGATCCTGCTCGCCGAGCAGCTGGACTGGCTCAACGGCAACGGCGGCCTGGACTGGGCCGTCAAGCGCACCGCCGACTCGTCGCAGCGCCTGTACTCGTGGGCCGAGTCGCGTCCGTTCACCACGCCGTTCGTCGCCGACCCGGCGCTGCGGTCGCAGGTCGTCGGCACCATCGACTTCAACGACGACGTTGACGCCGCCGCGGTCGCAAAGGTGTTGCGCGCCAACGGGATCGTCGACACCGAGCCGTACCGCAAGCTGGGCCGCAACCAGCTGCGCGTGGCCATGTTCCCGGCTGTCGACCCCGACGACATCAGCGCCCTGACGGCGTGCGTCGACTGGGTTGTGGAACGCCTCTGAGCACCACCTGACACGTAACCGAGGCGCGCAGTCCATGAAGGGCTGCGCGCCTCGGTGTGTCAGCACGGTTACGAGTCGATAACGCGCTAGGGTGAGCCGTTAAGCCGCGTCCTAGGAGGTCACCAATGAGGGAACTCAAGGTCGTCGGACTCGACGCCGACGGCAAGCGCATCATCTGCGAAGCCCCCAACGGTTCGGCCACCGCAGACAAGTTTGTCTTGCGCGTCGACAATCGACTGAAGGCCGCCGTCCGCGGCGACCGGGCCGCCATCAATCAGACGGAGATCGAAGTCGAGGTCGAGGTGCCCAACTCCCTGCGCCCCCGTGACATCCAGTCCCGCATCCGGGCCGGTGCCTCCGTCGAGCAGCTCGCCGCAGCCGCGGGCGTGAGCCCGGAGCGCATCATGCGCTTCGCCCACCCGGTGCTGCTGGAGCGCTCCCGCGCCGCCGAACTCGCCAGCGCGTCGCACCCGATCCTGCCCGACGGCCCGTCGGTGCTGACCCTGCTCGAGACGGTGACCGGAGCCCTGATCTCCCGCGGTCTCGACCCCGAAGCCACCAAGTGGGACGCCTGGCGCAACGAGGACAGCCGCTGGACCGTGCAGTTCGGCTGGAAGGCCGGGCGGTCCGACAACGTCGCACACTTCCGGTTCAGCCCCGGCGCCCACGGCGGCACCACCACGGCGTTCGACGACGCCGCGACCGAGCTGATCGACCCGAACTACACCCGCCCGGCCCTGCGGTCGGTCGCGCCGCTCGCGCAGCTGCATTTCGAGGAATCGGTCGCCGAGATCCCGATGCCCGCACATCAGCCGGAACCCGCGCCTGCGCCTGCGCCTGCGCCTGCGCCTGCGCCGGAGCCCGCGCCCGCCCCCGTCGTCGTCATGACGCCGCCCCCGGCCGCTCCCCCGGTGCCCGCCGCGCCGGTGGCCCCGCCGGCACCCGAGCCCATCCCGGCGCCGGAGCCGGCAGCCGTCGTCGAGACCCCCGAGCCGGCCGCTCCCGCCGCGCGTCCGCGCAAGAAGAAGCCCGAGATTCCGGCGTGGGAAGACGTCCTGCTCGGCGTGCGGGCCAACGGCCAGCGCTGATCTTGTTACGTTGACCCTGCACTGAGGGTCTCCCCTACTCGCACTTCTGCGCCACAGCTACACACTCAACGACAGCGTCAGCCGACCTCACGTTGACCCTGTACTGAGGGTCACCGCTACCCGCACTTCTGCGCCGTAGTTACAGATTCAATGGCGGGGCGGGGCTAACGGCCCAGGGCGATCGCGAGCGTCGCGATCCAGCCCAGCGCCACACCGGCACCGGCGCCCCAGACGAACCAGCGCCACACCGGGCGCACGCGCCAGGCCCACACCGTCGGGGCCAGGCCACCGACCGCGACGGCGTTCAAACCGACCGCGAGCAGCGGGTGCACCCGCAGCAGCCCCAGGGACAGGACGATGATGGCGGCGGCCGTCACGGCAGCGACGAACGCCGACACCGTCAGTCCGGTGCCCCACGGCGTCTGCGACGGTGTCGTCATCTGAGCCAATCTAGCCCGCCGTTCGCGCGCGCTCGTAGAACGCCAGCGCGGCGGCCGTGGCGACATTCAGCGAATCGGTGCCCCGCGACATCGGGATGCGCGCCCGCACCTCGCAGGCCCGCATGGTGTGTTCGGTCAGCCCCGGGCCTTCGGCCCCGACGAGCACCCCGACCTTCTCCCCGGCCAGCGGCGCCAGGGCATCGGCCAGCGGCACCGAACCCTCCCCCGGCGTCATGGCGATCAGGTGAAAGCCGTTGTCCTGCATCAATTTCAGATCACCGGGCCACGACTCCGCGCGGGCGTAGGGCACCAGCAGGGCATGGCCCATCGACACCCGGACCGCGCGGCGGTACAACGGATCGGCGCAGCCGGCGCCGAACACCACCGCGTCGACGTCGAGGCCGGCGGCGTTGCGGAAGATCGAGCCCAGGTTCTCGTGGTCGTTGACACCCTCGAGGACCGCGACGGTCCGGGCATCCCGCAGCACGTCGGGCACCGTCAGCTCGACGGGCCGGGGGGCCGCGGCGAGTACGCCGCGGTTGAGGTGGAAGCCGACGACCTCGGCCATCACCTCGGCGCTGGCGCGGTAGTAGGGCACGCCGCAGCCGGCCAGGTCGCCGGACAGTTCGCGGAGCCGGCGATCGGTGCCGAGGAACGCACGCGGGCTGAACCGCGACGCCAGCATGCGCTGCGCCACCAACACGCCCTCGGCGATCACCAGCCCCTTGCCCGAGGGCAGGTCAGGCCGGCGGTCCACGCTGTTGAGGTCGCGGAAATCGTCGAGCCGGGGATCGGCGGGGTCGGTGACGTCGACAACGATGACGTCGTCCATCGCGTCGAGTTCTGCGGCAGCGCTCACTGGGCTTCGTCGATGATCGCGAACATCAGGTCAGCGGCAGCCAGCAGGATGCCGCGGTCCTGGCCGGACAGCTTCTCGAGCCGGCCCTGCAGCCACTCCATGCCCGCCCGGCGCTCGGCCTCGAACAGCTCCTCGCCGGCTTTGGACACCGCGACCAGCACCTGGCGCCGGTCATCCGGATGCGAACTGCGCTCCACCAGCCCCAGCTCGACGAGCGAAGCGATGACGCGCGTCATCGACGGCGGCCGCACCCGCTCCCGGGTGGCCAGCGCGCCCGGCGTCATGGGGCCGTCCTTCGCGAGCGTGGCCAGGGCCGACAACTGCGTCAGGGACACCGGCGAATCGGGACGACGGAATCGCAACTGCCGTGCCAGCCGCACAACGGCCAGCGACAGGTCATTGGCCAAGCGGTCATCGGCGTCCGTCACGAGCAGATAGCGTACCGATCGATCGACTAGCGTTAGAGGAGATGGCCACGCCCGCGCACGAACATCCGGCGGAACCCGTTCCGCCGGCTCTCCCCGACCGCCTCCTCGACCCGGTTCCGGTGATCGTGGTGATCGCCGTCGGCTGGCTGGTGGCGGTGGCGCTGGCCTTCACCGTCACGGCCCTGCACACCTGGCGGCCGGTGACCGTCGCGGGCCTCGGTGTCGGCGTACTCGGCACATCTATATTTCTGTGGCAACGCAGCGCGGCCCGTCGCGGCGCACGAGGTGCCCAACGCGGCCTGCGCTGACCATTCTCATCTCGACAAGGGAGAAGTCCGATGGCTGGCGAAACACCCCTGCTGCAGGCAGACATCACCATCAACGCGCCGGTGGCCAAGGTCTGGGCCTTGATCTCCGACCTCGACAACATGCCCAAGTGGAGCCCGCAGTGTCGGGTGATGAAGGCGGTCGGCGCCGTCAAGGTCGGCACCAAGACCGTCAACGTCAACCGCCGCGGCGCGATGTTCTGGCCCACGACCTCGACCATCACCGCGCTCGACGCGCAGAAGAAGCTGTCGTTCCGGGTCAACACCAACAACACCGAGTGGACCTATGACCTCGAGCCTGCGGGCACCGGCACCAAGGTGACCGTGAGCCGGCGTGCGGAAGCCGTCAAGCCGATCTCGAGCACGCTGATCAACCGCTTCATGGGCGGCGTGCCCAACTTCGAGGTGGAACTGGTCGAGGGCATGAAGACCTCGCTCGGCCGGATCAAGGCCGCGGCCGAAGGCGCTTAGCCGAGGTCGAGCACGCCGTCGTCGAAAGGCTCGAAGGCCGGTGAGCCGATGGGCTCCGGCGGCGGCGTGTCCGAGTGCGCGCCACAGCCGTACTCCGCGGACACCACACGTCCGTCGGCGGACAGTTCATTGGCGCACACGCCGAACACCAGGCCGAGTGACCCGGACAGCGGCACGTAGAAACCGCAGCCACGGCAGGTCCGGCGGGTGGCCCGGGCCATGGCGGCGTTCGGCCCGTAGTCGCCGTCCTGCCAGCGCTGCGCGGCATCCGTCCGGCCCCAGTCGCTGAGCACCTGCTTGCGGCCGAAACCGACCTCGGCAGCCACCTCGTCCCACTCGGGGTCACCGGAGGCCAGGTAACCGGGCACCAGCCGGGGATCGTTGGGCGGCGGCGCCAGCAGATCGCCCGGGCTCAGATCGCCCGGCTGCACGCGCTCGTTCCACGGCACCCACTGCGGGGCCAGCAGCGCATCAGGTCCCGGCACCAGGACCACTTCGCTGACGGTGGTGTGGTCGGCGCCCGGGTAGGTCGCCAGCACCACTGCCCACTGCCAGCCGTGGTAGCCGGACATCGACGCGAGGAATCGATGGGTCACCGACGCCGGGTCGTCGAAGCTGGCGCCCAGGTAGTCACCGACGACGCCCTCGCCACTGAACTCGATGATCGCGGCGCGGGCCTGGTCGACCGCGCCCATCAGGATCGGGGTCAGGTCGGGCAGCTCGGCCTCTTCTTCGACAGCCGCCGCGGCCTCGGGGGCCGCTTCGGTCGCGGGCGCGTCAGCGGTCTCCGCAACCGGGGCCTCGTCGACGACAGCGTCGGCGGCCGGGGACTCGTCGGCGGCCTGCGGCTCATCGACGGTCTCGGGCACTTCGGCCGATTCCGGTGCCTCGGCGGGAGCTTCGACGGCGTCGACGGATTCCACGGCGGCTTCAGGGGTCGGCACCTCGACCGGCGCCTCGGGCGGCGTCGACTCGTCCGGCGTCACGGCTGCCGATTCGGTGTCATTGGGCATGTCCATCGTGATCAATACTGCCTGACCACCCAGGACAAGGCCACACCGCCTGCCTGCGCGCCGCCGTCGGCAGCATGGGGAACAATCGTGCTCATGAGTGGACCGCGGGATGCCGGGAGGTCGGGGGATCCCCGTTACTACCCGCCGCGCCCACCGCGCCGCGATGACGAAGAGCATCCGGGCATGGCCAATTACCCGAGCGATCCTGGTCAGGCCCGCCGCCGGCCGCCGCCGCGGGGGTCGTCGTCGCACAGCGACAACCGCTGGCTGCCGCCGCTCGACGACGATCACCACGACGGCCATGGCTACGACCGTGGATACGACGACGGCTACGACGACCGGCGCCGCGATGACGACGACCGGCGCCGCGGCCCCGCGGGCGGCGAGAAGATCACCGTCACCCGGGCCGCCGCGCAGCGCAGCCGTGAGATGGGCACCAAGGTGTATGGCCTGGTGCACCGGGCCGCGACGGCCGACGGCGCCGACAAATCCGGTCTGACGGCGCTGACGTGGCCCGTCGTCGCGAACAACGCGCTCGACGCGGCGATGGGCATCGCGCTCGCCAACACGCTGTTCTTCGCGGCGGCCTCAGGTGAGTCCAAGAGCAAGGTGGCCCTGTACCTGCTCATCACCATCGCGCCGTTCGCGGTGATCGCCCCGCTCATCGGGCCGGCGCTGGACCGCGTGCAGCACGGCCGGCGCGTCGCCCTTGCGGTGTCGTTCGCGCTGCGCGTGGTGCTGGCGCTGGTGCTGATCGGCAACTACGACGGCGCCACGGGCAGCTATCCCCCGTGGGTGCTCTACCCGTGCGCGCTGGGGATGATGGTGCTGTCCAAGTCGTTCAGCGTGCTGCGCAGCGCCGTGACGCCACGTGTGCTGCCACCGACGATCGACCTGGTCCGGGTCAATTCCCGGCTCACCATGTTCGGGCTGCTCGGTGGCACCGGTCTGGGCGGTGGCGTCGCAGCCGCGTTCGAGTACACCTTCGGCCTGATGCATCTGCCGGGCGCGCTCTACGTCGTCGCCGTCGTGGCGGTCGCGGGCGCCGTCCTGACGATGCGCATCCCCAAGTGGGTCGAGGTCACCGAGGGTGAGGTGCCGGCGACGCTGTCGTATCACGCGCCGACCGAGCAGCTGCGACATCCGCATCACGACAAGTCCCCGCGACAGCCGTTGGGCCGCAACATCATCACGTCACTGTGGGGCAACTGCACCATCAAGGTGCTCGTCGGCTTTCTGTTCCTCTACCCCGCGTTCGTCGCCAAGTCGCACGACGCGGGTGCGTGGGAACAGCTGAAGATCCTCGGCCTCATCGGCGCCGCCGCCGGCATCGGGAACTTCGCCGGCAACATCGCCAGTGCCCGCCTCAAATTGGGGCATCCCGCGCAGGTGGTCGTGCGCGCAACTGTCATCGTCACTGCTGCGGCAATCGCCGCCGCGGTGGCCGGCAACCTGATGGTGGCCGCGGCCGCCGCGCTGATCACCTCGGCCGCCACGGCGATCTCCAAGGCGTCGCTGGACGCCTCGCTGCAGCACGACCTGCCCGAGGCGTCCCGGGCGTCGGCCTTCGGCCGGTCCGAGTCGGTGCTGCAGTTGGCCTGGGTGGTCGGCGGCGCCGTCGGTGTGCTGATCTATACCGACCTCTGGGTCGGGTTCACCGCGGTCAGCGCCCTGCTGATCCCCGGGCTCGCCCAGACCCTCGTGAGCTACAACGGTGGCTCACTGATCCCGGGCTTCGGCGGCAACCGGCCCGTACTCGCCGAGCAGGAAGGACCACGGCCCGATCCCGCGGCAATGCCCGGGGCGCGTCAAGGATGGATATGAAACGAGTTCTCGCGCTGTTGGCAGTGGTCGCGGTGCTGTCGGCGACGGCCACAGGTGTCCTGGTCTGGCGGCTGACGCGGCACCAGGGTCCCGACTTCCCCGAGATCAGCGCCTTCACCGATGGCCAGCTGACGCGCATCGGGCCGTACCGCTACTGCGACGTCCACCTGAAGGCGTGCGACGTCCCCGCGACGACGGGCGAACTGCACGTCACGGCGCGGCACCCCATTCAGCTGTCCGTGCCGCAGCCCGTGGCGCGGGCGCCGTGGGTGCTGCTGCTCGCCTACGAGGACGACGGTTCCACCGTCAGCGAGTTCCGGCCGAACCAGCGGCTGGCCGTGACCATCCCGACCGTCGACCCGCATCACGGCAAGCTGCTCGGGCTCGCCGTCCAACTGCCCACTCTGGCAAGGGATTCCGACGGCAACGAGTTCCCCCTGCCGCACGCCGAATGGTCCGTGCGGACCGTCTGGCCCTGACCTACCCAGCGCCGTGGCCGGCCGGCACCTGTTCACCGTCGCGAACCGGCCCGGGCGGCGTGCCGTCACCGAAAGGCCTGCCGCCCAACGCTTCCCGGCCGTGCGGCGTCAGCCAATTTGCCAGATCGGGACCTTTCGGCACGATCTGCGTCGGATTGATGTCGGCGTGCACGATGTAGTAGTGCTGCTTGATCTGCACGAAGTCGACGGTGTCGCCGAAGCCGGGGGTCTGGAACAGGTCCCGGGCGTACGCCCACAGCACCGGCATCTCGGCGAGCTTGGACCGATTGCACTTGAAGTGCCCGTGATAGACCGGGTCGAACCGGGCCAGCGTGGTGAACAGCCGCACGTCGGCCTCGGTGATGGTGTCCCCCACGAGATACCTTTGGCCGCTGAGCCTTTCGCTCAGCCAGTCCAGCGCGGTGAACAGCCGGTCGTAGGCGGCGTCGTACGCCTCCTGTGATCCCGCGAACCCGCAGCGGTAGACGCCGTTGTTGACCTCGGTGTAGACGCGCTTGGCGACGCTGTCGATCTCGTCGCGCAGATGCTCGGGGTACAGCTGCGGCGCACCGTCGCGGTGGTACGCCGTCCATTCGGTGGACAGGTCCAGCGTCATTTGCGCGAAGTCGTTGGTCACGACGGCACCGGTGGGCACGTCGACGATCGCGGGCACCGTGATGCCCTTGGGGTAGTCCGGGTCGCGCTTGAAGTAGGCGTCCTGCAGCCGCGGGATTTTCAGCACCGGGTCGACGCCGCCGGGATCCAGGTCGAATGTCCAGCTACGCTGATCGTGCGTCGGACCGCAAAAGCCAATGGAGAGAACATCTTCCAGGCCCAGCAGCCGACGGACGATGATGGCGCGGTTGGCCCAGGGACAGGCCCTGGCGACGATCAGCCGATACCGCCCGGGTTCGACGGGGTACCCGTCACGACCGTCGGCCGTGATCCGGGTGCTGATGTAGTTGGTGTCGCGGGTGAACTCAGAACCGGGGTTGACGTAGGTCACATCCCCAGTCTGCCCGCCCAAAGTTGGCTTGTGTGCGAGAAATCAGCCGACTCTCGAACACAAGCCAACCTTCGGCGTGTGAATCAGGCGTCGAGCTCGCGGGCGACGGCCTTGACCACCTCGGACACCTTGCGGGCCGTCTTGCGGTCGGGGTAACGCCCCCGGCGCAGCTCGGACTGAACGACGTCCTCGAGGAGGGTGATCATGTCCGACACCATGCCGTGCAGCTCGTCGGGCGTGTGCTTGTGCTCGGGGGCCGCGGCCTCGCGACGGGTGCGCGACAGGCTCGGCGGCGGGTCGATCAGCTTGAGGCTCAGCGCCTGCGGACCGCGACGCCCGGCCGCGACACCGAACTCGACGCGCTGACCGGCCTTGAGACCTTCAACCCCGGCGGGCAGCGCCGAAGACCGGACGTAGACGTCCTCGCCCTCTTCCTGGGAGAGGAAGCCGAAGCCCTTCTCCGTGTCGTACCACTTAACCCGGCCGCTTGGCACTGGTCTCACCTGCTCGTTCTCAACATACGGTTACATAACGAAAGCGCCCCACCTCCGCAGGACGCGTTGCCGTTGATCCTACTCGGCCACCTCAGATCGCAGCATCCCCATTACTCGGTAGGCTGAAGGTTCTATGTAGAGGAGGTGACATGCGCCTGATCCTGAACATCATCTGGCTGGTTTTCGGCGGCTTCTGGCTGGCGCTCGGCTACTTCCTCGCAGCCCTGATCTGCTTCGTCCTCATCGTCACCATCCCGTTCGGCGTCGCGGCGGCCCGCATCGGCGTCTACGCCCTGTGGCCGTTCGGCCAGACGGTCGTCGACAAGCCCGGACCGCGCCCGGGGGCGCTGGTCGGCAACGTGATCTGGCTGGTGCTGTGCGGCTGGTGGCTGGTGCTCGGCCATATCGCCACCGCCATCGCGCAAGCCATCACCATCGTCGGTATCCCGCTGGCGCTGGCCAACCTCAAGCTGATCCCGGTGTCGCTGCTGCCGCTGGGCAAGCAGATCGTCCCGGTCGACCAGACCCACCCCGCACCAGCCTGGCAGCAATGACACTCACGCCACTCGGCCTCCCGACCATCGCGCGCCCTGTCGGTCCGGCCCCGGCATCCGGGCCGCTGATCGACACGTACGGCCGTGTCGCCGCCGATCTGCGGGTGTCGCTCACCGACCGCTGCAATCTGCGTTGTACCTATTGCATGCCGGCCGAGGGCCTGGACTGGCTGCCCGGCGCCGACCTGCTCACTCCCGAAGAGCTCACCCGGCTGATCCGGGTGGCCGTGACGCGGTTGGGCATCACGGGTGTGCGGTTCACCGGCGGTGAGCCGCTGCTGGTTCCACATCTGGAGGAAGTGGTCGCGGCGACCGCCGCGTTGCAGCCGCGGCCGGCCATGGCCGTGACGACCAACGGCATCGGACTCGCCAAGCGCGCGGCAGCGCTCAAGAAGGCCGGCCTGAATCGCGTCAACGTCTCGCTCGACACCCTGGACCCGGACCGCTTCGCGGCCATCACGCGGCGTCGGCGACTGCCCGAGGTGCTCGACGGCCTGGCCGCCGCAAAGGCGGCGGGGCTGAGTCCGGTCAAGGTCAACGCTGTGCTCGACCCGGAAACCGGCTTGGACGACGCCCCGGCGCTGTTGCGCTTCTGCCTCGAGCACGGGTACCAGCTGCGCATCATCGAGCAGATGCCACTCGACGCCGGGCATCACTGGCAGCGGGGTTCGGTCCTGCAGGCCGACCAGATTCTGGCGGCGCTGCGCCGCGAATTCAGCCTGCGCCCGGACCCGGCGCCGCGGGGTTCCGCCCCGGCCGAGCTGTGGCAGGTGCACGACGACGGCGCGGTGCTCGGCACCGTCGGCGTCATCGCGTCCGTCTCGGCCGCGTTCTGCGGCACGTGCGACCGCACCCGGCTCACGGCCGACGGTCAGGTGCGCAGCTGTCTGTTCTCACAGCAGGAGACGGATCTGCGGGCGTTGCTGCGCGGCGGCGCGGACGACGATGCGGTGGAGGCCGCCTGGCGGGCCGCGATGTGGGCCAAGCCGGCGGGCCATGGAATAAACGATCCGGGTTTCGTCCAGCCGGACCGCCCGATGAGCGCGATCGGCGGCTGACGGTGGCGGATTTGGTGGTGACGGTGCGCTATTTCGCCGCCGCGAAGGCCGCAACCGGAATCGAGACCGAAACGTTGCAGCTCAATGAGGGTGTAACCGTCCGCGATCTGGTGAACTCCATTGGTACACGTGGGGCAGATGTGGCAAAAGTGCTCTCACGCTGCTCATTTCTGCGCGACGGCGTCGCCGTGCGCGATCTGGACACCGCGCTCGCCACGGGCGGGACGCTCGATGTCCTACCCCCCTTCGCCGGCGGCTAATTGTGAAATGCCTCACATAACGAAACGGTAACGACCTGGCTGCGGCGCCCCTGACCGGCATCGATACCTGCGAAAACGCCGAATCAGCCAGCGGCTTTAAAGTCCTCTCATAATTTGCTCGGGCCCGAAACGCCCGAAATCGGTCGAGGTGACGGAACCCACCTGACCCGATACCGTCGTCTCTCAAGCCAGAGCGACCCTTTGGCACCCGCACTTGAAACGCCTAGCTCCATCCATCAGGTGCGGCCGACGACAACCCGTGGATGGAGGCGGGGGACCCAACCGGTCCACCGAGGAAATCAGGACCAGGAGCCTCGGCTCCTTGGGGTGAAGCCTGCTCTGCAGGCCGGGCAACCTCTCCAGCCCGAACCCGACAGCTGACCTCGCAGGCGTTGACGAGAGGACTGCTTTTTTCATGAGTGGACGCCACCGCAAACCGACCACGTCCAGCGTCTCTGTCGCCAAGATCGCCTTCACCGGCGCGGTTCTTGGTGGCGGCAGCATCGCCCTCGCCGCCCAGGCCACCGCCGCGACCGACGGCGAATGGGACAAGGTAGCCCGCTGCGAATCCGGCGGTAACTGGGCCATCAACACCGGCAACGGCTACCAGGGCGGGCTGCAGTTCTCGCCCAGCACCTGGAGTGCCCACGGCGGTGGCGAGTACGCCCCCGCCGCCAACATGGCCAGCAAGGACCAGCAGATCGCCGTCGCCGAGCGCGTCCTGGCCAGCCAGGGCCGCGGCGCCTGGCCGGTCTGCGGCACCGGCCTGTCCGGTTCCACCCCGCGCAACGCCGTGAAGAACAACCCGGCGCCGGCCCCGGCCGCCACGCTGGACAACCCCGAGCTCAACGCCCCGGCCGACCCGGCTCCGGTGCAAGAGGCCGCCGCTCCGCTCGACGCGCCGCTGCCGGAGGCCCCCGAGGGCCCCGCGATCGTCAACGTCTCCAACGAGATCCCCGCCCCCGAGGCCCCCGTCCTGGACGCGCCCGAGGCTCCCGCGCCCGCCCCCGAGGCCCCCGCCCCGGCCCCTGAGGCTCCTGCCCCGGCTCCCGAGGCACCCGTCGTCGAAGCGCCCGCCCCGGAAGCTCCGGTCGAGGCCCCGGCGCCCGTGATCCAGGCCGCCAACTGGGACACCAGCGAGGCCCCCGCCGAGAACGGCGCGTGGGCCCTGCACGCGAAGCAGGACCTGCCGGCCGACCCGGCCCCCGTCGTCGACGCCCCGGCGCCGGCCCCCGCTCCGGTTGCCGATGCCGCGGCTCCCGCCCCGGCCGCCCCGGTCGCGCTGCAGACCCCGCCGGACGGCACGCCGCACCTCGCCAGCCCGACCAACCTGCCCCCGGGTTCGACCATGGATGCGCCCGAGACGGGTGACAGCGCCAACATGAGCTACCTGAAGCAGCTGTGGCACGCGGTCCAGAACAACGACATCTCCGGTCGTGACGCCCTGCTCGCCGTCGCCTCGACGCGGACCGGCGCACCGGGCGGCAGCATCTCGGCCCCGCCGAACGCTCCGGCGCCCGGCCCGGCCCCGATCGTCGACGCCCCTCCGGCTCCGTAATACGTACATAGAGAAATCGCCCCGGTCATTCGACCGGGGCGATTTTTTTTCGTGGCCAGTCAGTGCAGGGCGCCGGCGAAAGTACGTGAGTGCAATCGGGGAGCGGTCAGACGGCGGTCATTGCGCTCAGGGACCGCCGACGGCCGAAACACGTACCTGGCTTCAGTCACGGCAGCTGCGCGCGCCTGGTGATTGAAGCCAGGTACTTGCGCGCCAGCCTTTCCTCGGCGAGCGAAGAGCAGGCCTCGGGGCTCAGGCCGAGCCGACCCATTCGTCGGTGCCGTCGGTGAAGAACTGGTGCTTCCAGACGGGCAGCCGCTCCTTGACGGTGTCGACCAGCAGCGCGCAGGTACGGAATGCCGCGGCGCGGTGATCGGCCGATACCGCCGCGACAAGGGCGGCGTCGCCGATGTTGAGCACCCCGATCCGGTGGCTGACCGCGATGGCGCGCACGCCTTCGGAGGCGGCGGCGACGTCGGCGGCGACCTCGGCCAGCACCGCCGCGGCCGACGGGTGCGCCGAGTACTCCAGCCGCGTCACCCCGCGGCCGCCGTCGTGGTTGCGCACGACCCCGGCGAAGCTCACGACGGCTCCCGCGGCGCTGTGGTCGACCAGGGCCTCGTGGGACGCGACGTCGATCGGCGATTCACTGAGGTCGGCGCGCAGCACGCTCATCCGGCATGGTCCTTTCCGCCGAGCTGGTCGAGCGCGTGGTCCAGTACCCCGGCCAGCACCCCCAGCCCGTCCTTCACTCCCCCGGACGAACCCGGCAGGTTGACGATCAGCGTCCGGCCGGCGACGCCGCACACCCCGCGGGACAGCACCGAGGTCGGGACGTGCGGCAGCCCGGACCGACGGATCGCGTCGGCGAGCCCGGGGATCTGGTAGTCCAGCACCTCGAGCGTCGCCTGCGGCGTGGCGTCGGTCGGGGAGATTCCCGTACCGCCCGAGGTGAGGACGACGTCCACGTCGTCGGCGATGGCGCGGCGCAGTTCGGCGCCGACCGGCTCGCCGTCGGTGACGACGACCGGTGCGGGCACGTCGAACCCGCGTTCCGCGAACCAGGCGACGATGAGCGGGCCGGTGCGGTCCTCGTAGACGCCGGCAGCGGCGCGGGTGGAGGCGATGACGACGCGGGCGGTGCGGCTCACGACTGTTCCCGCTCCCAGAGGCCGGTCTTGCCGCCTTCCTTGCGCAGCACCCGGATGTCGTCGATGCGCGCGGCCGGGTCGACGGCCTTGATCATGTCGTACAGCGTCAGGGCCGCGACGCTGACCGCCGTGAGGGCTTCCATCTCGACGCCGGTGCGGTCGGTGGTGCGCACGGTCGCGGTGATGGCAATGTCAGCCGACCCGGCCTCGAACGACACGTCGACCTTCGTCAGTGCCAGCTGGTGGCACAGCGGGATCAGGTCGCTGGTGCGCTTGGCCGCCATGATGCCGGCGACGCGGGCGGTCGCGAGTGCGTCACCTTTGGGCAGTCCACCGCTGGTGATGAGGTCGACGACGTCAGCGCGGGTGTGCAGGACGCCCGCCGCGACGGCGGTGCGCCGGGTGGCGTCCTTGGCGGACACGTCCACCATGTGGGCCGCACCCGATTCGTCCAGGTGCGAGAGCTCCACGGCTACTTGTTGACGACGGTGACCGGGTGCATGTACGGCAGCTTCTCGGCCGGCAGCGGGAACTCCAGGTCGCCGAACGGCGAGAGCGCGCCGGTACGGTCGGTTGCCAGCTCGCTCACGGCGTGGTCGTCGCCGGACACCTCGGGCCAGCCATTGTCGACGTACTGGTTCTTCTTCTTCTCAGCCACGGAGACATTGTGGCAGGCCCCGCGCCCGCTGGCGAGGCCGGGAGGCTGCTTTACGCTGGTCAGCAATGATCGACGATTCCCCGGGTGTGCCGCTGGGCTCCTGGCTGGCCGACATGTCGGACGCGCAGCTGGTGCAGCTGCTCAGCGTCCGGCCCGACCTCACGCAACCGCCGCCGGCGACCCTGTCCGCGCTGGCGGCCCGCGCCCAGTCCCGGCAATCGGTCAAGGCCGCGACCGACGATCTCGATTTTCTGCAGCTCGCCGTGCTGGACGCGCTGCTGACGCTGCAGGCCACCACCATCGCCGTGCCGACCGGCGCGCTGTTCCAGTTGCTGGCTGGGCGCGCCAACAAGAAGGTCGTCACCTCGGCGCTCGACGAGCTGCGCACCCGCGGGCTGGTGTGGGGCGCCGACACGGTGCGGGTGGTCTCGGAGGCGGCGTCGGTGCTGCCCTGGTATCCGGGGCAGGTCACCGTCGAGGACCCAGACGCCGACGGCATCGCCGCGAAGCTGGCCGCCATCGATACGCCGCAGCGGGACCTGCTCGAGCGGCTGGCTGACGGGTCGCCGATCGGCCGGACCAAGGATGCGGCGCCGGGGACCGCACCCGACCGTCCGGTGCCGCAGCTGATCGCCGCCGGACTGCTGCGCCCGATCGACGACGAGACGGTGATCCTGCCGCGGCTCGTCGGCCAGGTCCTGCGAGGACAGGCGCCGGGGCCGACGACGCTGACGCCGCCGACACCCTCGACTCCGGTCTTGGCCGAGAAGGACGTCGACGCGGCCGCGGCGGGCTCGGCCATCGACCTGCTGCGCGAAGTCGAACTGGTCCTCGAAACCCTCTCTGCGACACCGGTTCCCGAGCTGCGCAGCGGCGGCCTCGGGGTGCGCGACGCCAAGCGGCTGACCAAGGTCACCGGGATCGACGAAGGCCGGCTCTCGCTGATCCTGGAACTGTGCGCGTCGGCGACGCTGATCGCATCGGGCATCCCCGACTCGGACGACTACGACGACGGCCCCTACTGGGCGCCGACCGTCGCCGCGGACCGATTCATCGAATCGAGTGCCGCCACGCGCTGGCACCTGCTGGCCACCACCTGGCTGGACCTGCCTTGCCGTCCCGGGCTGGTGGGTAAGCGCGGGCCCGACGGCAAGCCGTATGCCGCCCTGACCAATGCGCTGTATTCGTCGGCCGCGCCGCTGGACCGCCGGCTGCTGCTGACGGTGCTCGCCGAACTGCCGCCGGGCGGCACCATGGACACCGCCACCGCCTCGGCAGCGATGCTGTGGCGCCGGCCGCGCTGGACCGCCCGTCTGCAACCCGAGCCGACCGACGAATTGCTCACCGAGGCACACGCTTTGGGCATGGTCGGCCGCGGCGCGCTCGCCGGGCCGATCAGGATGCTGCTGGCCGGCGCACCCGAAGAGGACGTCGTCGCCGCGATGGCGGCGGCACTGCCCGACCCGATCGACCATTTCCTGCTGCAGGCCGATCTGACAGTCGTCGTCCCCGGGCCGCTCGAACGCGACCTCGCCGACCAGCTGGCGACCGTCGCCGACATCGAATCCGCAGGGGCCGCATCGGTTTACCGCGTCAGCGAGCAGTCCATCCGGCGCGCCCTCGATACCGGCAGGACCGCCAGCGAGATCCACACCCTGTTCGCCCGGCACTCCAAGACGCCGGTGCCGCAGGGCCTCACCTATCTGATCGACGACGTCGCCCGCCGGCACGGACAGCTGCGGGTCGGCATGGCGTCGTCGTTCATCCGGTGTGAGGACCCGGCGCTGCTGGCACAGGCACTCGCCTCCCCCACGCTCGAGCAGTTGAGCCTGCGGGCCCTGGCGCCCACCGTCGCGGTGTCACCCGCGCCGATCGCCGACGTGCTGGCCGGCCTGCGCACCGCGGGCTTCGCCCCGGCCGCCGAGGACTGGTCGGGCACCATCGTCGACCTGCGCCCGCTCGGCGCGCGGGTGTCCACACCGATCCACCGGCGCACCTTCCGGCACCCGCAGGCACCGAACGAGAAGACGCTCGGCGCCATCGTCGCCGTTCTGCGCCAGACCGGCCGCGGCGGCAACGGGGAGCGACTGGACCCGGCGGCCGCGATCTCGCTGCTGACCGACGCCGCGGTGACCCAGTCGTCGGTGGTGATCGGGTACGTCGACGCCGCCGGGGTTGCCACGCAGCGCGTGGTGGCGCCGGTGAACGTGCGTGGCGGCCAGCTGACCGCCTACGACCCGGCCGCCGGCCGGGTCCGCGAATTCGCGATCCACCGGGTGACCTCGGTCGTCGCGCCGGAATAGGACGCTGCGGGGTCACGTTCTCCTCGCAAGCTGGGGGTACCTCCCGCTCGCGGTGGAAACGTGACCACTCGCGCGCGTCTGGATAATGGATCGGATGGCCTGCGAGCAATTGATGGAGTGGATGGCGCATGACTGACGGACCCCTGATCGTCCAGTCGGACAAGACCGTGCTGCTCGAGGTCGACCACGAGCAGGCCGGGGCGGCGCGGGCGGCGATCGCGCCGTTCGCCGAACTGGAGCGTGCGCCCGAGCACGTGCACACCTACCGCATCACGCCGCTGGCGCTGTGGAACGCGCGCGCCGCGGGCCACGACGCCGAGCAGGTGGTCGACGCGCTGGTGTCGCACTCGCGGTACGCGGTGCCGCAGCCGCTGCTGGTCGACATCGTCGACACCATGGGCCGCTACGGGCGGCTGCAGCTGGTGAAGCACCCGGCGCACGGGTTGACGCTCGTGAGCCTGGACCGGGCCGTGCTGGCCGAGGTGCTGCGCAACAAGAAGATCACCCCGATGCTGGGCGCCCAGATCGACGACGACACCGTCATCGTCCACCCGTCCGAGCGCGGCCGCGTCAAGCAGATGCTGCTCAAGATCGGTTGGCCCGCAGAGGATTTGGCGGGTTACGTCAACGGCGAGGCGCACCCGATCATGCTGGAGCAGGACACCTGGAAGCTGCGCGACTACCAGGAGCTGGCCGCGGATTCGTTCTGGGCCGGTGGGTCGGGCGTCGTGGTGCTCCCCTGTGGCGCGGGCAAGACGATGGTCGGCGCTGCGGCCATGGCCAAGGCGGGTGCGACGACGCTGATCCTGGTGACCAACACCGTCGCCGGACGCCAGTGGAAGCGCGAGCTGATCGCGCGCACCTCGTTGACCGAAGAGGAGATCGGCGAATACTCCGGCGAGCGCAAGGAGATTCGGCCCGTCACCATCGCGACGTATCAGGTGATCACCCGGCGCACCAAGGGTGAGTACAAGCACCTGGAGCTGTTCGACAGCCGCGACTGGGGGCTGATCATCTACGACGAGGTGCACCTGCTGCCCGCCCCGGTGTTCCGGATGACGGCCGATCTGCAGTCCCGCCGCCGACTCGGCTTGACCGCCACACTGATTCGCGAAGACGGTCGCGAGGGCGACGTGTTCTCACTCATCGGGCCAAAGCGGTACGACGCCCCGTGGAAGGACATCGAGGCACAGGGCTGGATCGCGCCGGCCGAGTGCGTCGAGGTCCGGGTCACCATGACCGAGAACGAGCGCATGACGTACGCGACGGCCGAGCCCGAGGAGCGCTACAAGCTGTGCTCGACGGCGCACACCAAGATCGCGGTGGTGAAGTCGATCCTGGCCCGGCATCCCGACGAGCCGACGCTGGTGATCGGCGCCTACCTGGACCAGCTGGAAGAGCTCGGCCAGGAGTTGGACGCCCCGGTGATCCAGGGCTCGACCAAGAACGCCGAACGCGAGGCACTGTTCGACCAGTTCCGGTCGGGCGAGATCCGCACCCTGGTGGTGTCGAAGGTCGCCAACTTCTCCATCGACCTGCCGGAAGCCTCTGTTGCCGTTCAGGTTTCGGGCACATTCGGATCGCGTCAGGAAGAGGCCCAGCGCCTGGGCCGGCTGCTGCGCCCGAAGGCCGACGGTGGCGGCGCGGTGTTCTACTCGGTGGTCTCGCGCGACAGCCTCGACGCCGAGTACGCCGCGCACCGGCAGCGCTTCCTGGCCGAGCAAGGCTACGGCTACGTCATCAAGGACGCCGACGACCTGTTGGGGCCGGCTATTTAGCCAGTCCCAGCAATCGGATGCGGCCGTGACCGCCGGGACATACGCTCTTCGCAGTTCGCCCACCTGCGGAGGTCACTGATGACGTACGACTATGACTGGCTGGTCATCGGCTCCGGCTTCGGCGGCAGCGTCTCGGCGCTGCGGCTGGCCGAAAAGGGTTATCGCGTAGCGGTTCTCGAATGCGGCCGCCGATTCGAGGACGCCGACTTCGCGGATGAGACCAAGGATGCCAAGAACTACTACTGGGCACCGCAGGTCGGGATGCGCGGCATCCTCCGGCTGACGCTGTTCAAGGACATCTTCATCGGCTCCGGCTGCGGTGTCGGCGGTGGCAGCCTGGGCTATGCGAACACGCTGTACCGGGCGTTCCCGAATTTCTACGAGAGCCCGCAGTGGAAGGGGCTGGCCGACTGGGAGACCGAACTAGCGCCGCACTACGACGAAGCCGAACGGATGCTCGGCGTCACCGAGTACGACGACGACGGCCCCGCGGACCTGCTGTTGAAGGAGTACAGCGAGTCGATCGGCGTCGGCGACACCTACCGCCGTACGCGGGTGGGGGTGTTCCTCGGCCAGCCCGGCAAGACGGTGGCCGACCCGTACTTCGACGGCGACGGACCCGACCGAACGGGCTGCATCAAGTGCGGGTCGTGCATGGTCGGCTGCCGCCACGGCGCCAAAAACACCCTGCGCAAGAACTACCTGTGGTTCGCCGAGAAGCTCGGCGTGAAGATTTTCAGCGAACGGTCGGTGACCGACATCAAGCCGCTCGACGCCCGTGGTGCCACGGGATACGAAGTGACACACCAGAAGAGCGGCGCGCTCGGCAAGCGGTCGGCCGAGAAACTGCGCGCCCGCGGGGTCGTCGTCGCAGCCGGGGCGCTGGGCACCAACCGCCTCCTGCAGCGCTGCAAGCTCGGCGGTTCGCTACCGAACATCTCCGACCGCCTCGGGTACGTGGTGCGCACCAACAGCGAATCGATCATGGCGGTGATGGCACCCAAGGACTACCCCGACGACTTCACCCACTCGATCGCGATCACGTCGAGCATCTACACCGACCCCGCCACCCACATCGAGGTCGTCACATACGGCAAGGGCGGCGACAGCCAGTCGCTGCTGTTCAACCTGATGATCGAGGCGGGCAAGCGCGGCACCCGGCCGCTTCACTTCCTGGCCGCCGCCGCGAAGAACCCGAAGGCAGCGCTGGCGGCCTGGAAGATCAAGGACACTTCGCGCCGCGTGATCATCCTGCTGGTCATGCAGTCCATCGACAATGCGATGCGCCTGAAGGTCAAGATGCGGCTCCCGAACGGCAACGTCGCCCTGACCACCGAGCAGGATCCCGACAACCCCAACCCGGACTTCGTGCCCGCCGCCTACGACGCGGCGAAATGGTTCGCGCGCCGCATGGGCGGCGTCGCCTATTCCGGTGTGACAGAAGGCATTTTCGCGATCCCGTCGACGGCGCACATCCTCGGCGGCGCGGTGATCGGCGCCTCTCCTGAGACCGGTGTCGTCGACAGCCGGAACCACGTCTTCGGCTACGAGAACCTGCTGGTCACCGATGGCGCGGCAGTCCCGGCCAACGTCGGCGCCAATCCGAGCCTGACGATCACCGCGCTCGCCGAGCGCGCGATGACCTTCATCCCGGCTAACGCGCCGGCTGTTTGACCACGGTCAGCAGCACCACCGAGTCGGCGAGCGCCTTCAGGCTGTGCCGGGTGGGCGGGATGATGATGTGGTCGCCGGCCATGCCATCCCAGCTGGCCTGTTCGGCGACGAGGCGCACCCGCCCCTGCAGCACCTGAAGCGTGGCCTCGCCGGGGCTCTCGTGTTCGCCCAACTCATTGCCGTCGGCGAGAGCGATCAGCGTCTGCCGCAACGCGTGCTCGTGGCCGCCGAAGACCGTGTGCGCGCTGCGCCCGCCATTCCCGTTCTTCGCGGCGTCCAGATGCTGACGGGCGAGCGCGGTCAAAGAGATCTTCTCCATGATCTGACTATCCGCCTCAGCAATGCCCGTGGCGACCCTTTGGCGGTTTAAATCACGCGCAGCGAATCCCCCTCGCCCGGGAAGCGACGACGCAGTGCGTCGAGCATCCGCTGCACCTCCAGGACCCTGCGGCGCAGCGCCAGCAGCGTCTCCGACGGGAGTTCGGCCGCCGACCCCGTGGCGGCTTGGGCGCGCCGGGATCGCCGCTCCGCCAACGTCATCTGGTCCTCCAGATCGGCGATCTCGTCCAGCAGCAGGGCCGCGAACAGGCGCGATTGCGCCAGGTCGGCCCGGTGCGCGGGAGCGGGACCGGCACTGACCCGCGGCCGGCCACTCACGACGCCGGGGCGCACCGTGCGCCGACTGGACACGGCGTTGGCAGGGATCGGCACCGCACCGGCTCGGAGTCCGGAATCACGCATCGTCGGCAACATGGCGCAATGATCACCGAGACTGCACCTTTGCGCTACCAGCCGTTCATCTTCCGGACCGGAATCGGACACCTTCGGGTAAAGGCTCAACGAAGCGCGGTCGGCCGACCGAAACGGGCCTGCACCCCCGGCGAGAACAGCGCGCGCAACGGCGGACCCACCGGCACCACCCCGCTGGCCGGCACCAGATCGTCGGTCAGCTCGACCACCTCGGCCTGTCGCAACGGCCAGGTGGGATGTTCGTTGGGCACCCACCACGTCCGGCCGGCCTTGCGGGTGTGCGCGCCCCACCGCGCCGTCAGCCACACCTCCAACGGCGAGGGTTCGACGGGCGCACCGATCGCGACTTCGGCCAGGGTGCGCAGGCCGCGCTCGGGCCACCGGCGCGTGCCCGAGTAGGTGATCCGGTCACCGGCGCGAGTGACGCGCAGTTTGGCCCAGGTGTACGGCACACCCATGCCGAGTCGCGTCGCCCCCACGACCGCCAGCCGCGTCGTCTCCAGCGACCGGAACAGCACGCCGTGCCGGCCGGCGGCGTCGACCGAGTACAGCCGCACGTTGGTTTCGGCGAAGGTGCCGAAGTACGGCAATGGCACACCGCCGGCCACCGCCGAGCGGTGCATGACGAACGGCACCAGGCCGACGTACGTCAGCCCGTCGGAGAAGATATCCGGCGCGGTGCCGGGCGGATACAGGTGCGCGACGCTCGCCGGGTCGACGGGCCAGTGCAGGAACGTGAGGTCACCCCAGAACTGCTGCACCCACACCGGCGGACGCAGCGGCGGCGCGTCGATCAGAAATCCGTCCACGGTGGCTAGTCACTGAGCGCGGGTATGACCTCGCGCTCGAACGCCTCGATGCTCGACCTGTCGTACGCGGCCTCGGGGAAGTACAGGATCGCGTACTCGCAGCCGAGATCCTTGATCTTCTGCAGCTTCGCGACGACCTGTTCGGTTGTGCCGCAAGCGGAATCGGGTGAGGTCAGGTTTTTCACCATCGCGTCGACGGCGGCTTCGTGCGCGACGGTGACCTGGCGATCCCGGATGCGCGCGATGCGGGCCGCGACGTCGTCCTCGGATTCCCCGATCACCACATTGAAGTTGGCCGAGCGGACGATGCCGTCGTAGTCGGTGCCGACCTCACGGCAGTGCTGTTGCAGCACTTCGGATTTGTGCGCGAAGCCGTCAGGCTCGGAGGTGAAGTTGGTGTACTGCGCGTACTTCGCGGCGATCTTCAGTGTCACCTTCTCGCCGCCGCCCGCGATCCACAGCGGAATGCCGTTGTCCTGCAACGGCTTCGGCTGCACGATGGCGCCGTCGACCTGGTAGTGCCTGCCGTCGAAGCTCACCACCCCGTCGCGCCAGGCGGTGCGCATGATCTGCACGCCCTCATCGAGCCGGGCGAGTCGCACACTCGCCGACGGGAAGCCGTAACCGTAAGCGCGCCATTCGTGTTCGTACCAGCCGCCGCCGATGCCCATCTGCACCCGGCCGCCGGCGATGATGTCGGTGGTCGCCGCCACCTTCGCCAGATACGCCGGGTTGCGGTAGCTGATCGCCGTACACATCTGACCCAGCTTGATCCGCGATGTCGTGGCGGCGTATGCCGCCATCAGCGTCCACGCCTCGTGCGTGGCCTCTGCCGTCGGCATCGGCACGGTGTGGAAATGGTCGTAGACCCATAGCGAATCCCAGGGTCCGGCGTCGGCGTGCGCGGCCAGGTCGCGCATCACCTGCCATTGGTCCTGTGGGGCGATCCCCACCAGATCGAGTCGCCAACCTTGCGGGATGAACAATCCGAAGCGCATGGTCCCGACTTTATGCAATACGTGCGGGCCGCTCCACGAAACGGCGTCGGGAACCCTCACGGCCCGGGCTTAGGCTGAAGACCATGGCACCCGAATTGCGCGTCGATCCGCAGGTTCTGACGGCCGCGGCGAGCACCATGGCGTCGTGCGGCTCCGCGGTCGGCGGAGCCAAGCCGGGAGAATCGCTGAATTCGGCCGCGGCCGGCATGTCCGGGCTCGCCTCCGGCGCCGCCTGTCAGCGCGTCGGCCCGGTGCTGAACACCGATTGCGAGAACCTCGGCAAGGCCGTCACCGGCTTCGCCGACTCGCTGCGCACCGCGGCCACCAACTACCAGAGCACCGACGCCGCGGCGGGCAACGCCATCGGCACAACGATGCCGGGACGCTGATCAGCCCGGCAGGCGGTTGTTGATCCGCAGGCCCGCGAACAGCGCGAGCACCAGCACGAAGAAACCGACGCGCGTCCAGCTGCCGCTGGCATCGCCGCGGATGGTCTGGTAGCCGATCTGCTCCTGCAGATTGGCGTACACACGGGTCAACTGGTCGAGGGTCTCGGCGCGGAACGACTCGCCGCCGGTGACCTTCGCAATCTTCTGCAGCGACAGGTCATCGGTCGGGACCGGCACTTCCTGACCCTCGTAGGTGATGACACCCGACGGTGTACCGAACGAGATGGTCGAGATCACGACGTCCTGGTCCTTGGCCGCGCGGGCCGCCGTCAGTGCGCCGCGCGGGTCGTTCGGGTCCGCCGGCACGGTTTCCTTACCGTCCGACATCAGCACGATGTGTGCGGGCGGCGGACCGTCACCGCCGCCCATGACCGCGTCGAGCGTGGCGATGGCCTGCAAGGCCGTGAAGATGCCCTCGCCGGTCGCGGTGCGCGGCGACGGCTCCAGGGTGTCGATGGTCCGCGCCACGACGTCGTGATCGCTGGTCGGCGCGACCAGCATCGTTGCGCTGGACGAGAATTGGACGAGGCCGACGCTGATCCCGGTCGTCAGGCCCTTGACGAACGTCTTGCCGGCGCTTTTCGCCGCCTCGATGCGGCTGGGCTTGACGTCGGTGGCGATCATCGATTCGGAGACGTCGATGACGAGCATGACGACGGCGCGGTTACGCGGAATCCGGATGTCGTGGGTCGGTCCGGCCATGGCGGTGGTCAGCAGGACCAGGGAGATCACCAGCAGCACCGCCGGCAGGTGCCGCCAGCGCGAGCGCGTCTTGGGACGGGCCGCGACGACCTGTTCGAGCAGTTCGGTGTTGGCGAACCGCAACACCCGCTTGCGACGGGCCTTGCGCAGCAGCAGGTAGATCGCGACGGCGCCGACGACGGCGATCAGGTACAGGAAGAACCAGGCACTCGAGAACCCGGACAGCGTCAGTGGCCCGATAAAGGGGATCTCCAACAGGCACTCTCCGTTGCGTTCGGCGTCGTCGCTCGGACCGATATGGGGCAATCGTACCGACGCCGACGAGTGCGGTACCGGATGCGGCCGGCGCCGGACGCGATCGGTCCGTCAGTCCGGCAGTCCGAGCGCGGCCATCGCGCCGTCGACCGCCGCTCGCCGCAGCTGGTCGGCCGGCACGTCCGGGAACTGCAGGCAGCAGTCCTGCAGGCCGCCGAACGCGATGACGGCGCGGGTGGCTTGTTCGAGGGTGGGCCGACGTCCGAAGACCAGCTTGCCCAGCCGCTCGCGCCACGCCAGCATGCTGTCGATCAGTCCCAGGTCGGCCAGCGTGATCAGGTCGGTGACGATGAGCATGAGGTCGGCGCGGTGCCGGTAGTGGAAGTCGAAGTAGCCCTGCAACAGCTCGCGTGGAGTGGCGCGGGCCGAGCCGCGCAGGCGTTCGTGGGCGGCGACGAATTCCTCGCCCTCCTCGACCAGCGGCTGCAGGATGCTGCGCACGAGGTCCTCACGCGAGCTGAAGTGGTAGTAGAGCGCGGGTTTACTGATGCCGAGCCGATCGGCGATGTCCTGCAGGCTGGTCCGCTGCACGCCCTTCTGACTGAATAGCTCGCGCGCCACATCCTGGATGCGCACACGGGTCTCGGACGGGGTTCTCGCCACGTAGCCACCCTAACTTACTTAACGGGCGGTAAGCTGACCCGACATCCACTTACCGACCGTTAAGTAAATGGGGAGGAATCCATGAAAGTGCTCATCTCGGGCGCCAGCATCGCCGGCCCGGTCCTGGCCTACTGGCTGTCCCGCAACGGATTCGATGTGACGGTCGTCGAACGTGCACCGGCCCTGCGCAAGACCGGCGGCCATGCCGTCGACCTCTTCCGGCCGGCCATGGAAATCTCCGAACGGATGGGCGTGCTGGGGCGCATCGAGGCCCGGGCCACCGGGACGACCGCGCTCACCGTCAACCGTCCGCCGCGCACCCGGTGGACCCACATCGACTACGTCAAGCTCATCGCCGCCATGTCCGACCGGCACGTCGAGATCATGCGCGACGACCTCAGCCAGGCGTACTACGACGCCGTCCGCAACGACGCCGAGTTCCGTTTCGGCGACCAGATCACGTCCATCACCGACGCCGGCGAGGTGACGTTCGAGCACGGTGCCCCCGAGCGCTACGACCTGGTGGTCGGCGCCGACGGGCTGCACTCGGGGGTCCGGCAACTGATCTTCGGCGACGAGGTTCGGGAGCGGTTCCTCGGCGGCTATCTGGCCGTGGTGTCGGTGCCGAAAGTGCTTGCGCCCAAAGGTGAGATGAGCGGCTACCTGGCGCCGCGGAAGATGGCCATGGTGTACAGCGCCGACCACCTCGATGATGCCCGGGCGGTGTTCCTGTTTCGCACCGATGAGCCGCTGGACTACCACTACCGCGACATCGCAGCTCAGCAGCGCCACCTGCGGGCGGCGTTCGCCGGCCTGGTTCCCGAGGTCGACCATTGGCTGCGCGAGGTGGACCACACCCCGGCGTTCTACTTCGACGCCATCACCCAACTGGAGATGAGCACCTGGTCGCGGGGACGGGTCACGTTGGTCGGTGACGCGGGGTATTGCCCCGGCCCCGCTGTCGGCGGGAGCACGAGCCTGGCGGTGTACGGCGCATACGTCTTGGCCCACGCGTTGTCCGCGGCCCGCGGCGATCACACTGCCGCGTTCGCCGCCTACGAGCGCACCATGGCCGCGCCGGTGGCCGGCAGCCGCACCATGGCGCGCGTCAACGCCAGGACCATCGTGCCCGGATCTGATTGGGGCGCACGAACACTCGTCGGCGTCGCGCGGGCCATCTCGGTGTTGCCGCGGGGCCTGACCGGGCGCCTGGCCCGGCTCAACGCGAAGGGCGTCCGGCTGTACGACACCATGCCGCTGCCCGACTGACGTCTGCGCGTGTGGCCGAAGCCGCTGCGGTGTCACCCTTTTTCGCTACGTTGGGTTCATGGCCCTTTCCAAGGATGAACGCGAACAATTTCTGGCCGAACCACACATCGGGGCACTGTCGGTCAACGCCGGCCCGGACCGCGGTCCCCTGACGTTGCCGATCTGGTACCAGTACAGCCCCGGCGGCAAGCTCTGGCTGCTCACCGGGCTCGGCTCCCGTAAACACAAGCTGATCGAGGCGGCCGGGCACGTGTCGCTGATGGCCGAGCGGCTGGAGCCGACGGTCCGCTACGTCGCGGTCGACGGACCGGTGCTCAGCATCGAGACCGGCACCGACGAACAACTGGTCGAGATGGCCGAGCGGTACCTCGGCAAGGAGAAGGCCCCGGCCTACCTCGAGATCGCCCGGCGCGAGCACGGCCCCAGCGTGACCGTCACCGTCGACCCGAAGCACTGGCTGTCGGCCGACCTCGGGGCGCTGTGATGCCATGTCCTCCCGACAGCGACTGTTCCGGGTCTTCTACCGGCTCGGATTCACCCCGTGGGACGGGCATCCACTGGCCACCAGTCTGCGCGAGCTGGTCGAGGGTGACGGTGCGCTGACGCCGGGCACCGCGCTCGACATCGGCTGCGGCACCGGCGACAACGCCCTGTATCTGGCCGGGCTCGGCTGGGACGTCACCGGCATCGACTACGTCGCGACGGCGGTCCAGAAGGCGCGGGCCAAAGCCGCCAAGCGGGACGCCACGGCGCCGGGCGCGGTGCGGTTCGACCAGGCCGATGCCACCCGGCTCACCGGGCAGGGCATCGGCGCCGATTTCACGCTGATCGTCGACAACGGGTGCCTGCACGGCATGAGCGCTGACGACCGCGACGCCTACGTCGGCGAGGTGACAGCGGTCGCCGCCGCGGACGCGCGCCTGCTGATCGTCGCGTTCGTGCCGGGCGCCTCGTTCGGGGTGCCGGGGATCGATCCGGCCGAGGTGGAGCGGCGCTTCGCGCTCGGGTGGACGCTGCTCGACAGCGGTGACGAGCCGGGCTTGGACCGGGGCGGCAAGAACCCGGCGCGGTACTACTTGTTCAAGCGGCGCCGCACCTGAGGTTTCGCAGCCAGACTTTGCCGGCATCGGGCCGTCGGTCGCCGGGCGTAGCGTGGCCACATGGGCGAACTTTCTGACGATGTGATCGCGTTTCTGTCCGAGGGCACGCGCACCGCGGTGCTCGGCTGGGTGGCGGCCGACGGCCGGCCGCTGGCCGCACCCGTGTGGTTCGTGGTGGACGGCGGCGAGCTGGTGTTCAACACCGGCAAGGACACCGCCAAGGGTCGGGCGTTGGCCCGCGACCCACGCGTGGTGCTGTGCGTCGACGACACGTCCCCGCCCTATGCGTTCGTCCAGATTCAGGGCGTCGCGGCGATCAGTGAGGACCCCGACGAGCTGCTCGACATCGCCACGCGTACCGGCGGCCGCTACATGGGCGCCGACCGCGCCGAGGAATACGGCCGCCGCAACGGTGTCCCCGGCGAGCTGGTGGTCCGGGTCAAACCGACGAAAGTCATTGCCGCATTTGACGTGGCGGATTGAGGACGCCATGACCGACCTGTCTGAATTCGCCGAGCTGTCCGCGCGTGATCACGGGCTGGTTGTGCTGAACACGCTGCGTGGTGACGGCAGCATCCAGTCGTCGGTGGTCAATGCCGGCGTGCTGCCACATCCGACGACCGGGGAGCCGGTCGTGGCGCTCGTCGCCATCGGGTCAACCCGCAAGCTGCGCAATCTGCGGGCCGACCCGCGCACTTCGGTCGTCGCGCACGCAGGGTGGCAGTGGCTGACGGTCGAAGGCACGGCGGAGGTCATCGGGCCTGACGACACCGATGCCGAGACACTGAGGGTGATGTTGCGCAACGTCTTTACCGCCGCCGGCGGCACCCACGACGACTGGGACACGTACGACCGCGTCATGCGGGAAGAGGGCCGCGCCGCGGTGCTCATCGTGCCGACGCGGGTGTACTCGAACCCCGCACGCTGACCTCGAAACCCGCCGCCGGGGTGGCATGACAAGACTCGGTTCGGTTGCCTTACTGTCAGGTTTCTAAACTGCCGGCATGGGCCGGCCACAGATCAGCACCGCCACCGTTCGCCGCGGCCTCTCGGCCGCCCGGGTCAAACTCACGGCGCCGGAGGCCATGCGGCCCGTGCTCAACCTCATGAAGGGTGCCGATCCGGCGAAGGACGTCAATGCGGCCCGGCTGGGACTGTCCCTACTGTGGCTGGCCGACGACGTCATCGCCGCGGTGAACCGCAAGCTCGAACGCGTCAACATCTCAGAAGCCAAGCTCGATGTCCTGATGATCTTCGCGGCACAGCTCGCCCAACCAGAAGACGAATGGACCGTCCGCCAGACCCCCAGCGGGATCGCCGAGTACTTCGGCATCACCAAGGCCAGCGCCACCGGTCTCATCGACTGGCTGGAGAACCGGAAGCTGGTTGCCCGGACCCGGCATGCCACCGACCGCCGCAGCACACCGGTCCGCATCACACCCGAAGGGGAAAAGCTTGTCGCCGAAGCGCTTCCGGTCTTCGAGCAGGCGTGCGGCGGGCTCATCGAAGTGCTGAGCGAGCGCGAGCGCCGGGACCTGCAGCGCATCCTCGACAAACTGTGGATTCACGTGAAGGCACCCCAGACGACAGACTCCGGCACCTGACCAGCCACCACCGCGCATCCGCGTGCCCCACCAACGCAAAAACCCCCAAATCCCTTGGGATTTGGGGGTTTTTGGTGGCGCTAGGGGCTAGCTCTCCAGCGACGCCGGCGGCAGGAAGCGGTCGCCGTACTTGGCGGCCAGTTCCTTGGCGCGGGCCACGAAGGCCTCCTTGCCGACACCGAGCTCGCCCTGGTAGCCGACGATGAACTGCGCCGAACCACCGGTGTACGGCGGGAAGCCGATACCCATGATCGAGCCGATGTTCGCGTCAGCGGTCGAGGTCAGCACGCCCTCGTCGATGCACTTCTGGGTCTCGAGTGCCTCGGCGAACAGCATGCGGTCGATCATGTCCTGCAGCGGCAGTTCGGTCGAACCCGAGTTGAAGGCTTCCTTCAGTCCCGGCCACAGCTGGGTGCGCTTGCCGTCGACGTACTCGTAGAAGCCCGCGCCCTTCAGACGCGACGGGCGACCGAGCTCGATCATCTTCTCGACGACAGCCTCGGCCGGGTGCGCCACGTGGGTGCCACCGGCAGCCTCGACGCCTTCCTTGGTGGCGACAGCGATCTTGTGCATGAGCTCCAGGTTGAGCTCATCCGAAAGCTGCAGCGGCGCAGCCGGGTAACCGGCCTGCGAGCCGGCCTGCTCGATGGACGCGGGCGCGACGCCCTCGCCCAGCATGGCCAGCGCCTCGTTGACGAAGGTGCCGATGACGCGCGAGGTGAAGAAGCCACGGCTGTCGTTGACGACGATCGGGGTCTTCTTGATGGCGAGGGTGTAGTCGAACACCCGGGCCAGCGCCTCATCGGAGGTCTTCTCACCCTTGATGATCTCCACCAGCGGCATCTTGTCGACCGGCGAGAAGAAGTGGATACCGATGAAGTCCTCCTGGCGCTTCACGCCGGTCGCCAGACCGGTGATCGGCAGCGTGGAGGTGTTCGAGCCGAGCAGCGCGTTGGGCTCGACGATGTCCTCGATCTCCTGGAACACCTTGTGCTTGAGTTCCTGGTTCTCGAACACGGCCTCGATGACGAAGTCGACGCCCTTGAGGTCCTGCGGGTCCGCGGTCGGGGTGATGCGGGCCAGCAGCGCGTCGGACTTCTCCTGCGTGGTCTTGCCACGCTCGAGCGCCTTGGCCTCGAGCTTCTCGGAGTAGTTCTTGCCCTTGTCAGCGGCTTCCTGCGTGACGTCCTTGAGGACGACCTCGTAGCCCGCCTTGGCCGACACGTAGGCGATACCGGCGCCCATCATGCCCGCGCCCAGCACACCGATCTTCTTGATCTCCTGCTTGGCGATGCCCTCGGGACGCGAGGCGCCACCGTTGATGGCCTGCAGGTCCAGGAAGAACGCCTGGATCATGTTCTTGGCGGTCTGGCCGGTGACGAGCTGGGTGAAGTAGCGGCTCTCGATGCGCGACGCCGTGTCGAAGTCGACCTGCGCACCCTCGACGGCGGCATCCAGGATGGCGCGCGGCGCGGGCATCGGAGCACCCTTGAGCTGCTTCTTCAGCAGCGCCGGGAACGACGGCAGGATGCCGGCCAGGCCCGGGCTCGACGGGGTGCCACCGGGCATCTTGTAGCCCTTGACGTCCCACGGCTGCACGCCGCCCTCGGGGTTGGCCTTGATCCACGCCTTGGCGGCGGGCACCAGTTCCTCGACGGTGTCGACGAGCTCGTCGACCAGGCCGGTGGCCTGCGCCTTGGCCGGGGTGAAGCGGGTGCCCTGGCTCAGGACCTCCATGAAGGCCTTCTGGATGCCGAACATGCGCACGGTGCGGGCGACGCCGCCACCGCCGGGCAGCAGGCCCAGGGTGACCTCGGGCAGGCCGATCTGGCTGCCGCGGACGTCCGCCGCGATGCGGTGATGGCACGCGAGGGCGATCTCCAGGCCGCCGCCGAGGGCGGCGCCGTTGATGGCGGCCACGACGGGCTTGCCCAGGGTCTCCAGGGCGCGCAGGTCGGCCTTGATGTCCTCGACCATGGCGAACGCCTCGCCGGCGTCGTCGGGGCCGATCTGCATCATGCCCTTGAGGTCACCGCCGGCGAAGAAGGTCTTCTTCGCGCTGGTGATGACGACACCGGTGATGGAGTCCTTCTCGGCGAGCAGGCTCTGCACCGCGTAGTGCATCGACTCCTTGTAGTGCTCGTTCATGACGTTGGCCGAACCCGTGGGGTCGTCCATGGTCAGGGTGACGATGCCGTCGGCATCCTTGTCCCACTGAATTGTCTTCTCAGCCATGTTCTTTCAATCTCCCTAGACGCGCTCGATGATGGTGGCCACGCCCATGCCGCCGCCGATACACAGCGTGATGAGGGCACGCTTGGCGCCGCGGCGCTCGAGCTCGTCGACCATGGTTCCGGTGATCATGGCGCCGGTGGCGCCCAGCGGGTGGCCCATCGCGATGGCGCCACCGTTGACGTTCAGCTTCTCGTCCGGGATGTTCAGGTCCTTCTGGAACTTGAGCACCACCGAAGCGAAGGCCTCGTTGATTTCGAACAGGTCGATGTCGTCGACCGTCAGGCCGGCGCGGTCCAGGACCTTCTTGGTGGCCGGGGTCGGGCCGGTCAGCATGATGACCGGGTCGGCACCGCTGGTGGCGGTGGCCACGATGCGGGCGCGCGGGGTCAGGTTCTGCGACTTGCCGGCGGCCTCGCTACCGATCAGCACCAGCGCGGCACCGTCGACGATGCCCGAGCTGTTGCCACCGTGGTGGACGTGGTCGATCTTCTCGACGTAGTGGTACTTCTGCAGCGCCACGTCGTCGAAGCCGCCCATGGCGCCCAGACCCGCGAACGCGGAGTTCAGCTTGGCCAGGCTCTCCAGGGTGGTGCCCGGACGCATGTGCTCGTCGTGGTCCAGGATGGTCAGGCCGTTCTGGTCCTTGACCGGGATGACCGACTTGGCGAAGTAGCCGCCGGACCAGGCCGCGGCGGCCTTCTCCTGCGAGCGCACGGCGTAGGCGTCGACGTCCTCGCGCGAGAAGCCCTCGATGGTGGCGATCAGGTCGGCGCCGATGCCCTGCGGGACGAAGCCGATGCGGTAGTTGGTCTCGGGGTCACCGGCCCACGCGCCGCCGTCCGAACCCATCGGGACGCGGCTCATGGACTCGACGCCACCGGCGTACACGAGGTCGTCCCAGCCGGAACGGACCTTCTGGGCGGCCAGGTTCACGGCCTCGAGGCCGGAGGCGCAGAAGCGGTTGAGCTGGAAACCACCGGTGGTCTCGGGCAGCTTGGCCACGAGCGCGGCGGTGCGGGCGATGTCGCCGCCCTGGTCACCGACGGGCGAGACGACGCCCATGATGACGTCGCTGATCAGGTTCTCGTCCAGATCGGGATTGCGACGACGCATTTCGTCGATCAGGCCGACGATCAGGTTGACCGGCTTGACCTCGTTCAGTGCACCGTTGCGCTGCTTGCCACGGGGCGTGCGAATGGCCTCATAGATGAAGGCTTCTTCGGACATGTGTTTGCTCCAGGTCCTATTGAGATGGGGTTGTGGGTGGATCTACCCGCAAGTAGACGGTCCCCTGCCCGGAAGCGTAACAGGCCCTCCCAACCAGGTGGTTGGGAGAGTGACCAGACCAACGCAAAAGGCCACCTACCGCACGTCCGCGTCAACCTGACGTGCAGTAAGTGGCCCTTGCGTAAGACCGCAGCGCTGCGCCTGCCGTCAGGCGACAGCCTCGGTGAGGAACGGATAGTCGGTGTAGCCGACGGGACCCGGCGCGTAGAACGTCGCCACGTCCGGCTCGTTGAGCTCGGCGCCCAGGACCAGCCGGTCGACCAGGTCGGGGTTGGCCAGGAAGGACCGTCCGACCGCGGCGGCACTGATGGCACCCAGGTCGACGAAGCTGTTCAGCTGGCAGAAATCGGTGCCCGACCCACGGCCCGTATTGAGCACGAACGTTCCCGACCACAGCGCGCGGATCGCACCGAACAGGTCAGCGGTGGGGTCGATGACGACGTGCAGGTAGGCGATGCCCAACGGATCAATGCGGTTCAGCAGGGCCTCGTATGTGCTGAACGTGTCGTCCTCGTGCATGTCGCCGGCGGGGTTCCCGGGTGATATCCGCAGCCCGACCCGTCCGGCTCCGATCTCGGCCACGACGGCTTCAACGACCTCGGCGGTCAGCCGGGCCCGGTTCTCCGGCGATCCGCCGTACGCGTCGGTGCGCTGGTTGACCACATCGGACGCGAACTCGTGCAACAGGTAACCGTTGGCGCCGTGAATCTCCACGCCGTCCATCCCGGCGTCGACCGCGCGGCGTGCGGCGGCACGGAAGTCGGCGACGATGCCGGGGAGCTCCTCGATGTCGAGTGCCCGCGGGATCTCCAACGGCTTCTTGCCTGTGGGAGTGTGCGTGACCATGTCGGCGGCGATGGCCGACGGCGCGACCGGCTGGGCCCCGCTGATCTCCGAATGCGCCATGCGGCCGACGTGCCACAGCTGCACGAACATCTTTCCGCCGGCATCGTGTACGGCCTGCGCGATCCCGGCCCACTTCGCCTGGTGCCCGTCGGTGTACATGCCGGGGGTGTTCATGTAGGCGCCGTTGGCACTGCGCGAGACGGCCGTGGCCTCGGAGATGATGATCCCGGCGCCGGCGCGCTGCGCGTAGTACTCGGCCGCCAGGTCCGACGGTGTGCCGTCGGCGTCAGCCCGTGACCGGGTGAGCGGTGCCATGAACAGACGGTTGGTGGCCGACGTGTCTCCGACCTGAACGGGCTTGAGCAGCGCGGCGTCGGGGGACAGACGGAAGGGTGCGGCAGTCACGGAGTAGGCAACCGCAGCACGACGCCGGTTCATTCCCGACTGTGGTCAACAGCGTCGAATGTTGGCTTGTGTTCGGCTGTTTCGTGGTGACTCGTCGAACACGTGCCGGCGCTCGGAGGAATCAGGCGACGGACTTCACGAACTCGGCGACTTCGCCGACCGCACGACGGGCGTCGGGGTTCGAGAAGGCGAAGGCCTGGAAGACGTGGACCGCGCGGTCGAAGACCTGCAGCCGCACCGGCACGCCCGCACCTGCGAGGCGCTCGGCCAGCAGTTCGGAATCGGGGCGCAGCGCCTCTTCCGAGCCCACCTGCAGCAGGAACGGGCCGAGGCCGCGCAGGTCGGCGTCGACCGGGGACGGGGTCGCTTCGCGTCCGCCGTTGCGCAGCAGGAAGACCTCATTGATCATCCGGAGGAAGTCGACGGGGAACATGGCGTCCGGAACACGGGCCGCGGCTTCGTATTTCGGCGTCATGTCGCTGTCGGTGGCAGCCGAGAGGAGCACGCAGCCGGCGGGCGGCGCCATGCCGAGGTCGCGCACCGTCACGGCCGTCATGGCCGCGATGAAGCCGCCGGCCGAGTCACCGGCCAGGACGATGTTCTCGGGCTTCACGCCCTGCGCCAAGACGTAGCGGTAGGCGTCGACGCCGTCCTCGACAGCGTCCTCGACGAGGTTTCGTGGGCAGAGCCGGTACCCGACGCTCAAGGCCCGCGCGCGGCTGTCGCGGGCGATGTGGCTCACCAGCGGCCGATGGCTGTTGATGCCGAGCGCGATGAACGCCGAGCCGTGGAAGTAGATGATGACGCGGCCGTCGACCGGCGGGGTGGTCTCGTTCCAGACCCATTCGGCCGGGCAGTTCGGCAGCTCGACCTTTTCGGTGCGCGACCCGCGCACCGCGGGCATCCAGTTCGTCACCCGCTCGGAACCGTCGTACGCGCGGTCCAGCAGGGCCTGCGGGAACCGCCTGTTGATGGCCAGCATGAGCTTGGTCAGCAGGAACAGCAGCGGCTTCACGGCCCGCAGCAGGTAGGACTCGGCGACCGAGTGCCAGTTGGCCTTGCCCATCCACTCCGGGCCGGCGTATGTGCCGGTGTCGGGCACCGGATTCTCGGCGGGATCGTCGATCCGTTCGGCGCTGGTCATCGGGCCTCCTTGTGCGACATTGCTCTGCCGAGACTAGATCAGCTCCGCTGAGACCGACTCGGGCTCGACATGCTGAGATCGCGCCGGCACGGCACGATAGGCGGGTGTCGGACCCCCACCATCGCATCCCGGCGGATGATCTCCATCGCATCGACACCCTGTTGTCCCGTGTCGACGCCGACCTCGCGGCGCGGTTTCCGGGAAGCTCTGCCGCCGTCCAGCCGATACATACCGTCTATGTCAGCGCGGCCGACGCGACGCCCGATACGCCGGCGCAGTGGGGTCAAGCCGCGCTCGAACTGCTCGACCGGCACGCGGAAGTGTTCACCGAACTCGGCGACCAGGCCACGGTGACGCTGGTGCGCGACCAACTCACCGCCGCGCCGATTGCCGACCTGCGCCTGGATTTCGAGGACGGCTACGGCAACCGCGGCGACGACGTGGAGGATCGCGACGCGGCGCGGGCGGCGGCGACGCTGCCCGCACTCGGGTTGAGCCACAGCGGGATTCGCATCAAGGGGCTGACCACCGCGGAGCGCCGTCGGGCCCTGCGCACCCTCGAATTGGTGCTCGACGCCGGTGCCGTCGACGGCTTCGTCTTCACCGTGCCGAAACTGCGTGCGGCCGAACAGGTCACGGCGGCGGTCTGGCTGTGCGAGGCATTGGAGACCGCACACGGTCTGCCAGATCACACGCTGCGCTTCGAGCTGCAGATCGAGAGCCCGCAGGCGGTCCTCGGCCCCGACGGGACCGCGACCGTCGCCCGCGCCATCCAGCTGGCCGACGGACGATGCAGCGGATTGCATTACGGTACATACGATTACAGCGCCGCCTGCGGTATCGCACCGCAGCACCAGGCGCTCGATCACCCGGTGGCCGACCACGCCAAGGCGGTGATGCAGACCGCCGCCGCGCAAACCGGCGTCTGGGTCGCCGACGGCTCGACGCAGGTGGCCCCCGTCGGCACCGAAGAGCAAGTGGTGCAGGCGATCCGGCGCCACCATCGGCTCGTCACCCGTTCGCTCGAGCGCGGTTTCTACCAGGGTTGGGATATGCACCCCGGCCACCTGGTGACCCGGTGGCTGGCGACCTTCACGTTCTTCCGAGCCGCCATGTCCGCCGCGGCGCCACGGCTGCAGGCCTATCTGGACCGCAGCGGCGGCCCGATCGTCGACGAACCCGCGACCGCCGAGGCGCTGGCGGCGGTGGTGCTGCGCGGGCTGGACTGCGGCGCGTTCGGCGCTGACGACATACTCGCGATCGCGCCCGGCGCTACCGTCGACGTGCTACGAAACCTCAAGAACCGGAAGCTGCCATGACTGAATCACTGCCCGACTTCACCTGGCTGCCCGACCTCGCGCTACGGAGCCTCGGCGGGGCGGTGATCTGGGCCAACGACGACTTGTTCGCCGAGAAGGAGAACCTCATCTCCCCTGGCCCGTCGGTGTATCGGCCGGCCTCGTTCGGCCACAAGGGGCAGGTGTACGACGGTTGGGAGACGCGGCGTCGTCGCGACGAAGGCCACGACACCGCGATCGTGCGGCTCGGTGTGCCGGGCGTCATCCGCGGCGTGGTGGTCGACACCGCGTGGTTCAAGGGCAACTATCCGCCGGCCGTCTCCGTCGATGCCATCGAGGTCGACGGCTACCCCACCGCCGAACAGCTGGCCGTCGACCCCGGCTGGGTACCGCTCATCGAGCGCTCGCGCGTGTACGGCGACACCCGTAACAACTTCGAGGTCTCCTCGGAACAGCGCTGGACGCATGTACGGCTCAACATCTACCCGGACGGCGGGGTGGCGCGGCTGCGGGTGCACGGAGAAGGCCGCCCCGACAAGCGATTCCTCGGTGTCGGCCCGTTGGACCTGGCGGCGCTGGAGAACGGCGGTCTGGTGCTCGACGCCTCGAATCGCTTCTACAGCTCACCGCAGAATCTGATCTTCCCTGGACAGGCCCAGGTGATGGGTGACGGCTGGGAAACCGCCCGGCGCCGTGACGATTCCAACGACTGGGTGCGCATCCGGCTCGCCGGACCGGGCCGGGTGCGGCTCGCCGAGATCGACACGTCCTATTTCATCGGAAACAGCCCCGGAGCAGCGGCATTGACGGCACTGCGCGCCGACGGACAGTGGGTCGACCTGTTGCCCCGCACCGATCTGTTGCCCGACACCCGGCACCGCTTCATCATCGAGGCCGACGACGTGGTGTCCGAGGCACGACTGGACATCTACCCGGACGGCGGGCTGGCCCGGCTGCGGCTGTTCGGGGACCTCGCGTGAGTTACCCACGCGACCTGGTGGGCTATGGCCGCACCCCGCCGGACCCGCAGTGGCCGGGCGGCGCCGCCATCGCCGTGCAGTTCGTCCTCAATTACGAAGAGGGCGGCGAGAACAACGTGCTCGACGGGGATCCGGCGTCGGAGACCTTCCTGTCCGAGATGACGCCCGCCGAGGCGTTCCCCAACCGGCACATGAGCATGGAGTCGCTCTACGAGTACGGCTCGCGCGCCGGATTGTGGCGGATACTCAGGATTTTCGAGCGACGGGGTGTCCCGCTGACCATCTTCGCGGTGGCGCGGGCCTTGCAGCGCAACCCGGAGGCGCTGGCCGCGTTCGGTGAACTCGGGCACGAGATCGCCTGCCACGGCCTGCGGTGGAAGTCCTACCAGCTGACCGACCGCGACACCGAACGTGCACACATGGCCGAGGCGGTACGCATCCTGACCGAGCTCACCGGCGCCGCGCCGCTGGGCTGGTACACCGGCCGGGACTCACCGCACACGCGGGAGCTGGTGGTGCAGCACGGCGGGTTCGTGTACGACTCGGACTCCTACGCCGACGATCTGCCGTACTGGGTGCGGGTGGCCGACACCGACCATCTGGTGGTGCCGTACACGCTCGACACCAACGACATGCGCTTCGCTTCTCCCGCAGGGTTTTCCAACGGCGACGAGTTCTTCGCCCATCTGCGTGATGCGTTCGACGTCCTCTATTCCGAGGGCCTGGGCGGCAGCCCGAAGATGCTCTCGGTCGGGTTGCACTGCCGTCTGGTCGGCCGCCCGGCCCGCAGTGCGGCGCTGGAACGATTCCTCGACCACGTACAGCGCCATGACCGGGTGTGGCTGGCCCGGCGCATCGACATCGCCGAGCACTGGCGCGCCGTGCACCCGGCCGGTTAGCCGTCGCGCCGGACGGTGTACGGCTTGGCCGGCGGCGTCGCGAACTCGCCGCGTTTGCCGGTGCGCAGACCCATTTGCACCAGCGCCTGCACCGTCAACGTCGCCGCGCTCACCCCGTCGACCACCGGCACCCCGAGTTCTGCGGTGATCGCCGCGCACATCTCGGCCATGCCCGCGCACCCCAGGACGATGGCATCGGAGCCGTCGGACTCCAAAGCCTCCCGGCATGCCTCGGTGATCACCTTGCGTGCCGTCGGGTCTGTCTCGAGGTCGAGCACCGGGATGTCGCAAGCATGGATACCCAGGCAGAACCGTTGCATCCCATAGCGTTCCGCAAGGTCGGCGGCGCGGCCCATGGTGCGCGACAGCGTCGTCACCACAGAGAAGCCGCGGCCGAGGTGGCTGGCGGTATGCATGGCGGCCTCGGCGATGCCGATGACGGGCCCGACCGCGACCTCCCGCGCCGCGTCCAGCCCCGGATCGCCGAAGCACGCGATCACATATCCGTCGACCCCGGCGTCCTCACCACGCCGGATCGCCGCGATCAGGCCCGGCACACTCATGGCCTCGTCGTAGTGGCTTTCGATCGAGGGCGGACCGTATCCGGACGTCACGGCAACGACATCGACGCCGGGACCGGCCACTGCCTGTGCGCAGCGGCCGATCCCAGCGGTCATCGATTCTGTGGTGTTGGGGTTGATGACCCAAATCTGGCTCATCCCAAGGACTCCCGGACGGTCACGACACCGACTCGGTGACGAATCGGTCGCGGACGGCCAGTACCCGGTAGAGGCCGAGGGCGACGCCGCAGCCGATGAACCAGCTGTACTGGGCAGCGGTGTGCATGCCGTACACGGTGCCCGCCAGTAGCACCGGAAGCGCCGCGAGCACCGCGCCGGCCACGGTGGCGATGACCGCGACCTTGTTGTATCCGCCTGAGTACCAGTACTTTCCGGAATCGGCCATGGTGAACAGGTCGTCGACGATCACCTTCTGCTTGCGCACCAGGTAGAAGTCAGCGAGCAGCACACCGAACAGCGGGCCGATGAAGGCGCCCAGGATCTCCAGCGTGTAGTGGATCACCTCCGGGTTGTTGTAGAGGTTCCACGGGGTGATCAGCACCGAGCCGACCGCGGCGATCATGCCGCCGGCGCGCCAGGTGATGCGCTGCGGGCTGACGTTGGAGAAGTCGAACGCCGGGCTGATGAAGTTGGCGACGATGTTGATGCCGATCGTGGCGATGGTGAAGGTCAACGCGCCCAACACGATTGCGAAGGTGCTGTCGATGCGGGCCACGGTCTGCACGGGGTCGGTGAGCAGTTCGCCGAACACCGGCAGCGTCAGCGACGCGGTGACCACCACCAGCACCGAGAACACCAGGAAGTTGACCGGCAGCCCGAGGAAGTTGCCCTTCTTGACCGCGGCGAACGACTTGCCGTAGCGGGAGAAGTCGCCGAAGTTGAGCATCGGGCCGGAGAAGTAGGACACCACCAACGCGATGGCGCCGAGCATCACCGGAATCGAATCGAGGCCGGTGTACTTGACCTCGCCGAGGTTGAGATCGATTGCGCCCCAGCCGGCTTTGTAGATGAGGTAACCGCACAGGACGAACATGACGACGTAGACGGCGGGTCCGCAGAAGTCGATGAACCTGCGGATGGCCTCCATACCGCGCCAGAAGACGCAGGCCTGCAACACCCACAGCAGCAGGAAGCTGGCCCAGCCCAGCACCGGCAGGCCGAGGAATCCGTGGGTGGCGAGGTCGGCGTACTGAGCCAGTCCCGGAAACAGCTTGAGCAGCACCACATCCAGGGCGGCCGACGCCAGGTAGGTCTGGATGCCATACCAGGCCACCGCGATCAGTCCGCGGATGACGGCCGGGATGTTCGCCCCCAGCACACCGAATGCGGTGCGACAGATCACCGGATACGGCACGCCGGCAACCTGGCTGGGCTTGGCGACGAGGTTGCACAGGAAGTAGACGAGGGTGATGCCGATCAGCAGCGCCACCAGCACCTGCCAACTGGCCAGGCCGAGGGCGAACAGGCTGCCCGCGGTCACATAGCCGCCGACGCTGTGCACGTCGGACATCCAGAACGCGAAGATGTTGTAGGAGCCCCAGCTCTGCTTGCCCAGCGGGGCCAGGTCCTCGTTGGTCAATCGCGGGTCGTAGTCCGGTTTGATGACGCCGCCACCGATGGGGTGGCCGGCGGCCTCGACGATGTCACCTGCGCCGATCACCGCGCCCGGTGGGGTCAGGTCCTTGGGAACGAGGGTGTCAGTCATGCTCGAAAACGCTAAAAAAGCAACGTTTCCCTGCTGTTTCCCCTGAGATATGCCGCAATTGCGGAAAAGATATATGTTCCGCCGCTACGCCAGCAGCCCGGTGTCGGTTGGCAATTTGGCGATCACCGCGTTGAGCCGGACAGCATGATTCTCCGCGACCGTGATCAGGCGCTCGGCGTCACCGGCGACGAAGGCGTCGACCATCGCGCAATGATCAGCATGCAGGTCCGCCCGGTCGTCACTGCTGACATGCAGCATCGACTGCACGGGTTCGGTGACGTTCCACGCCGCCTCCAGCATGTGCAGCAGCCGATGCATGCGCGACGGCCGGGTGAGAGCGGCATGCAACTCCCGGCTCTGCCGGTGGTAGGCGCCCGCGTCATCGTCGCGAATCGCCTGCTGCAGCCTGACATTGACCGCGACCGCGGCCGCGCGGTCGGCATCGGTGGCGTTGGCCACGGCGACTCCCAGCGATGCCGACTCCAAAGCCTCACGCACGATGTACATTTCGCGGAGTTCCTGCGGCGTCAACAGGGCCACGGTGTAACCGAAGTTGAGCCGGTGCTCCACCAGCCCCTCCCCGATGAGCGTTTTCAGCGCCTCCCGCACCGGAATCTGGCTGACGCCGAACACGTCCGCCACGTCGGCCAAGGGGATCGGCGTACCGGGTGGCACGCCGCCGTCGAGGACTGCACGGCGCAGTTCATTGAGCACCCCCTGCTGTGACGGCGCAGCCCGATCCGCCACCAGCTGCCCGAGCAGGACAGAACGCCGGTGGGGCCGCATCCCCGCAGCGTAGGTCGGTGTTGTTGCCGAACCCGTTTCGGTGACGTTTCGGCTGAGTAAGCCGAGTCAGTTGTTCAGCACGGCGTGCGCGGCGTTGTAGCCCGGGATGAAGTTGACGGCCGGGCCGCCGTGACAGCCGGCGCCGCCCAGGTAGAGGCCCGCGACCGGCAGCTCCTGATCGAGGTAGCCGCGCGGCCCCGGCCGGTTCGGCCCCATCTGCTCGGGGTGGATCAGGCCGTGGCAGAAGTCGCCGCCGGGAGCGCCGAACATGCGGTCCATGTGCCGCGGTGTGAAGGTGGTGTGGCGCAGGATGAGCTTCTCGAAGTTGGGTGCCACGCGGGTGATCTTGTCGATGACCCGTTGTCCCATTTCTCGTTTCATCGAGCCGTAGTCGCCGCCGCCTTCTACCGGGAACCACAGCGCGTAGGCCGACGATGCGTGCTTGCCGGGCGGCGCCAGCTCGGGGTCCTGCACCGACGGGATCTGCCAGGCGATGGACGGGTCGGCCGGCACTATTCCACAGCGCGCGGCGTCATATTGCTGCTGCAGTTCCTCGGGTGTGCTGAAAAGGCCGATCGTGCCCTGCAATTCGGGGTTGTTCAGAATCTCGTACGGCTCGGCGAACTCGGGAATGCCGTCGAGGGCGAAGTGCATCTGCAGGTAGCTGCCGCGGTGGTCGACGCGCGTGTAGCGGGCCCGGACGTCGTCAGGCGCGGCGGCACCGAGCAGCCGGTCCACGGTCACCGACGGCGCGAGTGACGAGACCACTACGGGCGCAGTGATTTCCGTGCCGTCCTCCAGCCGGACGCCGGTGACCCGCCCGTCGTCGACGGTGACGGCGGCGACCGCACTGCGCAACCGGACCTCGCCGCCGTGCGCCACGAACGTGTCCTCGAGGTGTTTGGTCAGCGCGCCGATGCCGCCCTTGAGCTTTCGCATCAGTGACGCACCGTCGGTCGGCACCGCGAGGCCGAACGCCAGCGCGGCGGCACTGCCGGGGGTGGCCGGTCCGCGGTAGGTGGAGTTGCACGCCAGCACCGACAACATACCGCGGATGGCACCGTGCTTGTCCTTGTCGGGCAGGTAGCGGTCCAGGACGTCGGTCACCGACCCGAACAGCATGTCGGTGATGGCTGACCGCTCGAATTCGTTTGTGGCACAGGCATACATCTCGTCGTACGTCTTGGGCGGCAGTCCGGCGTCGAACCGGCCGAGAGCCCGGGCGGGCGCCATGCTCCACGCCATCAGCCCGGCCATGCCGTTGACGGCCTCGGCGCCGTGCACCTCGTTCATGTGCGTGAGCAGCTTCATGGGATCGGAGTAGAAGAGGAAGGGCTCGTCGCCGATGCCCCGCATGTTCACCGACATGACTTCCAGTTCGACACTCGGCACCTCGTCGAGGCCCAGCTCCTGGCTGACCTTGAGCGACGTCGGGAACTGCTCCGAGCCGGCGATCTCGAACTTGAAGCCGTCGAAGAGCTCCACGGTCGAGGCCATGCCGCCCGCGTAGAGCTTGGCTTCCAGACAGAGCGTACGCAGGCCCGCTTTCTGGAGCAGCACCGCCGAAGCCAGCCCGTTGTGCCCTGCTCCCACCACGATTGCGTCGAATTGCGCCATTTCGGCAGAGTCGCACCCGCGCATAGTTTTGTCAATAGTGACAAAACTTGCCGACGAAGGTCAGACGGCCCCGGCGGCCAGTTGATCCAGTGCCTGGTGACACATGCGCGCCAGATCCGCCAGCGACCGCTCGGCGCCCAGCATCCACACCTCCATGGCCCCGAACACCGCGGCGGCGATGGTCCGCGACGTCACCGCGATGCGCAGCCGGTCGTCCGATCCACCACGCCGCGCCAGATGCTCGGCGATGGCGTCGGCGAAGTCCGCCTCGACCTGCCGGATGTGGCTGACGATCCGGTCGGCGTCGAGTTCCTGCTCGCGCAGCGCAGCGATCTTGGTGACGGCGCCGAAGTCGTAGGGAAACGCGAAGATCGCGGCCTGCACCGCTGCCAGCACCGGTTCGTCGGCGGGCCGGCCGGCCAGCGCGGTGCGGAACCAGTGCAGGCCGGCGTCGTAGTCGGCGAACAGCAGCTCGTGCTTGGACGTGAAATGCCGGTAGAACGTGCGCAGCGAGACACCGGCGTCGGCGGCGATCTCCTCGGCCGTCGTGCCCTCGACGCCCTGCGCCAGAAACCGGACCAATGCCGCCTGTTGCAGCGCCTCGCGCGTGCGTTCGCTACGTATGGTCTGCGGCGGCCTGGGCATCCCAGTACCGTACCGCAGAATGTTTTGTCATGATTGACAAAACATTTCGGGGCGAGCAGACTCCGCTGGCATGGTCTCGCTCATCGTCCACGCCGTCCTCGGACTGATCACCATCGCGGTCATCGTCAAACTCAATCCCGCGGTCTTCCGCAGGCCCGCCGACGGGCCCGCGTTCTCGGCACTCGAGTCGGCCTACTACCTGATCGGCATCGCCTCGATAGCGCTCGGCTACTACTTCAACACCAAGTTCGTCATGGATTACCAACCGCCGGGCGGCAATCCGATCACCGGGCCGGGCAGCTGGTCGGACTACATCCGGCTGATGTTCGTCAACCCGGCGGCGTCGTCGGCCGGCCAGGACTACACCATCATCAACGTCATCCTGCTGCCGCTGTTCACCATCGCCGACGGGCTGCGGCGCGGCATCCGGCACCCGTGGCTGTTCTTCGTCAGCAGCCTGTTCACCAGTTGCGCATTCGCGCTGGCGTTCTACTTCGCCGTCATCGCGCGGCAGCAGCGGCACGAGCGCACCGTCGACCACGTCAGGAGTTCTGCGACAATCCAGGGGTGACGCCACCGGGGATGGCCGCCCGCCTGCGGCCCTACGCCTCCACGATCTTCGCCGAGATGTCGGCGCTGGCCGCCCGGGTCGGCGCCGTCAACCTCGGCCAGGGGTTTCCCGACGAGGACGGCCCGGCACCCATGCTGCAAGTGGCCATCGACTCGATCTCCAGTGGCGTCAACCAGTACCCGCCCGGCCCGGGCATCCCCGCGCTGCGCCAGGCCATCGCCGCCCAACGCAAGCGGCACTACGGCATCGACTACGACCCGGACACCGAGGTACTGGTCACCGTCGGCGGTACCGAGGCCATCGCGTCGGCGGTGATCGGGCTGGTCGAACCGGGCTCTGAAGTACTGATCATCGCGCCGTTCTACGACTCCTACTCCCCCGTGATCGCCATGGCCGGCTGCCGACGCGTCGTCGTTCCGCTGGCGCCCGACGGCCACGGCTTCGCCATCGACATCGACCGGCTCCGGGCCGCGATCACGCCGCGGACCCGCGCCCTGATCCTGAACTCACCGCACAACCCGACCGGCATGGTCGCCAGCGACGACGAGCTGAAGGCCATCGCCGCGCTCGCCATCGAGCACGACCTCCTGGTCATCACCGACGAGGTCTACGAGCAGCTGACGTTCGACGGTCATCAGCACCGGCCGCTGGCGGGGTACCCCGGCATGGCCGCGCGCACCGTCACCATCTCCAGCGCCGCCAAGATGTTCAACTGCACCGGCTGGAAGATCGGCTGGGCGTGCGGGCCCGCCGACCTGATCGCCGGGGTCCGCGCCGCCAAGCAATATCTGACGTACGTCGGCGGCGCGCCGTTCCAGCCGGCCGTCGCGCACGCGCTGGACCACGAGGACGCCTGGGTCGCGGCGCTGCGAAAGTCCTACCGCGGCAAGCGGGACCGGTTGGCCGGTGCCCTGACCGACATCGGCTTCGACGTGCACGACAGCTTCGGCACCTACTTCCTGTGCGCCGATCCCCGGCCGCTGGGGTACGACGACAGCACCGCATTCTGCGCCGCGCTACCCGAGCGCGTCGGCGTCGCGGCCATCCCCATGTCGGCATTCCTCGATCCCGACTCGCCTGACTCCGCCGGCTGGAATCACCTGGTGCGCTTCGCCTTCTGCAAACGCGACGACACCCTCGACGAGGCCATCAGCCGCCTCCGCACCCTGTGATTTGTGCACGATTTTCCGCGGCGGGCGCGGAAAATCGTGCACAAATCCCTAGGTGTCCTGGGTGAGGAGCCCGGTGTCGGTGGGCAGGGTGCCGATCGCGGCGTCGACGCTGTCGTTGTGCCGCTGTGCGATGGCACTGAGCCGGTCGGTGTCCCGGGCCAGGAACGCCTCGAGCATCTCCTCGTGATCGCCGTTGAGCTTGGCCCGGTCGTCCGGCGTCACGTGCATCATGGCCTGCACGGGTTCGATCATGTTCCAGGACATTTCGAGGATGTGCAGCAGCCGGTGCATGCCGGACGGGCGCACCAGCGCCATGTGGAAGTTGCGGCTCTCCCGCTGGAACGCCGCGCCGTCGGAGTCCTTGATCGCTTGCGCCATGCGCTCATTGGCCTCGATGGCGACGGCCCGCTCGTACTCGGTGGCGCGTTCGGCGGCCCGCGCCAGCGCCGCGCCCTCCAGCGCCGCGCGCACGACGTACATCTCGTGCAGCTCCTGCTTCGTCATTCGGGAGACGGTGTACCCCGAGTTCGGCCGGTGGGTCACCAGGCCCTCGCTGATCAACGTCTTGAGCGCCTCCCGCACCGGAATGTGGCTCACCCCGAACAGCTCGGCGACCTCCGTCAGCGGCACCGGGGTCCCCGGCGGCGCGTCGCCGCGCAGGATCACTCGACGCAGCTCGGTCACCACGGTCTGCTGCGGCCCCCCGTGCCGCACCACCACCAGCTTCTCCAACAGCGGAGAAGGTGGGCGGTCGGTCATACAAACTCCCTATCGACAGATTCTGGACTAGCCGTAGAGACGAGTCACCCGGGCCCGCAGCCGGTCGACCGCAGCATCGAGCACCAGTTTGCGGGCTCGGCGCAACAAGAACTCCGGAATGGGGGCAACGAGGTCCACGATGATGTCGAACCGCACCCGGGTCCGGTCGCCCTCACGGGTCAGTTTGTACTCGGCATGTTGCCCGCGCTGTTGGATGGTGTCGGACGCGTCCCACACCATCCAGTCATCACCCCAGTGATACTCCAGGAGCTCCTTGTCGGTGATGCCCATGATCTTCACGGTCGCTTTGACGTGGTGAGGACGACCGTCCGGATACCGATCCACTACCTGTAATTCCCGGTGCAAGCTGCGCCATTGCGACGCCTCGTCCATATCGGCCAGCGCATCCATGATGGCTTCGGGCGAGGCGTCGATCACCAGCTCTCGGGACGCCATAACTGCCATAGGGGCAAATTTAGTCCTCTACACCGGCCTCGTATAGGAAATGCGGCAGCTAACTTTCCAAACCGTTACCAACCGAGCGCGTCGATCGGCGTGGTCTGCTGCGGCGGGGCGCCGACGGGGCCGGACGGGGTCCGCGAGAACCGCGGCGCCGGCGCTGCCTGGTCGACGCCGTCGACGGTGACGATGGTGGACCTGGCCCGGAGGTGTTCGCCGGCAGCGGCCTCGGTCCAGCTGAGCACGGGAGTGACGCAGGCATCAGTTCCAGCAAATTTTTCGGTCCACTCGGCGCGGGTCCGGCTCGCGAACCGGGCGGCAAAGATGTCCCGCATCTCGTCGTAGCGCGCGAGGTCGAACTGGTTGGGCACCTCCGCGGGATCCAGATCGAGCCCCACAAGTAGCTGGGCGAAGAACTGCGGCTCGATCGAGCCGACCGCCATGTACCCGCCGTCGGAGGTCTCGTAGACGCGGTAGTACGGGGCACCACCGTCCAGGAGGAACGACTCGCGCTGGTCCTTCATCACGCCGGTGGCCTTCATGGTCCACATCATCTGGGCGAGCATGCTGACGCCGTCGACCATCGCCGCGTCGACCACCTGGCCGCGGCCGGACCGTTCGCGTTCATAGAGCGCCGTCACGATGCCGATCAGCACCAGCATCGAACCGCCGCCGAAGTCGGCGACCAGGTTCAGGGGTGCCACCGGGGGCCGGTCGCGGTAGCCGATGGCCGACAGCGCGCCGGTCTGCGACAGGTAGTTGATGTCGTGGCCCGCGGTCTGCGCGAGTGGTCCGTCCTGACCCCAGCCGGTGATCCGGGCGAAGATCAGACGCGGGTTGACGGCCTCGCACTCGGCCGGCCCGATACCGAGACGCTCGCAGGTCCCGGGGCGGAAACAGTCAAGCAGCACATCGGCTTTCGCGGCCAGCGCGAGCAGCGCCGCCGGGTCGGACTTGACGTCAAGGTCGACGATCCGCTTGCCGCGGTGCAGCAGGTCGACGTTCTCGGCGGGCATGGTCAGCCCGCCGGGACGACGGACCCGCACCACGTCGGCGCCGAGGTCGGCCAGCATCATGGCGGTGTGCGGCCCGGGGCCGATCCCGCCGAGTTCGATCACCTTGACTCCGGCCAGTGGCCCCGCATTCGTCATCCCGCGACGTTAGCCCATGGGTCGATGAGGCTGAATCCCGGTGCGCGTCAGCCCTTCTTGTTCTTCGCCATGAACTTTTTCAGTCCCTCGGTGGCGGTCTCGGCGCCGCCGCTGACGCTGCGCTTGAGCAGGAAGCCGGGGATCGGCACCACCGGGTCGACGGTGATCTCGAACTTCACCTTGGTCTTGTTGCCGGCGGGGGTCAGCGTGTAGCGCGCTTCCTGCTTCTTGAGCGACGACGACCTGATCAGCACCCAGCTGCCCACCAGGTCGGTCCAGGTGTATTCCAGAATCTGGTCGTCGGCCATGCCGGCAGCCTTGATGGTCATCTTGGCCTGCTTCGGCCGGCCGTTGTCGTAGGTATCCAGGATCTCGGCCTTGGTGTACTGCGGCGACCACACGGGCGTCTGCGCCAGATCGGCGATGACATCCATGATCTCTTCAGGGGTTGCCTCGATGGTCACTTCGTGCGACGCGCTGACTGCCATGGCGCGACCATAGACCACCGGACCAGGCGCCGGGACCGGGATGGTGCAACCAGCGGGACGTTCCGGTTAGTGGATGCCGGCCTGAATCTTCGTGGCGATGTCAGCGGCCGCGGTCACCGGCGCCTTGGGAGTGCACGCCTCGACATCGATGATCAGGTTGGCGACCAGCTGCAAAACGTGTTGGCACCAACGGGTTTCGGGCCCGGTGCCACGCGTGATGGGCATCGCGAGTTTGGTGTCGGTGCGCTCGAGGTCGCCGGACAGCCACTTCGGCAGCGGCTTGTCGTTGAGCCGGATGTTCACGTGGTGGTTGGTGCACTTGGACCACCGCTCGGCCGACAGGTTGAAGAACTCCCGCGCTGCCGTGGACGTCGAGTAGTAGACGACCGACTGCGCCGCCAGGTAGTTCCACTGGTCGACGTCGGGTGTCCGCAGCGTCTGCTGCCGCATGGCCTTCCAGCCCTGGCCGCTGCCTGCCTCCTTGCCGTCCTTCGAGTAGATGGCGGCCTCGTCGATCTGCCAGACGCCCAGGCAGTTCAGGTTCGGCAACATGTTGCGGTGGTCGTCCATCACATCTGTGGGCGGCTGACCGACCATGCCGGTGATGCCAATCGTCTTGTTCAGCTCGTCCGGCGTCAGCAGCAGGTCGTCGATGCTCGACTCGGCAACGACCGACGGGGTGGTTGGGGTCGGCGTGCCGGTCTTACCGCCGCAGGCCGCCAGGGCCAGGCACAGCACGGCAACGCCAAGGGCGTGTCGCTTCACGTGTTCCTTATATGCTGGCGCGCTCAGGCGTGAGTGCCGGCCGCTGCGCACCCGCGCTGGACGGCCTCGGCGTTGGTGTTGACCTCGGTTGCGGTGGTGTCCAGGCTGTCGCCCGTCATTCCGATGCCCATCTTCACCAGCAGCTTGGCGGCCCCGTAGGACCACGACCGCATCGGGCCGGCGATGTCCGGCGCCAGGCCCGGGGTGTTGGCCGCATCCATCGCGACGGCGGCGGACTGTCGCAGACTGGTCCGGCCCGCGACGTTGCTCTGGTGGACGTACTGGTCGTGCGCGTCGAGGCTCTCGGCGAAGCTCTCGTAGCCCGAGGACGCGCCGTCGAGTGCGGAGGCGAACTGCGAGCACGCGGCGACCGCAGCAGGGTCGGCGTTCGACGAGGTGACGCCCGACGACTGCACCCCGGAGCCGGCATCGATCGGGCCGATCGGGCCCGCTTCATCATCGGCAGCAGCGGCGGGCAGGTACATGACGCCGGCGCCGAAGACAGCAGCAGACGCGGCCACCAGCCGTACCCAGGTGTGTGAAGACTTCACCTTTTCCTCCAAGTCATTCGGTGCGACCGCCGCGTCCGCCGGGCCTGCGCGGCCCGGCAATGACGGACGCTCGGCGTTCGACCCTCCAACGGTCAAGCGTCCACATGGCCAGTTGGTTAACGATGGACAAACCGACGATTTCCAATCCCTGTCGGTTGTATTTTGCGATCCAACCAATGGCCTACATCACACACGCTGAACAGGGCATTCAATAGTCGGCTACCACCACAAATAACTCCAGCAATACACGCGCATTCCGGCGTTGCCCACTGGTTGATAACGCAGGGGCAAGTTTTTGCAGTCCGTTCACCGACCGGCAACCCAGCCAGTGGATGCTCCACAGCGACACAAATTCAGCAACGCACAGCTCCCCGCAGCATCGCTGATTACCCGATACGAGAGGCCCGCTCATCACCATGTCGAACCGTTATGCCATGTTGGCAGCCCTTTGCGTGGTGCTCCCGGTCGGCACCGCGCCGCTGGCACTCGCTGACCCGCCCGCCGAGCCCGCCGTGCAGCCGGCCGGCAACCCGGCCCCGCCGCCTCCGGGCGAGGGCGCCGTGCCGTCGGGCCCCGCCGGCGTTCTGGACACCCCGGACGGCTGGCACATCGAGGTCACCGGCAGCAACGAGACCCAGCTGCCGGTCGCCCCGCTGACCACCGCGATCTCCTCGCGCGAGTACTGGGTCGCCGGCACCTTCACCGGCAAGATCACCGGCAGCGGAAAGACCAAACTCACTGGTGGAACGTTGGAAGCCGGCGAGCAGATCGGTTGCGGCATCATCGCCGACGAAGGCCAGATCAACCCCGGGCTCAGCTTGACGCCGGGCATCAGGATCCCCTTCACCGGCACTGACCCGAGTCTCGGCACCGGCATCAGCCTGGAGGGCAAGGTGCACCTCAAGCCCGGCACCGTGACCACCGTCGCAATCGGCAAGAAGTCGTTCAAGGGCACCACGGCGCGCGTCACGATCACCGGTGTCCGGATCAAGACCGACCAGTGCGCCGGCCAGTCGTTCATCCGGTCGTACGCCACGCTGACCAGCTCGACCGACAACACCGACGACATCATCACCTACCTCGGTGTGACCAAGTCCGTCTGATGACCCGATGTCCTGCGCGGGCGAACAACGTCTCCACGAGCCCGACCGCGCCGGACAGGTGTACCGGATGCGATTTCAATCAGTAAGAAGAAAATACTTGACACTGATTGCAGAAAATCGATTTTGCACCCCTCCAGTTCCCTGCAATTAGCCAACTGTTCACCAATTCGAGACACGACCATTGAATGCTCCGGGAATCGAGATAGTTCCATCCCGGATTCCAACCACGAGAGGCCCCGTAACCCCATGTTGAACCGACTTGCCACATTGGCTGCCGCAGCAGGCGTGCTGTTGTCGGCGACCGTTACGCCCCTCGCTCTGGCCGACCCGGTCGATCCAGCCGGTTTCGACGGCCCGCCGCCGGACACCGGCATCGTGGCCTCCGACGAACCGGCCCGCGTCACCAGTCCGGATGGTTGGGTCCTGGAGGTCGCGGCCAAGAACGAAACCCAGCTGCCCGTCGCCCCACTGACCACCGCCGCCAGCTCGCGCGAATACCTGGTGGGCGGCACCTTCAGCGGCACCGTCACCGGCAACGGCAAGACCAAGCTCAACGGCGGCACGCTGGAAGCCGGCTACCAGATCGGCTGCGGTATCGAGCTGGGCCAGGTCCGCCTGTCTGGCCGGATCGGCATCAGCACCTCCGGCTCCACCCTCGCAGGCCTGCTGCCCACCGGCATGAGCGTCCCGCTATCGGGGACCATCGAAGTCCGTCCAAAGGCGGGCACAGTGACCCAGGTGCCCGTCGACAAAAAGACATTCAAGGCCGCGCCGGTGCGCGTCACCCTCAAGGACACCCACATCAAGGTCGACGGTTGCGTCGGCCAGTCGTTCCTGCGGTCCTACGCGGTGCTGACCAGCTCCACCACCGACACCGACGACATCGTCGCCTACTACGGCGTCACGAAGTCCGTCTGATGCACCGTGTTACCCGCGGAATTGCCGTCGCCGCAGCGATTTTCGCAGCAGCGACGGCAATGACGCAGACCGACATCGCAGCCGCCGATCCCGTACCCACCCCGGTCCCGGCGCCAGGCCCCGCCCTGCCGCCACCCGCGCCCGTCGCGGCTGAAGGCCCTGGGGCGAACCTGGCGGTCCCGATCGCGGGTGCGAACCTGGGCCCGCAGGGTCTGAACGTCCTGGGACAGACCAACGACGTCAATCCGCTGGCCGCCGCCCTCGGCGCACCGTCGGACCTGACCGGTCTCGACCGCGGCTCCGTTCTCGGCCAGTACGCCACGCCCTCGGCCCCCGGTGCGGGCGGTCCCGTCACGCCCCCCAATCTGCGGGCCTTCAACAACGCCTACGGCCCGCAGCAGTGCATCAAGCCGTCGGCTCCGGGTAAGTGCGAGCAGTTCGATGTCGAACCCGGTGAGGAGAACGCCGACGTCAACGGGCGTACGTGGCTGGGTCGCTACATCGACATGTACCGCGACGGTCGCCTGAAGGGCGGCCTGCTCGGACAGATGCCGCGCGAACAGCTCGGTGAGTCCCTGCCCGGCACGGCGCCGCCACCTGGCACCAACATCCCGCCGGGTCTGGTGGAGTTCCGTCCGGACCCCGCCGATGTCCCGCCCCCGCCCGGCGCACCGGTTCCCCCGGTTCCGCCGGCACCCGCCAACTGAACACACGATTCGGGCCCGTCAACTCCGGTTGACGGGCCCGAATCGTCTGTGCCGTCCGGCCATGCCGAATTCAGACAGCCGCGCCATTTTGGCCGCAGCGCACGGACCGGTCACGTATACACAAGCAATGACGGTAAGCGCCGGTCTGTACGGCGTCGGGGGACTCGCGGCGGCCATCATCGGGGCAGCACTCACCACCGGGACCGCTGTCGCATGGGCCGACACCGAGTCCGGGCACGACGCTGCCGGCAGTCCCGCCGCCTCGGCGGCCAGTGCCACCGCGCATGCCGGCAGCGACGGTTCAACCAAGTCCCCCGCTCGGCCGGCACATGCTGCGCCGCCCCGCTCGAGCGGCACCCACCCGTCCGCCGGCAGCACGCCGGCGACGCGTTCAGCTGGTAAACAGCCGCAGCGCACGGCCGCAGCGACCACCGCTGCCTCATCGCCCCGACCGCACACCACATCGAAACCCGTTGCCACCAAACCGAAATCAGCTGCCACGGCAGTGGCCGCGGCTGCTCCGGCGACCCCGCAAGCCACCGGCACCACCGCAACCGCTGTCGCCGCGACGCTCCCCTCCGCAGCGACTCAGGCGGCGCCGAACGCCGTGCCGGCACTTCCCACCAATGCGGCCGGCTGGTTCCAGGCCGTGATCTACAACCCGCTGCACACCGGCATCCAAGGCTGGATCACCAGTCCGCTCGGGCAGGGCGTGGACGGCGTCATCAACAGGCTGGCCGGCACCTACGTGATCGGCAACGGCCGCACCGGCACCGCGACCGCACCCAACGGCACCGCAGGCGGATGGCTGTTCGGCGATGGCGGAGCCGGCTGGGACAGCACCGAAGCCGCGGTCCCCGGAGGCAACGGCGGCGCGGCGGGCATGGTCGGCAATGGTGGACGGGGCGGGGCCGGTGGCGCCGGAGCGTCGGGCGGCGCGGGAGGCGCCGGTGGCGCCCTGATGGGGATCGGTGGCCGCGGCGGAAACGGCGGCGCCCGGGCCGGTGGTACCGGCGGGCCAGGCGGTAAGGGCGGAAACGGTCGCGGCCTGTTGTTCGGCGCCGGCGGCGCCGGCGGCCGAGGCGGCGACGGAGCCGATGGCGGCCGCGGCGGGAACGGCGGCAACGGTGCCTTCATCCTGGGTATCGGTGGTGGCGGCGGCGGCGCCGGAAACAGCGGCGTCGGCGGCAGCTCCACGGGCCTGCCGGCGCTCGGCGGCGCCGGCGGCAACGCGGGCCTGCTGGGCAACCACGGCGCGGTCGGCAAGTCCGGTACCGGCGCCACCCTCGTGCAGACCGGCGTGAACAGCTCCATGCTGTCCGTGACGCCGACCGGCGTCTGGCTGACCAACAGCGACGGGCAGGTCGTCCTGCTGCACGGGTTCAACGAGGTGTACAAGCTGGCGCCCTACGATCCGGCGGCCAGCGGATTCAGCGAGGACGACGCCGCATTCCTGGCGGCCAACGGTTTCAACGTGGTGCGACTCGGGGTCATCTGGGCCGGGGTCGAACCCCAGCCCGGCGTGTACGACGCCGCCTACATCGACTCGATCCGGCAGACCGTCGACATGCTCGCGGCGCACGGCATCTACACGATCATCGACATGCACCAGGACCTGTACAGCGCATCGCTCGGCGGCGAGGGCGCCCCGGAGTGGGCCACCAAGACCGGTGGGCTGCCCAACCGGAGTTTCGGTTTCCCCGGCAGCTACTACCTGAACCCCGCCGAGACCGCGGCGTGGGATGGCTTCTGGAACAACACAACTGCCGCCAACGGAATCGGCCTCGAGGACAACTACGCCAAGGCCTGGGAGACGGTCGCTGCCGCCGTCGCCGGCAACACCAGCGTCATCGGGTACGACATCATGAACGAACCTTTCCCGGGCACGTCATGGTTGCCGACGCTGCTGGGCAGTCCGTTCTACGCGACGCAGCAACTGACGCCGATGTACAACCAGGTGGCCGCCGCCATCCGGGCCGTCGATCCGAACACCGCGCTGTTCGTCGAACCCGCCAACCCCGCGGTGTCCGAAGTTCCCGCGATCCTCGGCCTACCCATCCAGTTGGGCACCATCGACGACGCGAAAGTCGTTCTGGCGTTTCATGACTATTGCGCCGGCTCGGCCACCAGCAGCATCTGCGGATGGCTGGCCATGCAGCAGGCCGCCACCGCGCACGCCTACGGGAAAGCCAACAACATCCCCGTGTTCATGGACGAATTCGGCGCCTCCCACCTGCCATCGGATCTGAGAGCCGAGATGAATGCCGCCGACCGGTACCTGATGAGCTGGTCCGAATGGGCCTACTCCGGTGTCGGAGACATCACCACCAGCGGCAGCACCGACGGCGAGTCGGTGGTCTACGACCCGGCCCTGCCGCCGACCGGCGACAACGTCAACACCGGCAACCTGCAGGTGCTGGCTTCGCCGTACCCACAGGCGGTGTCCGGCACGCCGCTCAAGCTGTCAAATGCCAATGGCGCCTTCACTTTCAGTTACTCGACCACCAAGGCGGACGGTTCGGGTAGCTTCGCGGCCGGCTCGTTGAGCACCATGTCGGTGCCGGCCATCGCCTACCCGAACGGGTACACCGTCAGCGTCACCGGCGGCCACGTCGTCTCGGCCGCGAACGCACCGACATTGGTGATCGCGTCGGACACCGACACCGGTGTCGTTCAGGTCGTGGTGACCGCCGCACCGTAGCGTTGCCGGACCGTGATCCCATCCAGCGGAACTCTCCCGCTGCCTCGTCAGCTCCGGTCGTACCGTTCAGCGCGCACCGAAAGATGGTGCCTGCAAACATCATTCACGGCCAGGAGGACAACGATGGCGGCACGACGCAAGCTCACAACCCGAGCTTCGATCGCGATCGCGGGCACTGTGTGCGCACTACCGATCGCGGTGGCGAGTAATCCCGCGCAAGCCGACGCACCCAACCGGGCGCCGACCGTCGTGTACATCGTCGAACACGGTGAACCGGTGTTCTCCGATCCCACCCTCCCGCTGTCGAGCAACGGGATTCAATACGCGAAGGCCGTCGCCAAGGTCCTGCAGGACATCAGGTTCAACAACGTGTACGCATCGAGTGCGCTGCGGTCCAAGCAGACCGTGTCGTACACCGCCGCAGCGCGCGGACTGGCGGTTCAGCAGTTGCCCAACGCGGATCCCAGCACTCCGTCCGCCGCAGCCGCCGAACCGCTGGCCCAAGCAGTCTCGAGCCTTCCCGCCGGATCGGTCGCACTCGTGGGCGGCAACACCGAGAACATCTTCCGCATCATGAATCTCCTCGGCATTCCCGTGGTGGCGGGATGCGGCCCCGACCAGCAATGCGTGCCGTGCCTGGACAAGACGTGCTTCACACCCAATGACCTGAGCAGTATTTGGCAGGTGACGCTGCATCCCGGCAGCCCACAGGGCACACGCCCGGCCCCCACGGTGCAGCGCATCCACCCGGAAACCCCGAACACGTTCAATCCACCGCGCTAGCCGATCGTCGGGCTCGAAGGCGGGCGTAGCGTAGCCGTTGTGTCCGCCGAGCCCAACAATCACTATCACCACCTGGCATTCGGCCCCGATGCCCTGGATCGTCAGCAGCGCAACGGCAGCTATCTGGCGTACGGCCGGCACACCGAGCGCGCCGACGACGGACCGCAGCGCCTCGACGACCGCGAGCTGCTGATGATCCGGCGCGCAGACCAGTTCTGCCTGGCCACCGTCACACCCAACGGCTGGCCGTACCTCCAATACCGCAGTGGCCCAGCCGGATTCGTACGGTACCTGCCCGAGACCGACCGGCTGCGGTTCATCGATCTGCCCGGCAACAACCAGTTCGTCACCCTGGGCAATCTGGCCGCCGACGACCGGCTGGCAATGTTCTTCGTCGACTACCCGCGACGCACCCGCCTCAAGGTCTTCGGCCGCGGGACGGTCATCGAGGACGGTCCGCAGCGCGAGATCGAGATCGCGGTCGAGGCCTTCGACTGGAACTGCTCACGCTCCATCATTCCCCGCTTCGACCGCGAGTACCTGCGCGAACTCGGCGAGGCATACCAGGCCAGGTTCGACGGCCGCGAGGCCGAACTGCAGGCCGAGATCGACGCGCTCAAGGCACGGGTGGCGGAGTTGGAGGCGCGCTCAGCCGACGCGTAATTGGGATCGGTAGCGACCGCGACGCCCTCAAATTGGCGGAACAGCACCGCCGACGAGTGCGACGCGAAAGGATCCCACCATGAAGGTGTTCAAGCACGATGACAGCCTGGGCAACACGATTCCCGGTGGCGTGGGCACCGGACCGTCGACCCCGCTCGCCATCCCCAGCATCGACGTCGGCGACTGGCCGCTGTGCGTCGCCCTCACCCCGACCGGAGCCCACGCCTACGTCACCAACGCCCATTCCAACACCGTCTCGGTGATCGATACCGGCGCCAAGTCGGTCGTGGCGACCATCGCGGTCGGCAACAACCCGCACCGGGTGGCCGTCCGCCCGGACGGTGCACGCGCCTACGTCACCAACTACGACGACTACACGGTGTCGGTCATCGACACCGCCACCAACAGCGTCATCGCCACCGTTCCCGTCGGCACCGGCGCCGGCAAGGGCGCCGACGGCGTGGTGCTCAGCCCCGACGGCAGCCGCGCTTTCATCGGTAGCAGCAACATCGTGTCGGTGCTCAACACCGCCACCAACACCGTCACCTCGACCACCAAGCTCGGGTTCGGCCCATTCGGAATGGCCTTGAGCCCCTTCGGCACCCGCCTGTACGTGGCCAGTTGGACCGGCGATTCGGTGCGCATGATCTCCGATGCCGGCACGACCGACATCGCGGTCGGGAACAGCCCGGAGGGCGTCGCCGCCAGTCACGACGGCACCCGCATCTACGTCGCCAACGCCGACGGCGGCACGCTGTCGGTCATCGACACCGCCACCAACACCGTCAGCAAGACCATCAACATGGGCAACACCCCGGTCGGCGTGGCGGTGAGCCCGAACAACAAGCTCGTCTGCGTGACCAACCAATTCGGCGACGGCACCGTGAAGGTCGTCAACTCCGCGACGGACACCGTCGTCAAGAGTTTCAAACTCGGCGGCGTGCCCGTCGGGATCGCGATCCATCCCGACGGCCAAAGGGCCTACGTGACCCTTCGCGAAGCCGGCACTGTCCGGGTGCTCAGCCTGGCGTCTCTTCAGAACTCGTGATCCCCGCCCATTCCGTTTGTCACAGTCCGTCGCGGGTACCCGCCCGTCATGACCGAATCCACCGTGCCGCAGATCCCGCTTCGCGCGACAGCATTGATCTGCACCCTCAAACCGGGCCCGGCACCGTCGAGCAGTGACCTCATCGCCGAGCATGTCCTGGCCGTGCTGCGGGAGCAGGGCGTCGCGTGCGAAACCGTCCGGTGCGTGGACTACAACATCGCGCCCGGCGTCGAGGCGGACATGGGCGACAGCGATCAGTGGCCACAGATCCGGGCCCAGGTCCTCGACGCCGACATCCTGCTGATCAGCACGCCCATCTGGCTGGGGCATCCGTCGTCGGTCGCGCAACGGGTTCTGGAGCGCCTCGACGCCGAGCTTTCCAACAAGGACGATCAGGGCCGACCGGCCGTCTCGCAGAAAGTCGCGATCGTCAGCGTCGTCGGCAACGAGGACGGTGCCCACAAAACCGTCGCCGATATCTTCCAGGGCCTCAACGACATTGGCTTCAACATCCCCGCCCAGGGCTGCACGTACTGGAACGGCGCCGCGATGGAGTCGACGGACTACAACGATCTCGACGAGGTCCCCGAAGCGGTCGCGTCGGCCACCGCCGCGGCAGCCCGCAACGCCGCGCACCTGGCCCGCGTGCTGCACGACGCGCCGTATCCGCCGTACAAGTAGTCAGTTGAAGACGCCGGCGATCTTCAGGATGAACAGGATCGCGATGCTCAGGAAGATGATGACGTAGATCGCGATGACCACCGTCGGGGCGATCACCTTTTTCGGGCCGCCGGCCGGTGGGATCGGATCGGGATTGCTCGTCGCCGATTCCTGCCCGGAATCGGGCGGCGTGTCACCGGGTTCGGTGCCGCCGCCTGGTGCCAGGCCCGGCGTCGATGTCGGATCCGGGTCAGGTGGTGCCTGGTTCGGCTGTCTGTCGGAAGCCATGACGGGTGGTTACCCGGGTGCTGCACAGCCAAACGTCTCAGCCGCCAGCCAGGGCCTCCCGGAATTGATCCGAGGCGTAGAACGGGATGAGACGGCGTCGCAGCACCGACTCCAGATAACCGCGCTCATCGAGCAGGGCGATCACCGGCGGGCCGAAGCGCAGCGCTTCCTCGATCATGTCCTCACGGCCCACCCCGAGATCGAGCAGCAGATCGTAAAGGCTGACATCGCCGTACTTTTCGAAGACGTGGTCGATGCCCTCATCGAGGAGCGCACGGAAGTAGTCGGTGTCCCGGAACGTGCGCCAGAACTCGTAGATCGGCACGACAGCGTCCTCGACATCGTCGGCCGAAATCACCGAAATCGCCGACGACAGCGGGCTGTTCAGGTTGCTGCGCCACAGATCGTTGAGCGCCTCGGCGAGCACGTCTTCGTCCGCATGCGTGTGGGCGAGCAGAAAGCGCGCACCGCGGCGCGCCAGATCCTCGGCGCGCAGCTCCAGCCGTTCGACCGGGCCCTGTGGCATCCGGGCGCCGACTGCGCCGAACACGCGGCCCAGTCGACCACGGGCCAACGACCTGCCACCCTGCGTGACGGATTCGGCGAGCGAGTGCTGGACCAGCGTCACGCAGAATTCGGTGAACGCTTCGCTGCTCAGAACGTGCTCCAGAACTCGCTGGGTGACGCCCATCTCGACCACCATCGCGCTGAGCTCACTGAAACGGCGCCCATCGATGACGTCGCCGAATCGGGTGTCCGAGGATGCGGTGAGCTGATAGAGCCGGGCAGCGATCTCACTGACCAGTTCCGCGATGCCGCCTTCCACCGGGACCTGCACGGCGTACTTCGCGGCGACGTTCTTGATCATCGTGGGCGTCACCGCGTCGGACAGCGTGATGTCCGACGCCTCCGACAGGGCGTGCTCGATCTCGTCGAGGACCAGGCTGTGGTAGTTCTCGCCGCGCAGCTGCTGCATGGCGAACGCCACCTGCGCGTCGAGGAGCCGGGCCGCGACCGGTTCGAGCTGCGGCTCGAGGTCGTCGGCCGGCTCCGGGAAATTGGTCATTGCCAGCACCTTACCCAGCTGAACTCGTCGGCCGCCGGTTGCGCGTCGGGCGGCTCGACACTCAGCGGCGCACCGTCGGACTGTGCCCCACACCGGACTGCGGCACCGAAGCGGGCGGACGGTTCTGCCTCATGCTCACGCAAACACCCAGGCCGCCACCGACACAGGGCACACCGTTGACGGTCGGTACCGGGCCGCCTGATCGGTTGCCCGTCGGGTCGAAAGCCGCGTCAGCTGCCGCTACCGGCGACAGGCCGAGGGCCAGCGCCCCGCAAGCCGCCAGGTACGTACCCATTCGGAGGAGACCGGCCATCATCGCCACGCTTTCACCCGTTCACTGGCCAACATAGTCCGGTGCCACGGTTGCGCGTGTTCCGTCCTGCTGTCACCTCAGCGGGAGACGCCCAAATCTCCGCGGGAACCATGCCGGTGATCCCCTTATCCTTGGATTTCGGGGGGCAGGGGGATGCGATGGACTATCTGGCGGGACAGCTCGTCTTCTTGGCGATCGTCGCGGCGCTCATCGGCGGCGTGATCTGGGCAGTGGTCGTGATGCGCAAGCCACGCCCGCGGCTTGAAGACGAAGACGACGAACTATGACTCGCTGCTTCGCGCCGGCGCCACAGATCGGTCCGAACGGCGCGCCGGTATTCGGATGAGCTGCGTTGAACTCCACGGTCGGCGCTTCGTTACGGCGCGGATCGCTCACGTCACCGGGGCCGTGTCGTGGTGGGTGTTCGTCGTCGCACGTCTCATGACGGAGATGAATTCAGCGCCATTGAACTTCGGCTTGCCGCGGCGGTACGCCGACTACGACGAGTCGATATTCGGAGTCGGGTTGGGGCACAAAGACTTTGGTTGGACGGCGTACGAGCCTCTGACCGGCCATCCGCCGGTGCTGAACGATGGGTTCTTCATCGTGAACGTCCTCTCGACCGTCGCGGTCGTGGCGCTGGCTATCACTACCATTGCCGCCGTGGTCGAAGCGATATCCGTCGCGCGATGGCCCGCGGGCATTGTCACGATTCTCGCGCCGATCACCGGTGCCGCCATCATCCTCAGTGCGCTCCACTACGGCACGGGATTCGGCGGTGGTCTCAAGTTGAGCTTGCTGGTGGTGTTCGCACTGGTTCTGCTCGGCGTCGCGATTCGTGAAGTGTGGAGCCGGGTGTGGGCGCCTCGCCCGACCCGGGCCGAATGACGTAGCCGTCGCGGCAGTCACGCCGAACCCCACTCACGTGGGCCGAGCAGGTCCCATCCGACGACTGATCTACTGATAACAGGGCAGACGATGACTGGGCACGTGTTGGCTGCGAGCGTGCAGGCGGCGAGCTGGCCGAGCGGCTGAGCCGCGTTCACCTCCGTGGGCCTGGTGTTGACCCCACCCGAGTCGGATGGGAATGGTGCTGTGTGAGCACCGATGTCTCAGCCCAGCCCGAGGTGCTCCCGGATAACTGCGAGGTCGCGTGCGCGGTTACGTGCGATCCGCCGCGATCGCAAGATGAAGGTGGACTTCTCGATTACGACGAGCCGCAGCCCGTGTTCGGGAATCGAGGTGCGCTTGTGCTCGTCGTAGCGGCGGCGCTGCTCGCCCCTGCCGATCCCAGAGACGGTCTGGCGCCGGTCGAAGAATAGCGACGGCTGCGAATGCTGCTCCTCCTGGAACTCGACGACCAGTCCCAGATCGGGCCATACCCGTCGACGGGGAGTTCCGTACCGCGGGGCCGCTTGGCAGAAGGGTCACCGCGCAACCAGTCGAATCGCTGCTGGCGCCGTCCCGGAATCCCGAGGATCTCGTCGCACAGATCGAGGACGTAATGCTCGTCGGAGCCGGCACGGGTGGTCATGGATCGATTCTCACAGGGTGACGCGGCGTCCCGCAGTGCGGGAGGTGGAGGCGGTCCGGCAACGGGTCGTCAACCCGTGGAGCAATGCAGTTGCCGGTGATCTCCATCGCCACACACGTCGTCCTACCTACACTCCACCGATGAGCTCGAACGCGGTGGGGCATGACACCGACGCCTCGCGGCGAAGGCTCAAGATCACCCTCGACACCGAGATTGCCAACTGCCGCCGCTGCGAAGGGATGAACATCGAGGGCATCACTGCGTCCGCGCCCGGGTACGGCTGCTTGACCTCACCGGTGGTGCTGGTCGGGCAGAGCTTGTGCGAGAAGTGCATGGCGACCCAGATCCCCTTCACCGAGGGAAGCGGTGACCTGATCGACGAAGCCATCAGGCTTGCCCGCCTCACGAAGGACCAGGTGTTCATCAGCAACGCGGTGCACTGCCACCCGCCGAAGAACCGCGCGTCTCATCAGCACGAGATCGTCAACTGCTCCCCGTTCCTGCACCGCGAGATTGGGATCGTGCGCCCCCGGCTGGTGATCACGCTGGGCCGCGACGCCGAACGCGTCGTGAAGTTCTTCTTCCCACGAGCCCGGGTGTCAGTGCCACCGTTCGAGCCCCCGCGCGGACGGCTTCCGAAGGATGCGCCACTCGTCTTCGCCGCGAAGCACCCGTCATGGATCCAGCGCCAGCACGACAACGAACTCGTCGTGGACTACGTAGCGCATCTGGCCGCGGCCATCCGGTGGAGCTTCGATCGCCCACGCGACGATACGAAGTGTTAGGCATCGTGGAGTTCCCTACCGAAAACGAGGTCCTCGCGCACGGCTTCCGGTTCCGCCCGGCATGGTGGACTCCGCGGGTACCGAACGGGTGGGGAGCCTTCCTCGAACAGCTGCCCGCCCGGGACCGCGGATACCGCACCATCACGAGGGCCGATCTGCTCGACACCGCGCACAGCCACGGGCTGCCGCAGTCACTGCTCGCCGGTTACGTGTGGGGAACAGGCAAGTGGGCGTTCCTCGTCGGCAGACGCGCAAAGGTGTTCAGGGACAACGACGCCGAGCGCATCAGTGACTCCCTGCAGACCGCTGCCCAGATGCTACGGGGCGGTGACACCGTGGATGCCTACACAGCGATGTTGAGAGGGCAGCCGCAGTACCTCAAGCATCTTGGCCCGTCGTTCTTCACCAAGTTCCTCTACTCCGCAGACGCCAATCGTCGTCAGCCCGGGCGGGCACTCATCCTGGACCAGTTCGTTGCCGTGGCGCTGAAAACGGTTGACGGTTGGGACATCTCGCGAAATGGGCCCTGGGATCCGTCAACGTATTCGAAATGGATCGACCACGCGCACGGCATCGCCTCTGTCGAGGGGGTGCGGGCGGACGCGGTGGAGATGGCCTACTTCAACGCGGGCCGGAAAATCGCGGGGAGGCGCTGATTATGGCGGTGTGCATCGCGCAGCTGTCCACCCCAGACGCCGTGCCGGCCAGCATGCCACGGATTCACCCGCGGTCCGTTAGCTCTCAGGGCGGCCGGCAGCCTTCCCGTCCTCCACGCCTGCCAATGCTCCTCGGCCCTGGTTGGATGCCATCCACGCCTCGTCACAATGCAGCTGATGGTCTGATTGAGTGGTGGCCCAAGCGCAGCGGGCATTCGTTTTACACGACCGATGGTGGGTAGTACCGCGCCTACGGGGCCTTCATCGGCAGGCGCTCCTGAATCGGCGACAACAGCGCCGTGATCTCGTCAGGCCGAAGCTGTGCCCACAACCCGAGGAACGCATTGGCAACTACGAGCTCAGCGGTGAGGTCTAGCTTCTCCCCGATCTGACGGAAGATGATATGCCGGTCGTGGTTGGTGAGTCCGGTCTCCCGAACCACCTCCTTCACCCGGTTCTGCTGGTCCATCGGAAGATTCAACGCCGCTGTGAGCTTCGCCGCTTGGTTGTCGAGGTCGCCCAGCACAACGTCGTAGACGTGCACCTCGGGGTCATCGCCGCCGGGCAGCACGTAGATTCTGTTGGCGTCGTTCTCCTTGTCTGCCTTATCGCCGTCGAGGAATACAACGCTGGGTACCACAGCCGTCGGATCCTTCAAGCGGCCCTCTTGAATCTTGATCGCTTGCTCAGCTCCCCCGAGCCCGTGAATTGCCACGGCACTGAGGTCGGCACCGTGGTGGCGCAGAGCCGCTGCGAGGACAAGCTCACCGAACCCATCCTCTACGAACACCACCACCTGCGCCGGAATAGCCCCCGTGATCGAACGGAGAGCCGCGATGTTGAGAGTTCCTTGCATGACCTCACCGTCGATCGCCGCCCACACAGCATCAGACGGAAGCGCTTCCAACGCCTCTGACGAGTGCGTGGTGAAGATGACCTGGCACTTCTTGCGGATAGCGACGCTGATCAAGTAGTCCACGAGTCGCCTCGTAGCGACGGGGTGGAGCCCATTCTCGATCTCCTCGATGAGAATCAGGCTGTTTTCCTCAGCGGCCTCGATACCCGCGACGATCCGGATGATGCTGGCCTGTCCGGCCCCGAAGTGGAACTCCGTATACGAGGTGCCGGTGCCGTCGTCCTTGGCCGCATAGAGAGTCGCGCGCGTGGTCACATCCAGTTCGGAGTAACCGTCCACAGTCTTGCCGAGGATTGCCTGCGTTGCCTCAATGACCTTGGATGGGAGGTTCGTTTCCGAGATCGCCTTGAAACTGCTACCTCGGGCGAGACGAAGGTCCGCACGCTCCGTCGCGGGCACCGTCCGCGTAACTCCGAAGACGAGCACGTCACGGACAAAAGGCTTTCGATTCCACTTCGAGGAGGGGAAGTTGACGCTACGCCGCACCTCCGCCGCCGGATCCACCTCCTTGTCGATGACCCCGTGCTCGATCGACCACTTCACCATGCTCGAGTCGTAACGGCCGCTCTTCGCGAAGAATCGTTCTGGCTTCACCCCCCTGTACGCCAACGCGGCAGCCCCCAAAATCGTGGATTTCCCACCGCCGTTCGGACCAATCAGCGCGGTCACTGGAAAGTCGAATCGGACCTCTTTATCGGTGAAACCTCGAACCTTGCGAAGGATTACCCGCCGAAGGTACTTCCCGTACTTGCCTTTGTTGACTTTCTCTGCAAGCGCCGAGAGTTCGCTCGGGCTGATCTCCGTCATGGCGAGATGCTAACCAGAGAACGTCGAGCCACTGCGGACTTCTGATCGTGCCACGGCCACAGATGCGGCTCGGCTCGGCGGAGCGGGCGCCTAGGCCAGCTGCTCGCTGTACACGTCCTCGGCACTGAGTCCCGGCAGCCGATCCCCCATCAGGTTCGCCACCGTACGGCGCGCCGCGACTTGGGACACGCGGTCGGTTGAGAACGTGTTCCCCAGCCGCGCTGGCTAACGGTGTAAGCCACGGTCCTCACCCTGAGGCCGACCCGGTCAATCCGGTGCTGAGGTGGATTCGCGCGTCGGGTGCCGTGTGATACCCACGGCGAGTACGACGCCGGAGTTGGAATCGGTAGCGCTGCGGTGATGGTCCGCTTCGTCCCGTAAGTGCGTACACGATGCGGGAGGACGCGATCATGTGGTGGACGATTCCGGTAGTGGTCATCGCGTTCGACGCGGCGCTCATTTTGCTCTTCGTAACCGTCAAGCGACGGGGGCTTCAACGCCTTGGAGTTACCCGCGGCGGAAGCTCCGGGCCCGTTGCCGACGCCGGAGCTGGCGGCTGGGCTGCCGGTGCTGACTTCTCCGGCTGCGGCGAGGGAGGCCACGGGGCGCACTCAGGCTGCGGTGGTGGGCACCGCGGGGGCGGGGGCGGCTGCGGCGGGGGCGGCTGCGGCGGGGGCGGCTGACGATCACGGCACGCGCCCAAATACGAGAAAAACCACCCGTCTCCAGGTGGTTCTTGAAGTGGCCAGGGCCGGGATCGAACCGGCGACCTTCCGCTTTTCAGGCGGACGCTCGTACCAACTGAGCTACCTGGCCGGAAGGGCAAGTTGCCTCGCCGTTCTGGCGACCCTGACGGGACTCGAACCCGCGACCTCCGCCGTGACAGGGCGGCGCGCTAACCAACTGCGCCACAGGGCCTTACATACTGCGTTGCTTCGCTCTCGCGTTGCGTACCCCCAACGGGATTCGAACCCGTGCTACCGCCGTGAAAGGGCGGCGTCCTAGGCCACTAAACGATGGGGGCCAATCCGAATCTCTTCGGGGGCGCTCTCAACGTTTCCGTTGGGAGCTTCGATAGCTTAGGGCACGACCGCCCCACGGCCCAAATCGGCACTTCAGACCACCAACCGCCGCTCAACCACCTACCCCCGGAGGCCGCTGCACGGGACGCAGTATCCTGTGTCCCACGCCCCTATAGCTCAGTCGGTAGAGCTACGGACTTTTAATCCGCAGGTCCCAGGTTCGAGCCCTGGTGGGGGCACCAACGTGTCAACTGAGTCGACGTTTGTTCGTCGGAAATAGCGCGGTCCAGCACGGCCGCGACCTGCGGATGTACCTTGCCGCGGCCCATGTAGACATCTCGGGTCATCGACACTTTCGCGTGGCCGAGTTTTTCGGCGTCGAACCTGGCGGACAGTCTCGCCTCATCGATCAGGGTGGCCACCGACTTTCGGAACGAGTGACTGCTCACGTCCGGCACACCGAGGCCTTCGCGAACCGCCCGCCACTGTTTGTTGAAGTTGTCGGGGTCCCGATGAGTACCCGCGGACGACGGAAAGGTCATCGGCTGCTCGCCTCAGAAATCCCGGCCGCGGCGCGCGGTCAGCATCGAAACCGCGAACGCCGGCAGCGGGACAGTCCGACCGGCCGACTTCGTCGACAATTCAGGGCGGCGACACCCACATCACCGTCAATAACAACCGCGCGACCGAAGGCGGCACAGGCCGCGACATCGCTTGGCACCAACAGCACGCCGCCATGACTCCAGCGGTCCGACCGTGACCAAAGGTGATGATGGAGAGATGACCACCTGTAAACCGTGCTCGCTGCGCGCGCAAGGCCAAACCAGAGCAGCCGCCAACATCGACGGGACTCGCGCGCAACGACTGATCTTGGCGGCACTCAACAACAATCGATTACCCCGCACCGACGAAATCCTCGCCGAAGTGGACAACTGTTCCGAGTGCGTCGTCCAGCTCGCCTCACAGCTTGTTGGCCTCGGCTCGCAGACCGCCTTATTGGCCAAAGGTGGCAACGTCGAGGCGTTGAAGGACTCTCTCAAAGTCAACCTGATGGAAGACGGTCAGAGCTTTTAACTGAGTTTGTCGGTGCCTCATGGCCACTTTTTGGGCGCAATTTGAGCTGCGCCCCGCTGACCCCAAGGGCGCGAATGGTCAGGAAGCGCCGTCCGACGCCTTTTCCACACGACCATGCGCGGGCGCGCCGGCAGATTTCGATCGACGGACGACGCGCAGCCGAGGTGGCGACACCACTTTGGTTATTGCAGTAGATACCGCACCTAGCCGGCGCCCGAGTTCGGCGCCGTCCGGTGGGCCGGGGCGCTTAGACGCTTGCGTCGCCTCGTCGATCACATCCTCCAAAGCTTCGATGACTGTGCGGTAGCCCCCAAGAATCTCGAGCTTCCCGCGCGCCAGCAGGGTGCGGACGAAAGCAGAGCTGTAGCTCTCTCGGCTTTCAGCCGAGGGGCCCTCCATCAAAGTTCCCCAACTGTCAGCGGTCACGTATTTCCCCAGGTTTGAGGGGTTGTCCGTCACGTAATTCCCCACCCTGGCTGTCACGTAATTCCCCACCCTGGGCGGTGTGTCTGCCTGGTGTGGGCCTCGTTTACCGGTTCGCTCTGCATCCATCTGATGGTGGATGGAAGGGCGCTGATGGCGAGGAGAAGTATCGTGATGCTCGATTTGGTCGAGTTGTTCACCCACTGGCACGCGGGCCGTTCGCAGGTCCAGTTATCGGAGTCGCTGGGCATTGACCGCAAGACCGTCCGCAAATATTTGGCTCCGGCGGTCGCGGCGGGTATCGGCCCGGGTACCGAGCCGCTGACCGCGCCACAGTGGTCGGAGCTGATCGGCGGGTGGTTCCCGGAACTGTCCGATCCTGCGGCGCGGGCGCTGACCTGGCCGCTGATCGAACCGCACCGGGACCAGATCAAGACCTGGCTCGATGCCGATGTCACGATCGCCACGATCGCTCAGCGGTTGCGGGACGAGCATGCGGTAGCGGTGTCGGAGTCCTCGGTTCGGCGTTGGATCGCAACACATTTCGCGGAAGAGGTGGCACGAGCGAAGGTGACCGTGCCGCGCGGGCCGGTCGAGCCGGGCAGTGAAGCGCAGATCGACTACGGTCGCCTGGGCATGTGGTTCGATCCCGCGGTGGGCCGCCGGGTGGCGGTGTGGGCGTTCGTGATGGTGTTGGCGTGTTCGCGGCACCTGTTCGTGCGCCCGGTGATCCGGATGGACCAAACCACCTGGTGCGCTTGCCATGTCGCGGCGTTCGAGTTCTTCGGCGGGGTCCCGGCCCGGTTGGTGTGTGACAACCTCAAGACCGGGGTGGACAAA
>NZ_JBJIAI010000018.1:0-118764 GCF_045311035.1 Mycobacterium sp. SMC-13
CACCGTCAGACGGCGATCAACACACCGAAACGGAGGTCGCCTGAAACACCCCGATCCACAGGTATTGACAATTGCTCGGCCCTCGCGGCTTAAGCTCCCTACGTCAGGGTCCAACTTTCGGGGACCACTTCAGGCCGGGGGCTTTGTCGTATCCGCTACTTGTTGCCGAGCAGGTCGCGGATTTCCTTCAGAAGTTCGACTTCCTCCTTGATGGCGTCTTCCTTGGCCGCGCGGAACTTGCTGTACGGCAGCACAACCACGAAGTAGATGACGGCGGCCACCAGGACGAAGTTGATCGTCGCGCTCAAGACCGCGTTCAGGTCCATGTAGTTGTCGCCGAGCAGGTGGATCCGCAGGACCCCGTACGAGTGGTCGCCGCCGGCACCGATGCTGGAGATCAACGGCTGGATCACCTGGTCGGTGAACGCCTTCACCAGCGTGGTGAACGCGGCGCCGATCACGACGGCGACCGCCAGATCGACGATGTTCCCCTGTGCGAGAAACTCTTTGAAGCCCTTAAGCATGACTGCCCTCCCTGTGATACGGCCTGTACCCACGAACGGTAAGACCGACCTGAGCATCGTGCAGGAGTCGGCGGCCGGACGATCGCAACAGATGCGTACTGGTGACGAAATCGAAATCAGCCGTGCGGCAAATTTCGCGGATCAGTGCAGAGTGACGGTGATGGCCCGGTGCAGCGCCGCGCCCGCGACGACATTGGCGCTGTGCCGCGGCAGGGCGACGAGTACGACGCGTTCGTCGGCGCTCGTCGGTGACTTGCGCCGTTCGGACACCAGCACCACCCGCGCGTCGGTGGCGATCACCTCGGCCGGCGATTGATCGGCTGTCGTGCCGGCGTTCTCCGGTCCGGCCAGGACGTCGACCACGTCGCCTGCGCGCAGCAGGTCCGGGAGCGCGGCGTCCGCCAGATGCAGTGGTACCATGCGCGCGTCGGGCCCGGCGGCGGCGACGGTGAGCCGGGAACCGAGTATCCGCACGTCGGTGATGACCTCGCCGCGTCGCGCTGGGGCGGCCAGCGTCGAGCCGACGACGGCGCTGGATTCGCGCAGTGCGCCGTCGGGAATGCCTGGCGCGGAACGGGATTCGACGACGACGTCGTCTGCCGTCAAGGCTGAGCCGGGGGACAGGTCATGCGCGGCGACGACGACGGCGACCTGTCCGTCCGCGGGGTCCGGCCGAAATTCGATGACGGCCGCGAGGACCACCAACATCCCTGCGGCGGCGCGGCGCGCGGCCGTGGTCCTGGTCCAGTCGGGCCGCAGCTTGTGTGTCAGTCGGCCGATCAACGGCGCATCGAGCGAATCCCCCATGCCGTAACGGTAGGGATTCTGTGCGGGAAACACAGGCCGGAACGCTTCCGGCCTGTGGATAACTCAGTTGGACGCGGCGGCGGCCGGCGCGGCCGACTTCGTGCTGCTGCTCGACGAGGACGACGAGGACGACGAAGACGAGTCCGACGAGCTGGAGCTCGACTCGCTCTTTGCGGGAGCGGCCGCGGTGCTGGAGCTCTTCGAATCGCGGTTGTCGGTGCGGTAGAAGCCGCTGCCCTTGAAGACCACGCCGACGGAGCCGAACAGCTTGCGCAGCCGGCCGTGGCACTTCGGGCATTCGGTCAGCGCGTCATCGCTGAATGCCTGCACCGCGTCGAACCGGTTGTCGCACTCGGTACACGCGTAGGAATAGGTCGGCACGTAAACCTCCGAGGTCGTCAAACTTGTTAGCACTCTACCGGCTCAAGTGCCAAAACAGCTATTCGGTGCCGGGCATTCCCAGGCCGACAGGCCCGGTGGCCAGGTGGCAGGGGCAATCACGTCCGGGATGGCGGCGGGACACATAGCATTGTGCGCATGACTCGCATCATGACCAAGGGCGGCTGTGACAACCCGGACTGCACCTGTGAAAACTGCAACTGCGGATCGGGATGTACCTGCGGCAAGGACTGATCGTCTCCCTCAGCTTCAAACTCCCAGCGTGACCAGGCCCGCCCGCGGGGTCAGGGCATGCGTCATCGCGACGTCGTGCGGTTCGGCAGGTAGCGCCGGCAGCAGATCGTCGTCGTACACCACCGCCACGAGCAGCGCGTCCGCCGCGGCCAGCGAGAGCGACCGGTCGTAGAAGCCGGCGCCGCGGCCGAGGCGCACGCCCGCACGGTCGACGGCGAGCGCAGGGACCAGCACCACGCCGGCCTGCCGGATCGCATCGGGTGCAAGATGCGGCCCCGCCGGTTCGAGTAGTCCGAAGGACGCCTTCGTGAGATGCCCGGCGCGATACCAGCCCCAGCTCAGCGGGGCGTCGGGGTGCGTCACCGGCAACAACACCCGGGCACCGGCGTCGATCAGGGCGTCCAGCATCGCCGGCGAACCCGGTTCGGTGCCGATCGGGACATACGCGCACACCACGACGCCGGGGCTCACCAATTCGGGCGCCCGTCGCGCCAGCGCTTCGGCGTCCGCCTGCCTCTGCTCCGGCGTCAGGGCCCGCCGTCGATTCAGGATGGCGCTGCGCAGCTCACGCTTTCCCTCAGGGGTCACGGTTACCACCGTGTCATATTTGCTCGCCCGGTGTTGTACACCTGTCCAGGTAACGGCCACTTCGGCGTTGCCGCTGACCCCTGGAAGGTGCACCTTGGTAGGGCAGATCGAGGCATTGCCGTTATCGTGTGAACAATGACGACACAGACTTCAGTGCCGATGCCGCGTACCGCGGTGGTCCCGGCGGCTGGTCTGGGCACGCGTTTCCTGCCTGCCACCAAGACCGTGCCCAAGGAGTTGCTGCCGGTCGTCGACACCCCCGGCATCGAGCTGGTTGCTGCGGAAGCTGCCGACGCCGGCGGCGAGCGACTGGTCATCGTGACCTCGGAGGGCAAGGACGGCGTCGTTGCGCATTTCGTCGAGGACCTCATCCTCGAAGGAACGCTCGAGGCGCGCGGCAAGCACGTGGTGCTCGAGAAGGTGCGGCGCGCACCCGCATTGATCAAGGTGGAGTCGGTCGTGCAGGCCGAGCCCCTGGGCCTGGGCCACGCCGTCAGCTGCGTCGAGCCGGTGCTGCTGCCCGACGAGGATGCCATCGCGGTCCTGCTGCCCGACGATCTGGTGCTGCCGACCGGCGTGCTCGAGACCATGGCGAAGGTACGCGCCAAGCGTGGCGGCTCGGTGTTGTGCGCCATCGAGGTGCCCGAGGACGAGATCAGCGCCTACGGCGTGTTCGACGTCGAGACGGTGCCCGACGCGGCCAACCCGAATGTGCTGCGCGTCAAGGGCATGGTGGAGAAGCCGAAGGCCGAGGACGCCCCGTCGCCGTTCGCCGCGGCCGGTCGGTACATCCTGGACCGCGCCATCTTCGACGCGTTGCGGCGCGTGCAGAAGGGTGTCGGCGGCGAGATCCAGTTGACGGACGCCATCGCGCTCCTCATCGAGGACGGCCACCCCGTGCATGTGGTGGTGCACCGCGGGTCCCGACACGACCTGGGAAATCCCGGCGGCTACCTTAAAGCTGCGGTTGACTTTGCGTTGGAACGCGACGACTACGGCCCGGAATTGCGGCGTTGGTTGGTCGAGCGATTGGGTCTTGCCGAGCGCTGAGCGCCTGACACCGGCGGTACGGTTGGCCCGCACGTGCGCGAGCATGTGGTCAGCCACGGTGTGCGAGGTATGCAGAAAGGCGAGCTGTGCGTTCGGTTGAGGACCAGCAGGCCCGGGTTGCGGCTGCGGCGGTGGCACCGCGGCCGGTGCGGGTGGCGATAGCCGAAGCGCAGGGCCTGATGTGCGCCGAAGAGGTGGTCACCGAACGCCCGTTGCCCGGGTTCGATCAAGCCGCCATCGACGGCTATGCGGTGCGCAGCGTCGACGTCATTGGCGCGGATTCCGGCGGCGACGCCGACGTCACGCTGCCCGTGGTCTCGACCATCGCCGCCGGCGAACGAACCCCCACTCGCCTGCAGCCGCGGCAGGCCGCCCGGGTGCAGACCGGTGCGCCGATGCCCACGCTCGCCGACGCGGTGCTGCCGCTGCGCTGGACCGACGGCGGCGAATCGCGCGTGCGGGTCCTGCGCGGGGTGCGGTCCGGCGCCTACGTCCGTCGTACCGGGGACGACGTGCAGCCCGGCGACGTCGCGGTGCGTGCCGGCACCATCATCGGGCCGGCCCAGGTCGGACTCCTGGCGGCGGTGGGCCGCGAACGCGTGCTGGTCCACCCGCGGCCGCGGCTGACGGTCATCTCCGTCGGCGGCGAGCTCGTCGACATCTCCCGCACGCCCGGCAACGGCCAGGTCTATGACGTCAACTCCTATGCCTTGGCCGCCGCCGGGCGCGACGCCGGCGCCGAGGTGAACCGCGTCGGCATCGTGGATGCCGACCCCAAGACCCTGCGCGATGTGATCGAGGGCCAGCTGAGCCGGTCGGAAGTCGTGGTGATCGCGGGCGCTGTCGGCGGCGCGGCGGCCGAGGGCGTGCGCGCGGTGCTCGCCGAGCTGGGGGAGATGGAGGTCGCCCGGATCGCGATGCACCCCGGATCGGTGCAGGGTTTCGGCACGCTCGGCCGCGACGGCGTCCCGGTTTTCCTGCTGCCCGCGAACCCGGTGAGTGCGCTGGTGGTCTTCGAGGTGATGGTCCGTCCGTTGATCCGGATGTCGCTGGGCAAGCGGCAGCCGATGCGGCGCGTGGTGCCGGCCCGGACGCTGTCGCCCATCTCATCGGTGGTGGGGCGCAAGGGATTTCTGCGCGGGCAGCTCATGCGCGATCAGGACACCGGCGAATATCTGGTGCAGGCGCTGGGTGGGGCGCCGGGCGCGTCGCACCTGCTGGCCACCCTCGCCGAGGCGAACTGCCTGGTGATCGTGCCCACCGAGGCCGAGCAGATTCGCACGGGCGAATCGGTCGATGTGGCCTTTCTTGCGCAGCGCGGCTGATTCGTGAACCTGTTGCGTTCGAGTGCGATGCATCCGGGCTGGCCGCTGTCGGTTGGCCCGATCCGCGTGCGGGCCGGGGTGGTGCGACTGCGGCCCGTGCGGTTGCGCGACGGTCCGGTGTGGAGCCGGATGCGGCTGACGGACCGTGCCCACCTGGAACCCTGGGAGCCCGTCGGTGAGGTGGATTGGACTGCGCGCCATGCTGTTTCGTCATGGCCGGCGCTGTGCTCGGGGTTGCGGGCAGAGGCGCGGCGCGGCCGTATGCTGCCGTACGTCATCGAGTTGGACGGTGAGTTCTGCGGGCAGCTGACCATCGGCAACGTGACACACGGAGCGCTGCGGTCGGCGTGGATCGGCTACTGGGTGGCGCGTCAGTACACCGGCGGCGGGATCGCGACGGCCGCGCTGGCACTGGGCGTCGACCATGCCTTCGGGCCGGTCGGACTGCACCGGATCGAGGCGACCGTCCGCCCGGAAAACGGTCCGAGCCGGTCGGTGCTGGCACGGGTGGGGTTCCGCGAAGAGGGACTGCTGCAGCGCTACCTGGAAGTCGACGGGGCCTGGCGGGACCATCTGCTGGTCGCCATGACCGTGGAAGAGATGGCGCAGTCGGCGTCATCGGCGCTGGTCAGGGAGGGCCGTGCCACCTGGGTCTGAGGGATTTGTGCACGGTAGTCCGCGGTGGGCGCGGCAAATCGTGCACAAATCGCAAATGGGATTATGTTGCAGATGTGACATCTGTGACTGATGTGCTTGTAAGTAGCGAATTACAGGTGTGTAATTGACCCTGGCGCGTCGGCTTCGGATGCGCTGGTCACGGACCTAATCTGATGGGGAAAGGAGCCGGCGACATGCCAAGCATCCCCCAATCCCTACTGTGGATATCCCTCGTCGTGTTGTGGTTGTTCGTGTTGGTGCCGATGTTGATCAGCAAGCGCGAGAACGTCCGCCGGACGAGCGATGTCGCATTGGCGACCCGCGTGCTCAACACTGACGGCAACAGCCGGCTGCGGCGCCGCCGCAGTGGGCCCGCCGCAGGGCACTACAGCGACCCGCACTGGAAGCAGGACGACGATCTCAGCGCGTTCGAAGAGGACTTCGCGCGCAGCGATGCGACCACCGATTCGATCCCGGTCGCCGACCCCGAGGCTGATGCGCCGCGTTCGGTGGTGCTCGCCGACCAGGTCGTCGTCGAGGAATCGGAGTACCTCGACGTCGAGGTGGTCGAGATGGACTCCGGTGCGCTGCCGATCGGCGCCTCCGGGCGCATGAAAGCCGTTCCCGAGCCCGAAAGCCAGGAACAGCCAACGCTTTTCGACGACATCGCGACGCCGACCATGGCGATCCGGACCATCTCCGAGGCCGACTTCGACCCCGAGGAAGCGCTCACGGACGAGATGGCGGCGGCGCCCGAGGCTGAAGCCCTCTCGGAGGCCGAGCCGACCACCGACGTGCACGAGGCCATCGCGGCGGACGAGGAACCGGCCGCGGAAGCGCCCGAGCCCGAGCCCGAGCCCGCGCCTGCGGCCGAAGCCGAGGACGGCACCGAACACGACTACGAGTACGTCGACGACACGTCAGGCGTCGAAGCGGCCTCCGAAGCCGAGCCGAAGCTGGCCGATTCGATGTCCAAGGCGCGCCGCGTCCGCTACGAGTCGAAGGCCGCCGTCGCGGCCGCCGAACGCAAGTACCGCTTCCGCAGCCGGATGCTGTCCGTGATGGCGCTGGCGATCCTGTTCACCGGCATCGCCGCCTTCGCGCTGTCGCCCGGCATGTGGTGGCTGTGCGGCACGGTCAGCGTCATCTCCGTGCTGTACCTGGCGTACCTGCGCCGCCAGACCCGGATCGAGGAACAGCTGCGGCGCCGGCGCGCCCAGCGGATGATGCGGTCCCGGCACGGCGTCGAGAACACCCAGGACGAGGAGTTCGACGTCGTCCCCTCCCGCCTGCGCCGTCCGGGTGCCGTCGTCCTAGACATCGACGACGAGGATCCGATCTTCGAGCACCTGGAATATGCCCGGATGGCGCGCGACTATGACCTGCCCCGAGCGGCCGGTCAGTAACTCGGTTTTTATGTGGCGGACCGGTACTGGTAGCCTTTGCTTCCGGTACAAGGGGCTATAGCGCAGTTGGTAGCGCGTCTCGTTCGCATCGAGAAGGTCAGGGGTTCGATTCCCCTTAGCTCCACAGAGATTCAGATGGGGTCGGTGTCCACCGGCCCCATTTCTGTTTCCGGACCTGGCGGGAGTTCACTCGCTCAGGCCCAGTGTCACGGACGGCCCGGCGAAGCGCTTCACCAGTTCGTATTCGGCCTGTTTGTCCTTGAGCGGCCAGTACCACAGCGCGAATGTCACGCGGATCAGCCATTGTGCTGCCAGCGGGTCGTGGCGCCCGATCATCTCGTCGGCGAACTTGGCAACCAGAGGTGACGCGGTCACGGCCCCGCTGTCGTGATCGGGCCGGATATCACCCATGATGAGCTTTCCCAGCGGCTCGGCCCGCATGCAGTCCAGCGCGACGACGATGGCAGCCACGACGCGCTCGGTACCTTCCAGGCCGGTGATGGCCTCGCGGATGGAGCCGACGATTCGTTGGGCGAACAGCGATACGAGTCGCTCGAGGATGGCGGCCTTGCCACCGGCGCGGCGGTAGACGGTGGCCGGGGAACAGTGCAGTTCGGCGGCCACCGCTTCGACCGTGAACGCTTCGAAACCCTTGCGGGACACGAGTTCCGACGAGGCCGAGAGAATGCGGGCGAGCGCTTCGGTATTGCGGTCGGTGCCGAGCACCCAGTCATGTTGTGGCATGTGGTGGGGCCTCCTCGCGATAGGAGCAGAATCCGTTCTATCACCTTGAGACGTTCTGCGGTTTCTATCTCAGAGGTATGGGCTGGTCGGGAATCCCCGCGCGCTCGACCACCGGCGCCGTGCTGCTGGTGCGTCTTTCAACTTCGACGAGACGCATTGACCACCTGGGTGGCCGGCACGGACGCTGATCAGGTGGCAACCAGGAAGGTCCGCTGACATGACAGTCGCACAGGCGGTACGTGGCACCACCTCATTGCTGTCCCCGCTGCTGGCCGCCGGCCAGCTGAACGTCGCGGCGGCGGTGCGTGCCCGCCGCCTCGGCTACCGCAGCTGGACCGGCGCCATCAACACCGACTATGACCCGCTGGACCCGCAGACCGCCGCCCATCCGCACGAGGCGTACGCGGCCCTGCATCGGGGTGGGCGAGTGCACTACAGCCCGCAGCGGTCGACGTGGATTCTGCACCGGCTCGACGACGTCCGTGCCGCCCTGCGCGACACCGACCAGGTCACCAGCAGCCAAGGGGTGACGCGGATTCGGATGGTCGCCGACCTCGTCGTGGTGACCGACGGCGAGCAGCACAGCCGGCTGCGCAAGCAGGTGCAGCCGGCGTTCACCAAAGGCGCGCTGGACAGTTGGCGCGCCACCATCGATGGGCTCGCCGCGGATCTCGTCGGCGATCTCATCGCCGACCCGGGTGCGGACGCCGTACAGCGACTGACGGTCCCGCTGCCGCTGCGGGTCATCGCCGCGCTGCTCGGCGTCCCCGAGCGTGACATCGCCGAGTTCCGCCGATGGTCCGACGAGAGCACCCGGCTCATCAACTTCACCCCGACCGTCCCCGGTCTCGTCGACGCCGCGAAGTCGATGCGTGCCGCAATGGCGTTGCGCCGGTACTTCTTACGGCATCTGGCGGCAGGAGAGCTGAAGGGCTCGGACACGGTGCTGGGGCGGCTGCTCGCCCACAGCTCCGACGGCGCGTTGTCGGACGAGGCGCTGTTCCAGATCGCCATCCTGCTGCTGATCGCCGGCAACGAGACGACCACCAATCTGCTGGGCGGGATGCTCCACACCTATGCGCTGCACCCGGATCAGTACGACATGATCCGGGAGAACCCGGACCTGATCCCGCAGGCCATAGAGGAACATATCCGGTACACCAGTCCCATTCAGAACCTCTACCGCTACACCCGCGCGCCCTACCGGGTCGGCGACGTCACCATTCCGACGGGTTCACGCGTCCTCCTGTCGTTCGGCGCCGCGAACCGCGATCCGCTCGCATTCGATGACCCCGACGTTTTCCGCACGGACCGCAACCCACGGACCCATGTCGGTTTCGGCTTCGGGGCGCACCTGTGTCTGGGCGCGCCGCTGGCGCGGATGGAAGCGCATGCCGTCCTGCGTGAGCTCGTCAACCGCGTTTCGAGAGTGGCCATCACCGGACCGCCGACATGGTCCACCAACAGTTCGCTGCGCGGACCCACGCGACTTCCGGTCGTGCTTCACCCCTGACGCACTCCTTCGCCGAGATTTCGACGGTTCCGTGATCGCCGGGAAGTTCGTAGGCTGGCCTTGTCGTCGCAATTCCCGCCAAGGTCAGGACGTCTCGTGAGCGAATCCGAACTGAGCAAGTCCCCGACACCCGATCCGGCCGAGGACAACGCCTTCTTTCCCTCGGCGTACTCGTTGAGCCAATACACCTCGGACAGAACAGATTTCGGCGGCGTCAAACATGCCGGCGCCTATGCCGGCGGCCGGTGGAAGATTCTGATGATCGCCACCGACGAGCGCTATCTGCTGATGGACAACGGCACCATGTTCTCCACCGGGAACCACCCCGTGGAGATGCTGCTGCCGCTGCATCACCTGATGGCCGCGGGCTTCGACGTCGACGTCGCCACCATCACCGGAAACCCGGCGAAGCTGGAGCTGTGGGCGATGCCGGGCAAGGACGACGCCGTGCAGCAGACCTATGCCGACCTCAAGCCCAAACTCAAGGAGCCGCTGAATCTTCGTGAGGTGATCGTCGACAGGCTGGGACCCGATTCCGACTATCTGGCGGTATTCATCCCGGGTGGCCACGGCGCCGAGGTCGGTATCCCGTTCAGCCCCGAGGTCGGTCAGGTACTCAATTGGGCACTCGAGAACGACAGGTTCGTCATCACGCTGTGTCACGGTCCGGCCTGCCTGCTGGCGGCCGCGATCGGCAAGACGGAGTCACCGTTCAAGGGCTACCGCATCTGCGTTTTTCCCGATGCGCTCGACAAGGGGCCCAACAAGGAGATGGGTTACATACCCGGCGGGCTGCGGCTCTTCATCGGGGAGGCGCTGGAGGATCAGGGTCTCAAGGTCGTCAATGACCAGATGACCGGTCAGGTCCATCAGGACCGGCGGCTGCTCACCGGCGACAGTCCGCTGGCCTCGAACAACCTTGGTCTGCTCGCCGCGGACGCGTTGGTCGAGGCGGTGACTGCCGAGGCGTAGCCGCTGGTGACGGGCTACGTCATCGTCACGGCCAGGACAACGCCGAAAACCACGGCGGGTGCGGTCATCCCGGCGAGAAACCGGAGCCCGAACCGGCGACCGCCGGCCGTGAATGCCAGCACGGTCTTCACGATCAGGTTGGAGCCGAGTGCGGCCGCTATCGCGAGCAGCGCGGTGTCGACGGTGATATCGCCCTTGGCGGCGAGGCTGGCGGCGGCGACGGAACCGGCGTGCGCGTCGGCCAGACCCGCGGCGAACGCGGCGAGCACGGTGCCGCCGGCACCGAGCACGTCCGCGCCCCACCGCCCGACAAGCAGCGCGAGGGTGAGCACCGCGGCCAGGATCAACGCCGGACGTAGGGCGAACGGTCGGCTTGCGGCTTTCGCGCCGGTGTCCTGCTCTGGTGACGGATTGTCCTCGGCGAGACCGGCTCCGCGGTAGACGACCCCGGCGATCACCACCAGCACCAACGCGCCGGCGGCCACGGGTGGCCACAGGCGCTGGAGGACGTGGGAGTCGACCACGCCGATCACGATCAGCAGCTGGACGAAGGTGGCCAGGCTGGCCAGCAGAGCGCTGGCCAGGGGCGCACGCACGCTCGGTGTCGTGCGGCTGAGCCGGGCCATGGACGCCGTCGTCGCGGTCGCCGAGACGAAGCCGCCGGCGATAACGGTGATCAGCAGGCCGCGTTCCGGGCCGAGCGCACGAACCCCGATGTAGCCCACCCACCCGATGCCGGTGAGCAGGACGACGAGGAGCCAGACCTTCTCCGGATTCAGAATGCCGTACGGCCCCAGTCCGCGATCCGGCAGCAGCGGCAGGATCACGAACGCGACGACCAGAAACTTGATCGCGTCTTCCAGCTCGACCTCGGTCATGATGTCGCGGGCGAACCGGTGGATGCGGTTCTTCGAGACGAGCAGGCCCGCGACGACGACCGCGAGGGCCACCGCGAGTGCCGGACGCGAATAGGCAAGGGCGCCAAGGAGATATGCGACGAGTGCGGCTGTCGCGGTAGTCGTTCCCGAATCTTCCGCGCTGGTCCGGAGATAGGCCAGGGCGATGAGCGCGCCGACAGCCAGAAATCCGGCGACGACAGCCCACTGACTGAAACCGGCCGCGATCGCGCCGGCCAGCGATAGCAGCGCGAACGAACGGGAGCCGGCCGGGAGCTTGCGGGCATGGCTACGTTCGCGCTCCAGGCCGAGCAACAGCCCGATGGCGAGGGCGACGAGGAAGGGTTCGATCTGTTGCCAGGTCATTTCGGTCGCCGCGCCTACTGCGCCGACGGAAACCGGGGCGGCCGCTTCTCGCGCAGCGCCGTATACCCCTCGACCACGTCCGGCCCGAGGAACGTCAACATCTCGTAGGCGGCGGACTGGTCGAAGATCGGGCCGGCGTGGCGCAGCCAGTTGTTGAGTGCGCGCTTGGTGAGCCGGATCGCCTGCTGGGCGCCGGTGGCCAGCACGTCGGCCACCCGGAGCGCTTCGTCCAGAACCTGTTCGCGGGGAAGGGCTTTGGCGACCATGCCGATGCGCTCGGCTTCGACGCCGTCGATCATCTCACCTGTCATCAGGTAGTACTTGGCCTTGGCGGTCCCGGCCAGCAACGGCCAGATGATCGCGGCGTGATCGCCCGCGGCGACACCGAGTTTGACGTGGCCATCGCCGATCCTGGCGTCCTCGGCGATGATTGCCACATCGGCCAGCAGCGCGGCCACGGCACCCGCGCCGACCGCGACGCCGTTGATGGCCGACACGATCGGCTTGTCGCAGTTGATCATGTTGTAGACGAGGTCGCTCATCTCGCCGAGCATGTGCGAGACGCGGTCGTAGTCACCCGCCATGCGTTCGACCATGGCCAGATCTCCGCCGGCGCTGAAAGCCTTTCCCGCGCCGGTGATGACGGCCACCCGGGTGTCCGGATCGGCCGCGACGTCCTTCCAGATGTTGGCCAGCTCGGCATGCATGCCCTCGTCGGCGGCGTTGTACTTCTCCGGCCGGTCGAGGGTGATCAGCAGGACGCCGTTGTCGTGGCGCGTCAGGGACAACTGCTGGTAGTCGATGAATGCCATCTCGCGAAGCCTTTCTGCCGCATGCGGGTGCATGAAGCGCTGCGCCCGACGGCAACCCACGTTACGGTCTCCCGACCGCCGCCGTGGTCAGCCCACGCGGATGGCAGCCTCGGGTGGCTGAGCGGCCCGGGACCAGGCCAGGGGATTCAGGCCGCGGTACGGATCGCGGGCCCGGACTTCCTGGAGGTCGGACAAGATCTGTTCCAGCGCTTGCTGAGTCGCGGACTTGACGGTTTCGACCCACCGGGCGTGGTCGGTCGTGCCGGACGGCGCCGTGGTGCTGATCGGCGCGCCGAACTCCAGGTACATACGCTGCGGACGGGGGATCAGCGTCGGGCCGATGCCGCGCACCAGCGGCATCGCCATGTCGGACCGTCCGCCCAACCGCTCGCCGATGGACTGGCTCAGCCGGCCCAGTGTGCTGTCGCGCTGGAAGAGGGGCTCGTAGACGTCGTCGCTGCCGACCAGTCCGACCGGCACGATCGGGTAGCCGTTCTCGATGGCGACGCGGGCGAAACCGCTTCGCCCGTCCCATTTCAGCTGGTATTCCTCGCCCTTGAACTTGGGCATCTCGCGTCCGCCGCCAGGGAAGACCAGAACGGTCTCGTTGTGCCGCATCAGTTCTCGCGCCGTGTCGGGGTGGCCGACCACGCCGCCGTACGCGGCGACCAGGTCACCGCCGAAGCCCTTGGCCTGTGCCAGGCCGCGCTCGGCGAGCGGGCGCACCTGCACTCCGAGCTCGCGGCGGGTGTAATACGGCATCAGCAGGATCTCGGCGAAGCCGAACGCGGTGTGGTTGCCCACCAGCAGGAAACGGCCGTCGCGCGGCAGCCGGTCGAGGCCGGTGACGTACGGTCGATACAGGTCGATCAACGGTTCGAGGGCATCGCCGGTCGCGTCCAACACATTTCGCAGGGTTCGGACGCGTTGCGGCGGTTCCATGATGGCAGTGATCTCGTCGTCGGTGACGGTCGGCCGGCCTTGTGGCGGTCCGAATCCCATCGGTGCTCCCGTCGGTGTCGTGGTGTTGACACCAAGGTACCGAGAGTTTTGATAGATCAGCTAATAAAAGGCTGTGAACTTCGTATCGCAGCCCGCTCCTTCGGTGTCGTCGCACCCCAGATGCCGTAGGGCTCAACGGCTTCCAGGGCGTGGCCGAGGCAGGCGCGCAGTACCGGACAGTGCTGACAGATTTGTTTGGCGCGCTCTTCGTGGGCGACCCGCCGGGCGCCGCGATCGTCGTCGCCGGTGTAGAACACCTCGGCCGGCAGCCCGCGGCAACGGGCATGCAGCTGCCAGTCCCAGGTTGCGGTGGTGGCCGCACCCCGGGTGTGGGACCCGGGGCGCGGCCGGTGCCGGGTGGTGCGGGTCAGGCCCGGGGGAGAGGTGAATGTGTCGTCGTGGCAAGGAGATACCCGCGCCAAGGTCAGCGTCCGTACTTGCGGTTGAACTTCTCGACGCGGCCCGCGGTGTCCAGGATCTGCCTCTTGCCGGTCCACACCGGGTGTGAATCCGACGTGACGTCGACGACGATCAGGGGGTAGGTGTGAACCCCGTCGGCGGTCTGCCATTCGATGGTCCGCGAGCTCGTGGCGGTGGAGCGGGTCAGGAACGTGCGCCCCGTGGTGGCGTCCTGGAAGACGACGTGGTGGTAGTCGGGGTGAATGCCGGCCTTCATGGAACCTCCGTCGACCAAGTGAAAATCGTTTTCATTAAGACCTGGCCGACGATACCCGACGCCCGAGGGCTTGTCGAAAACAGTTTTCAATAGGGTGCGGTCTCAACGGCCCCACGCGGCATGCCGTCCGCCGGTAACGTTTCCTGCGTGCCGGAAGCAACGACGGATGAACTGGCTTCGTTGGGGTTCTTCGCGAGCTGCCGTCGGGAGGACCTCGACCGGCTGGCGCCCCTGCTGCGTCCGCTGACGGCCGAACCGGGCAAGGTTCTGATGACGCAGGGCGAAGTCGCGTCGTCGTTCATCCTGATCAGCGCCGGCAGCGTCCGGGTGACGCACACCGCTCCCGACGGCGAACTCGTCGTCCACAACATCGGCCCGGGCCTGATCGTCGGTGAGATCGCCCTGTTGCGCGGCGGCACGCGCAACGCCACGGTGCTGGTCACCGAGCCACTGGCCGGGTGGATCGGCGGACATGACGCGCTGACCGCCATGCTCGACGTGCCCTGTATGGCCGAGCGGCTGGTGCGCACGGCGCGGCAGCGGCTCGCGGAGTTCATCACGCCGCTTCCGGTGAAGCTGAGCGACGGCAGTCAGATGTACCTACGACCCGTGCTGCCGGGCGACAACCCGCGGGTGCGCCAGGGGCCCGTCCATTTTTCGACCGAGACCATCTACCGCCGGTTCCAGACGGCCTACCAGCCCAGTCCGGCGCTGATGGCCTACCTTTTCGAGGTCGACTACGTCGACCACTTCGTCTGGGTGCTGACCGACGGCGTCGACGGGCCGGACGGGCCGATGGTCGCCGACGCGAGATTCGTTCGGCTGCATGAGAATCCGACGGTCGCCGAGGTGGCCTTCATGGTCGGTGACGACTATCAGGGCCGGGGCATCGGCACCTTTCTGATGGACGCGCTGGTACCCGCGGCCCGGGGCTCGGGCGTCGAGCGGTTCGCCGCGCGGGTGCTGTCCGACAACTTCCCGATGCGCAAGATCCTCGAGCATTACGGCGCCACCTGGGAGCGCGACGACCGCAACATGATCGTCACCGAATTCGACGTCCCGAAACCGGAGCAATTGTCGTTGTCGCACAAGCAGTATCGCGAAATCCACAGGTTGGCGCAGCAAGTGATCAAGGCGGTCGGCTGATGACGGAATCGCTGTACTCGCGGCGGCCGCTGCTGAACAAGGACACCGCGGTGTGCATCTCGCTGGCGGCCCGGCCCAGCAACATCGGTACGCGTTTCCACAACTACCTCTACGACGAACTGGGCCTCGACTTCGTCTACAAGGCCTTCACCACAACCGACATCGCCGCGGCGATCGGCGGCGTCCGGGCCCTCGGAATCCGCGGCTGCTCGGTGTCCATGCCGTTCAAAGAAGACGTCATCGCACTCGTCGACGAGTTGGAAGAGTCGGCGCGCGTGATCAATTCGGTGAACACGATCGTCAACGACGCGGGCCGGCTGACGGCCTGTAACACCGACTACCTGGCCATCGCCCGGCTCATCGACGAGTACCGCCTGGATCCGGCCGCGTCGCTGCTCATCCGCGGTAGCGGTGGCATGGCCAGCGCGGTGGCGGCGGCGTTCCGGGACAAGGGATTCGAGGCGGGCACCATCGTGGCCCGCAACCCGGACACCGGCGGCCGGCTGGCCGACCGGCTCGGGTACCGCTATGCGGCCGACGCGTCAGGCGGCGCGGACATCGTCGTCAACGTCACCCCGATCGGGATGGCTGGTGGCGCCGAAGCCGACGACCTGTCCTTCGCTCCGGACGTTATTGCCAAGGCGCGCACCGTGTTCGACGTGGTCGCACTGCCGTCGGAGACCCCGCTGGTCCGGGCGGCGCGCGCGGCCGGGGTGCCGGTGATCACCGGCGCCGAGGTCATCGCCCTGCAGGCCGCTGAACAGTTCGAACGGTATACCGGGGTGCGGCCGACCGCCGAGCAGGTGGCCGCGGCATCGGCCTTCTCGCGCGCCTGACCGCAGTCGCCCTCAGGGCACGGTGATCGTCATCGACTTGTCGATCGCTGCCGTCGCATCCATCAGCGGCGCGATGGTCTCCTTGGTGCCGCTGGCATTGATCTGCAGAACGATCACGCCGTCCTTGGTGGGGATGGCCGCCGTCTTCTGGGCCATCAACCGGTCCTTGCCGTCCTGGTTGTACGTGCCGCCGACCTGACACGCCTTGAACCCGGCGAGCTTGGCCTCGCAGTTGGTGCCGGCGTCCTGCCAGTTGTGCAGGTTCTGTAGCTCGCCGGGCGCGTACTGCAACACCTCGTCGGCATTGGCGCCGGGCAACTTCGAGACCAGCACGATGATGGTCGGCGGGTCGGCCTTCATCGCCGGGTCGTCGAATTTGCTTGCGCTCCAAGCCCATTTCGGCGTCAGCGGACCGGCGTCCACCCAGCCCTGGGGGAGCGGCATGGTCAGCGTCGGGGCGCCGGGATCGCCGGGGTGCAGCTGCTGCTCGGTGATGTTCTTCTCGTGCAGGTAGTCCCGGATGGTCTTCTTCGGAACCGCCGGCGCGCTCGGTGCCGCGGAGGTCGGTGCCGCCGCGGCGCTGCTGCTCGCGGCGCTGCTCGATGTCGACGACGGCGCCGGCTTCGAATCCGAGTTGCAGGCACTCGCGCCCAGCGCAGTCACAGTCACGGCCAGCGCAACGCCGGCAACCCTCATCGGCAACATTTCCGTCTCCTGTCGTCGGTTGCAGACTACGGGGCGGACGAAGCCGCTTGGGTCAGCTTCCGGCGCAACGCCGTGTCCGCAAAAGTCGTACCGGCGTGGCGCCGGGCATCGGCCGAGTTCGGCGCGTTCGCCGTGCTATCAACAGCAAATGCGCGCACTCGCGTCGTCGGCAGCGGTCCTGCTGTGCGCCGCGTGCGGGTCGACGACCCCGCCCACGCGGCCCACCACCCCGGCGGCCGCGAAACCCGCCGATCCTGCCGCGATCGGCCGGATGCGCCAACACCTCCCCAAAAACCTACAGGGCTACGAGTTCGGGGCGTTGCCGGCGCCCGCTGTCCCGACAACCTTCTGGGGCATGTCCGCGGGGTCGGCCGCCGACCCGCCGGACTGCGCAGCGCTGATGGCCGCACCGGCCGACGGTGTTCGTGGCTGGTCGGCATCGGGACCCGGTGGCATCGTGTACGCGACCGCAGCGCCGGCCGTCGCCCCGGCGCCCGACCTCGTCGGCGACTGCCACAGCTGGACGTTGAGCACCGACCGGGCGCGCGCGGCCGTCGACCTCACCGACGCGCCCCAGGTCGCCGACGCCCGCACGCTGGACCTGACGGCGCACATCACCACGAGCGTCGAGAACGGTGCGCAAACCCATTCGCAGGCAACGACTCTGATCGCGTACGTCGACACACTGGCGGTTTCGGTGACCATGGTGACCGACCCGGGTGCCGTCGCGCCGCCGCTGCCCGCCGAACTCCCGGCGACATTGTTGGACGCGGCGGTGCGGTCGGTGCGGGGCATCCCGGCCGCCGACGGGTTGGCCCGGTAGATTCGCCACAATGCGCAGAACGGTGCTCGCGGTGGCCTCCGCCGGTCTGGTGGCGGCATGCACGTCCCACTCCCAGGTGGTGGTCGCCGACCCCGACATCACCAAAATCCTTGATCTGAAGGGCACTTTCGGGCCGGATTACCAGGTCAAGACCGTCGCGCCGACGGGCATCGACCCGCGCGCGTTCGCCCCGCAGACCCTGCCGCCGGGCCTGAAATTCGAGCCACCGGACTGCGCGAAATTCGCCTCCGGCATGGCCGTCTCCCCAGGTGCCAAGGGCAACATGACCGCCGTCACCGCGGAAGGGCAGGGCAACCGGTTCGTCATCCTGGCGGTGGAGACGTCCGAGCCGATCGCGCCGGCGGATCCGGGCGACGGCTGCAAGAAGGTCGCCTTCTCCGGCGCCGGGGTGCGGGGCCTGGTCGAAGAGGTGCCGGCCCCGCCCATCGACGGGGTGAAGACGCTGGGCACCCACCGCATTCTCGAGACGGTGGCGGCCGGCAAGCCGGCTGCCGGTCAGCTCTACAACTACGTCGGCGGTTTCGGCAGATTCCTGGTGATCGTCACCGCCAACTCGCTCGTCGAGCCGGACAAGCCCGTCGTCCCGGTGAACACGCAGAAGGCCACGGAGCTGCTGACCAAGTCGGTCACCGCGGTGCGGGGCCAGTAGTCAGCGCACGTTGCGCGGCCGGAACTGGATGCTGATCCGCGGCCCCGTGGGGCGGGCGGTCTTGGGCACCGCGTGCTCCCAGGTGCGCTGGCACGACCCGCCCATGACGAGCAGGTCGCCGTGCCCCTGAGGCAGCCGGACGCTGGTGCGTCTGCCGTCTGCGCCCGTGGTGCGGGGACGCAGCGCGAAAACCCTTGTCGCGCCGAGGCTCAGCACCGCGACCATGGTGTCCTCGGTGCTGCTGCGCCCGATGGTGTCGCCGTGCCAGGCGACGCTGTCGTTGCCGTCCCGGTACAGGCACAGGCCGACGGTGGTGAACGGCTCGCCGAGCTCGTGGGCGTAGGCGTCGTTGAGCCGGACCCGCAGCCGCGCCAGCCCGGGATGCGGCGCCCGGTCCTGCGCGAGGTCGTGGAAGCTGACGAGACGCGGCACATCGAGCACCTTGTCGTACATCTGGCGCTGCTCGGCACGCCAGGGAATGGCGGTCAGCAGCTCGTCGAAAAGCGTGTCGGCGCCCGTCAGCCAGCCGGCGCGGACGTCGACCCAGGCGCCGTCACCGAGCCAGCGCCGTTCGGCATGGTCGAACAGCGAACCCTGAACCGCCAAGGACACCCCGCGATCCTATCGCACAGGCGTTCGATGTGTCGGAACCGTTCCGTTGACTCCGCGGTGGCGGCGTTCGCCACTCGCGCTCTTGCGCACCAGACGCAGGGTCAACGCCAGGACGGGAGGACGATCTCCAGGTTCCAGGTGGCCGGCGAGATCGGCAGGCCGGTCAGGATCGGGTACATCCAGGCGAAGTTGGTGATCACCAGCGCCACGTAGAAGCACACGACCAGCAGCCCGAGTGTTCGTCGTTCCGGTTCCGTCGATCTCGGATACAGGATGTCGCCGAGGATCAGCGTGATCAGGATGATCAGGAACGGCGCCATCGGCGTTGCGTAGAAGAAGTACATCTGCCGGTCGATGTCGGCGAACCACGGCAGGTAACCCGCGGCGTAGCCGGTCAGCGCGGCGGCGTACCGCCAGTCGCGTTTGACGAACGTCCGCCACACCGCCCACGCCAGCACCGGCACCGCGATGAACCACATGGCCGGCGTGCCGGCCAGCATGACGGCCTTGACGCACGACTGTGCGCCGCAGCCCGGCACATTGTTGTTGTCGATGGCGTACAGCACCGGACGCAGCGACATCGGCCACGTCCACGGCTTGGATTCCCAGGGGTGGTGATTGCCCGCGGCGTTGGTCAGCCCGGAGTGGAAGCGGTAGACGTCGTGCGTGTAGTACCAGAGCGAGCGCAGCGTCGCGAACGGCCCGTCGCCGATGTTCCGGCCCTCCATGTGCCGGTCGATCGCGGTCTCCGACGCGAACCACGGCGCGTACGACGCCAGGTACACCCCGACCGGGATCAACGTCAGCGCCCACACCCCCGGGGCGACATCGCGGCGCAGTGTGCCCAGCCAGGGCCGCTGTACGCGATACGCGCGCCGGGCCGCGACGTCGAACGCGACGGTCAGCAGGCCGAAGAACACCATGTAATAGAGGCCCGACCACTTCACCGCCAACGCGAGCCCCAGCAGGACGCCGGCACCGAACCGCCACCACCGGACGCCGAGCCGGGGGCCCCACACCGTCTCGTTGATCCGGCCTTCGGTCATCGCGACGTGCATCCGAGCGCGCACCTGGTCGCGGTCCACGATGAGCGCGCCGAACGCCGCCACGATGAACACGGCCTGGTAGACGTCGAGCAGCGCGGTGCGGGCCGAGACGAAGCTGACGCCGTCCGCGATGATCAGCAGCCCGGCGATGCCGCCCAGCAGCGTCGAGCGCGTCATGCGCCGCGCGATCCGCGCCACCAGCAGCACCAGGATGACGCCGCACACCGCGCCGGAGAACCGCCAGCCGACGCCGTTGTAGCCGAAGATCCATTCGCCGATGGCCATCAGCTGTTTGGCGACCGGCGGGTGCACCACCAGGCCGTAGCCGGGGTTGTCCTCGACGCCGTTGTTGTGCAGCACCTGCCAGGCCTGCGGCGCGTAGTGCTTCTCGTCGAAGATCGGGGTGCCCGCGTCGGTCGGGGAGCCCAGGTTCAGGAACCGGGTGATGACGGCCAGCGCGGTGATCACCGCGGTCATGGTCCAGCCGCGCAGCCGGTCGGTAGGGCCGAAATCGGCGGCAGGCGTCAGTGGCGCCGGACTGATCACGGGGACCTCGCGCTCGGCGTCGGAGGCGTCGAGGGCGGGGGCGGTCACGTCAGCGAGCTTAGGCTGTCCGGTGTGACATCAGCACTTGGTCCGCTCGCTGACGCTGGTCGGCTGCTGCTCGCGGCCACGCCATTGGGCCAGCCCGGCGACGCTTCGGCCCGCCTCATCGAGGCGCTCGGCACCGCGGACGTGATCGCCGCCGAGGACACCCGACGGGTGCGTGCCCTGGCCGCGTCGCTGGATGTCCGGCCCGTCGGGCGCGTCGTCAGTTTCTTCGACCAGAACGAGGCCGCCCGGGTCGCGGGGCTTGTCGAGTCGATCGCCGCGGGCGAGACGGTGCTCGTGGTCAGCGACGCGGGTATGCCGCTGATCAGCGATCCGGGGTACCGCCTGGTGGCGGCGTGCGCCGAGGCCGGGCTGCCGGTGTCCTGTCTGCCGGGCCCGTCGGCGGTGACGACGGCGCTGGCGGTGTCCGGGCTGGCATCGGACCGGTTCTGCTTCGAAGGTTTCGCGCCGCGCAAGGGCCGGGCGGCGTGGCTGGCCGGGTTCGCGACCGAGCGACGGACGTCTGTCTTCTTCGAGTCACCGCGCCGCCTGGCCGAGACCTTGGCCGAGGCGGTGACCGCTCTGGGGCCGGACCGGCGGGCGGTCGTGTGCCGTGAGCTGACCAAAACGCACGAGGAGATTCGGCGGGGCACCCTCGCGGAATTGGCCGAGTGGGCCGCCGACGGCGTGCTCGGCGAGATCACCGTGGTGCTGGCGGGGGCGACGCCGGTGGCGGACATCGACGCGCTGGTCGCGCTGGTTCAGGACCTGGTCGACGACGGCGCGCGCGTCAAAGACGCCTGCGCGCAGGTGATCGCGGACAACCCGGGCGCGCCTTCCCGCCGCGAGCTCTACGACGCGGTCCTGAAGGCCCGTGAGACATAAAAGTGTTGAAAAAGGCTCCGCTGACGTTTTCTGTGGGTCGACTGTCCGGCCGGTGCGGGCCTGGGATGCGCCACGCGGGCGATCGCCTGCGATGCTTCGCAGGCGATCACGAAATTCGCCGCCAATCTCCGCGTGAACCGACCCGACTCGCTTAGGTCGCACTAAGGCCTCGGATCCCAGTCACCAGGTGACTGGGATCCGAGGCCTAAGAGAGTCGGGTAGCTAGATCAGTGTCGATCGACCCAATTTTGTGCAGGGTACCGCCCGCTTGCAGCGGACTGCTCGCGAGACAGGGAGAGGCTGACGGTGGCGGCGGCCTTGTGGAGGCACTCTTCCCATTCGCGGTCCGGGTCGGAGTCGGCGGTGATGCCGCCGCCCACCCCCAGGATCGCTCTGCCGTCGGGGTCGAATTCCACGGTGCGGATCGCGACGTTGAGTTCGGTGCCGGCCAGGGGTGACGCCAAACCGACCGTCCCGCAATAGATTCCGCGGTCGTACGGCTCCCATTCGGCGAGGAGTTCGCGGGCGCGGCATTTCGGGGTGCCGGTCACCGAGGCGGGCGGGAACGCGGCATCGAGCACGGCTGCCATCGGGGTGTCGACCGGAACCCGCGCGGCCACCGTCGACACGAGATGCCAGACGCCCGGCGCGGGCTCGACTGCCAGTAGCTGCGGCACCCGGACCGACCCGGTCGTCGCGACGCGGCTCAGATCATTGCGGACGAGGTCGACGATCATGATGTTCTCGGCGACGTCCTTGACCGACGACGCCAGCTCCGACGGCGGACGATCAAGGGGGAGCGTGCCTTTGATGGGGCTGGAGGTGACGACCTCGCCGCGGCGGCTCAGGAACAGTTCAGGCGACAGCGACGCGACCGCGCCCCACTCGCCTGCGACGAACGCGGCCCGGGCGGGCGCGGTCCGCGTCACCGCGTCGACGAAGAAGTCGATGGGCGCGCCGGACAGCCGCCCGGTGAAGCGGGTACAGACGCAGGCCTGGTACACCTCGCCCGCGGCGATCGCGTCGAGGCAGGACAGCACGCCGGCGCGGTGGCCGGCGCGGTCCGGCGCCCGCCAGTCGATGGCGTACGGCTCGGGTGCCGCCGGCTCCAGGGCGGCCAGCCAGTCGGGAAGCGCTGCCCCGGAGAGGCTTTCGTACCACCAGTGCCCGGCGGCGTCCTGCCGCAGCACCGAGTCCGACCAGCCGCCGGCAGCCTCCGGAATCCGGTGACCACCGTCCGGGTACGACAGGTAGCCGAACCAGCCGCCACCGATCGCCTCACCGGAACCCGTTGGCGCGTCGAAGACTTCGGTGGCGGTCACCGGTTCGATGGCGACGCTCGGTGCGATGACGGCCGTCGCGCCGAACCAGTCACCCAGCAGCGCGGCCGGCGGGGGCAGGCCGCGGCGGGCGGCGGCGTCGGCGACAGCCTTCAACACCCCCGGGGCGTCGCCCAGGTCGGCCAACCGCTCGACTCGCACGCCCCACAGCTTGTCAGACGGTCCGCCGGATCTCCCGCTCGACCAGCACCCCACCGAGCTTGTCGGGGTTGCGCACGGCGTAGAAGTGGCTGATCTTGCCGTCCTCGATCTCGATCAGGATGACGCCCTCGAGTTTCTCGCCGAGGTACAGCACCAGTGCCGGGGCGCTGTTGTACGTCGCGAGGTCGGCACGGGCCTCGGGGTAATCACCGATGCCGCGCATGAGGCCGAGCAGCAGTCTGCCGACCTTGTCCGGGCCGTACACCGGTCGCCGGGCCGCGCTGACCTTGCCGTCGCTGTCCGCGGTCCACGTGACGTTCGGGGCCAGCAGCGTCATCAGGCCGTCCAGATCGCCGGTCGCCGCTGCCGTCAGGAACTGCGTGGTGACCTCGGCGGACTTGGCGGTGTCGGGCGTGTACCGCTTACGCCGGGCCTGGACATGCTCGCGGGCCCGGTGTGCGACCTGGCGCACCGCCGCGGTGGATTTGCCTACGGCCCCGGCGATTTCGTCATAGTCGAACCCGAACACCTCACGCAGCACGAACACGGCCCGTTCGTCGGGGCCCAGCGTCTCCAGGACCACGAGCATCGCCATCGAAACCGACTCGGCGAGAACGACATCCGAGGAGGCGTCGCGCTCGTCGAGTAGCAGCGGCTCGGGCAGCCACGGGCCGACGTACTCCTCGCGGCGGCGAGCGCCGGCCCGCAGGGCATTCAACGCCTGCCGGGTGACCAACTGCGCCAGGTACGACTTGGTGTCCCGCACGGTGTCGAGGTCGACCTCGGCCCACCGCAGGTAGCTGTCCTGCAGCACGTCGTCGGATTCCGTTGCCGAGCCCAGGATTTCGTAGGCGATGGTGAAGAGGAGCGGCCGCAGGTGGGTGAACCGCTCGGCGTGTTCACCCCCTGCGACACTGGCTGAGCCGGTCATGCGCTGACAGTCTCCGCCAGCTGTTCGGCCCGCTTGCCGCCCGTCATTACGAACACCGCGCTCGGCTTATTGGCGACCCGTCGGATCCCCCACAGCGTGCCCTTGCAGATCGCTTCCTTCAGCTTCGCGCCGACTCGACCGCCGATGTAGTAGTTGGTCGAGGAGTCGTCTTTCCGGGCGATCTGGATGGTCGCCAGGTGCCGGCCGAGGCTGACGCACGATCCGACGAACACGGGGTCGAGGGGCTTGGGCTCGGTTCCGGCGATCCGGCTCAGCACGGTCCCCACGGCCGTCACGGTGAGCGGACTCGTCGCCTGGCAGCTCATCCGCAGCGGCTGACCCGACGGTGCAGCGGCGTCGCCGGTGGCGACGATGCGCGGATCGTCGATGCTGGTCATGGTTTCATCGGTCAGCAACCGGCCCAGGTCATCGGTCCGCAGTCCGCTGGCGGCCGCCAGTTGGGGGGTGCCGAAGCCGGCGGTCCACACCGTGACGGCGCTACTGATGAAGCGCCCGTCGGCGAGGGTCACCCGGTGGGCGCTGACGGCGCTGACGTCGCCCTCGATCACAGTCACGCCCAGCTTGGCCAGGGCCTTGGCCACCGAGCGGCGGGCCGGGGCACTCATCGCCGGCGCGAGCTTGTTGCCGACCAACACGACGTTGCGGCCGGCCTCGGCGAATTCGGACGCCGCCTCGATGCCGGTCAGCCCGGCACCGATGACCACCAGTGGCGCGGACAGCGGCACGTCCTGCAGTCGCGCTGCCAGCCGCTCCGCCTGCTCGAATTCGGCCAGGGGGTAAGCGAATTCGGCGGCGCCGGGCACCGACGCCGGGACGGCGCCAGTGCTGCCGACGGCGTAGATCAGGTAGTCGTAGTCCAGGGTGTCGCCAGACGCCAGCTCGACGGTGCGGGCCGCGGCGTCGATGCGGGTGGCGGTGTCGATCACCACGCGGACGTCGTCGGCGAGGAGGGTGTCGTAGCCGACGGTGGCGTCGTAGTTCCCGGCCGCGTGCTGGTGCAGGCGGATGCGTTCGACGAACTTGGGCCGCGGGTTCACCAGGGTGACGGCCACGTCGTCGCGCATCCGGACGTGATTGGCCGCCAGTGCGCCGGCGTATCCGCCGCCGATGACGACAACGCGGTGGAGCTTCTGGTTTCCGGTCATCACTGCATCTCCTTCGGGGTTGGTTATGCCCTCAAGACACCGGCGGCGCCGAAAGTGTGACAAACGTACCCGCAGATGTGGCCCAGATCACTCGACTCCAGTGCGGACCCTGCGACCAGCGGGGGTCAATGCGCAGGTCAGACCACTCCGAGGGCCGACATCGCGTCGGCGACCCGGATGAACCCGGCGATGTTGGCCCCGGCCATGTAGTTGCCCGGCTGGCCGTATTCGTCGGCGGTGCTCAGGCAGCGGTCGTGGATGCGGCCCATGATCTCGGCCAGCCGCTGCTCGGTCTCCTCGAACGTCCACGAGTCGCGCGACGCGTTCTGCTGCATCTCCAGCGCGCTGGTGGCCACGCCGCCGGCGTTGGCGGCCTTGCCGGGCGCGAAGGCGACCTTGGCCTCGGCGAACAACTTCACTGCTTCCGGGGTGCACGGCATGTTGGCGCCCTCGGCGACGACCTGGCAGCCGGACGCGATCAGTGCCTTCGCGTCGTCACCGTCCAGCTCGTTCTGCGTCGCGCACGGTAGCGCGATGTCGCACGGTAACTGCCAGACCGAATCGTTATCGACGAACTGCGCACCGCCGCCGCGCATTTCGGCGTACTCGGCAATCCGGCCGCGACGCACTTCCTTGAGCTCCTTGAGGAGCTCGAGGTCGACGCCCTTCTCGTCCACGATGTATCCGCTCGAGTCCGAACAGCCGATGACGGTGCCGCCGAGTGCGTGCACCTTCTCGATGGCGTAGATCGCGACGTTCCCGGACCCGGACACCACGACCTGCTTGCCGTCGAAGGACTGCCCGGTGCTGCGCAGGATTTCATCGACGAAGAACACGGTGCCGTAGCCGGTGGCCTCGGTGCGGACCTGCGAGCCACCCCACGTCAGGCCCTTGCCCGTCAGGACACCGGACTCGTAGCGGTTGGTGATGCGCTTGTACTGGCCGAACAGGTAGCCGATCTCGCGGCCGCCGACGCCGATGTCGCCGGCGGGGACATCGGTGTACTCACCGATGTGCCGGTACAGCTCGGTCATGAACGACTGACAGAACCGCATCACCTCGTTCTTGGAGCGGCCTTTGGGGTCGAAGTCCGAACCGCCCTTGCCGCCGCCGATGGGCAGGCCGGTCAGCGAGTTCTTGAAAATCTGCTCGAACCCAAGGAATTTCACGATGCCCAGGTACACCGACGGATGGAACCGCAGGCCGCCCTTGAACGGACCCAGCGCGGAGTTGAACTCGACGCGGAAGCCACGGTTGATCTGCTCGGCTCCGGCGTCATCGATCCACGGCACGCGGAAGATGATCTGCCGCTCCGGCTCGAACAGCCGTCGGATGATGGCGGTGTCGGAGTACTCGGGGTGCTTGTCGACGACCGGGCCCAGGCTCGTCAGAACCTCGTAGACGGCTTGGTGGAATTCGATCTCGCCGGCGTTGCGGCGGGTGACTTCCTCGTAGACGTCGTGCAGCCGCTCGTGTAAGCCGTCCTGCGCCATATCTTTTCGTTACTCCTTGGTCTCCGCTTGATAGCGGGGAAATACGCCTTCGGGTGTCGGTAGCACCGTCCCCGGTGCCAGCCGGGTGCCCAGGGCACGGAAATCCCGTGCCGAGGCGTCCTGCCCAAGAAGGTCGAGCAGCTTCCCCCCGGACTCCGGCATCACCGGCTGCACCAGCAGCGCGGCGATCCGGACCGCCTCCAGCGTCGTGTATAGCACTGTGCCGAAGCGGGTCTGGTCCGACTCAGCGGGAGACTTGCGCAGCACCCACGGTTCTTCGGCCGAGAAGTAACGGTTGGCGGCACCGAGCATCTGCCAGATGGCCTCCAGGGCCAGATGCATCGCCGGCACGTCGTAGTGCGCCCGCACCTGCTCGAGCAGCGCGTCGGCCTGCTTGAGCAACTCGAGGTCGGCGGCGGTGAATTCGCCTGGCTCCGGCACGATTCCGCCGAGGTTCTTGTTCACCATCGACAGCGAGCGCTGTGCCAGGTTGCCCAGTTCGTTGGCCAGGTCGGCGTTGATGCGGCCGATGATGGCTTCCTCGCTGTAGCTGCCGTCCTGGCCGAAGGACACCTCGCGCAGGAAGAAGTAGCGCACCTGGTCCAGGCCGAAGGCGTCGATCAGCGCGATGGGATCCACCACGTTGCCCACCGACTTGCTCATCTTCTCGCCCTTGACATTGATGAAGCCGTGCGCGAAAACCCGCTCCGGAAGGGCGATTCCGGCCGACATCAGGAACGCCGGCCAGTAGACGCTGTGGAACCGGATGATGTCCTTGCCGATCATGTGGAGATTGGCCGGCCAGTACTTGCCGAAGTCCTCGGCGGCGGTGTCCGGAAAGCCCACGCCCGTAAGGTAATTCGTCAACGCGTCGACCCACACGTACATGACGTGCTCGGGGTGGTCGGGTACCGGGACGCCCCAGTCGAACGTGGTGCGCGAGATCGACAGGTCCTTGAGCCCGCCCGAGACGAAGCTGACGATCTCGTTGCGCCGCACATCGGGTCCGATGAATTCGGGATGCGCCTCGTAGTGCGCCAGCAGCCGGTCGGTGTAGGCCGACAGCTTGAAGAAGTAGGTCTGCTCCTCGGTCCACGTGACGGGCGTGCCGGTCTCGATGGCGAACCGGCTGCCGTCGCGCACCTCGGTCTCGTCCTCGGCGAAGAAGCGCTCGTCGCGGATCGAGTACCAGCCGGCGTACGTGCCGAGGTAGATGTCCCCGGTCTCGTTCATCCGGCGCCAGATTTCCTTGGACGCCTCGTAGTGGTCGGCGTCGGACGTCCGGATGAACCGGTCGAAGGAGATGTTGAGCTTCTCCTGCAGCGCCTGGAACACGTCGGAGTTGCGCGTGGCCAGCTCCGCGGCGGTGATGCCTTCGGCCGCCGCGGCCTCGGCCATCTTCTGGCCGTGCACGTCGGTACCGGTCAGGTAGCGGACGTCGAAGCCGTCGAGCCGCTTGAACCGGGCGATCGCGTCGGTGGCGATGTACTCATACGCGTGCCCGATGTGCGGTGCGCCGTTCGGGTACGCGATGGCGGTGGTGATGTAGAAAGGCTCACTCATTTGGGTCTCACTTTAGGGTGTCGCTGTGAGCGCCAAACGAGAGAAGCCGCCCGCCCCGGAACCACTGCCCGGACTGATCGACGCCCACACCCACCTGGACGCCTGTGGTGCGACCGACGCGGCGAGCATCAAAGAAATCCTGGACCGTGCCGAAGCCGTCGGCGTCGAGAAGGTCGTCACCATCGCCGACGATCTCGAGGCGGCCGAGTGGGCCGTCGGCGCCGCGCATGCCGATCCGCGTGTGTACGCCGCCGTCGCGCTGCATCCGACCCGTGCCAACGCCCTCGATGACCAGGCCAGACGCACCCTGGAAAGCCTGGCCGCCGACCCGCGTGTGGTCGCGGTGGGGGAGACCGGCATCGACATGTACTGGCCCGGCAAGCTCGACGGTTGCGCCGACGAGGCGACGCAGCGCGAGGCCTTCGCCTGGCACATCGACCTGGCCAAACGGGTCGGCAAGCCGCTGATGATCCACAACCGGGACGGCGACGCCGAGGTCCTCGACGTGCTCAGGTCAGAGGGCGCGCCGGAGACGGTGATCTTCCACTGCTTCTCGTCGGACGCCGCGATGGCCCGCACCTGCGCTGATCACGGCTGGCTCATGAGTCTGTCCGGCACCGTCAGCTTCCGGAACGCACATGCGCTGCGGGAGGCGGCCGCGATCATCCCGGCGGAGCTGTTGCTCGTCGAGACCGACGCGCCGTTCCTGACGCCGCACCCGTTCCGCGGCGCGCCCAACGAGTCGTACTGCCTGCCGTACACGGTCCGCGCACTGGCCGAGATCCGGAATTCTTCAGCGGCCGAAATTGCCGCGGTGACCTCGGAAAACGCTTCGAAAAGCTATGGACTGTATCATTAGTCCAAGTTGCCGCCTCCCGGGGACGTTCGTTACCGTTCTGTGATCAACCCGGTCGAGGTGGCTTTCATGTGGTCACCGCGGCCGCTGCTCGGGGCCACCCCGGGCTCGATAGACACGGGATTGACGCCTTGAACGTTCTGAACAAATTGCATGATGCGCGCTCGCCGATGCTGCGTGGCGTGACCGGGGCCTTCCTCGCCACGCTGACCGTCGCCGGCGGGTTCGCCGTCGCGAACCACAAGACCGTCACCCTCACCATCGACGGCGCACCGATGACGGTGCAGACCATGAAGACCCGCATCGGCGACGTCCTGACCGAGAACGGCTTCACCGTCGGCGAGCGCGACGACCTGTTCCCCGCGGCCGACCAGGACGTGCACGACGCCGAGAACATCGTGCTGCGCCGCAGCCGCCCGCTCGAGATTTCGCTGGACGGCCAGGGCACGCGTCAGGTGTGGACCACCGCCGCCACCGTGCAGGACGCCCTCAAGCAGCTGTCCATTACCGACACCGCGCCCGTCGCGGCCGACCGCGCCACCCGCGTGCCGCTGGCCGGCATGTCGCTGCCCGTGGTCAGCGCCCGCAACGTGACCATCGTCGACGGCGGTGTGCCGCGCCAGGTGCACCTGGCCGCGGCCAACGTGGCTGGGCTGCTGGCCGAGGCCGGCGTGCCGCTGGAGCAGCGCGACACCGTCGTCCCCGCGGCATCCACGCCGGTGACCGAGGGCATGCAGATCGATGTGACCCGGATCCGGCTGCAGCAGGTGACCATGGAATCGCCGCTGCCCCCGACCATGAACACGGTGCCCGACCCGGCGCTCAACATGAGCCGCAAGGTGGTCGACGATCCGGGCCAGCCCGGCACGCAGAACGTGACGTTCGCCGTTGCCACGGTCAACGGTGTCGAGACCGGGCGGCTGCCGGTCTCCAATCAGGTGCTGACCCCGGCGCGGGACGGCGTCCTGCGCGTCGGCGCCAAGCCCGGCACCGAGGTGCCGCCGGTGACGCAAGGGGCTGCCTGGGATGCACTGGCGCGGTGCGAGTCCACCGGCAACTGGGCCATCAATACGGGCAACGGTTTTTACGGCGGAGTCCAATTTGATCAGAACACCTGGGAGCGGCAGGGCGGTCTGCGTTATGCTGCGAGAGCTGATCTTGCGACACGTGAAGAGCAGATCGCGATTGCTGAAGTGACGCGAGCCCGCCAAGGTTGGGGTGCCTGGCCAGTGTGTAGCGGGAGAATTGGGGCACGATGACGATCCGGCTACTCGGTCGAACCGAAATCCGGCATCTGGCAAAAGAGCTTGATTTCCGGCCGCGTAAGGCCTTCGGACAGAACTTCGTGCATGACGCCAACACGGTGCGCCGCATCGTGTCGGCATCCGGGGTGAACCGGCAGTCCCACGTCTTGGAGGTCGGCCCGGGTCTGGGCTCGCTGACGCTGGCGCTGCTGGACCGCGGCGCGAAGGTGACGGCCGTCGAGATCGACCCGGTGCTGGCCCGCCAGCTGCCGACCACGGTCGCCGAGCACTCCCACAGCGAGATCGGCCGGTTGACGGTGATCAACCGCGACGTGCTCGACCTCATGCCGTCCGACCTGGACGAGCAGCCGACGGCGCTGGTCGCCAACCTGCCGTACAACGTCGCGGTGCCCGCAATCCTGCACCTGCTCTCGGAATTCCCGACCATCCGCACCGTCATGGTGATGGTCCAGGCCGAGGTCGCCGAGCGGCTCGCCGCCGACCCCGGCACCAAGGACTACGGGGTGCCCAGCGCCAAGGTGCGGTTCTTCGGCAACGTCCGGCGCTACGGCATGGTGTCGCCGACGGTGTTCTGGCCCATCCCGCGGGTCTACTCGGGCCTGGTCCGGATCGACCGGCACGAGACGTCGCCGTGGCCGACCGACGACAACTTCCGCTCGCAGGTTTTCGACCTGATCGACATCGCGTTCGCGCAGCGGCGCAAGACGTCGCGCAACGCGTTCGCCGAGTGGGCGGGTTCGGGCAATGCCTCGGCCGAGCGCCTGCTGGCCGCCAGCATCGATCCGGCACGTCGTGGCGAGACCCTGGCGATCGCCGACTTCGTGCGGCTGCTGCAGCGTTCGGGCGAGCTGGACCGCGAGCAGCGCGCCACGGCCCCGGAGCCTGAGCAGCAGGTCGACGCCACCCACTGAGGCCGGCGGGCAGCCTTTTCCACACTTGGTGTTGTGGCTCTCGCCGCGGGCGTTAATGTCGTGGCGTGTCTACGTCGGATGGAAACACTGCTTCTGAGTGGGTACCCACAGGCTCGGTGACCGTCCGCGTGCCGGGCAAGGTGAACCTGTACCTCGGTGTCGGTGACTGTCGCGATGACGGCTATCACGAGCTCACCACGGTGTTCCACGCCGTCTCCCTGTTCGACGAGGTGACCGTTCGCAACGCGGACCTGTTGTCACTGGAGATGTTCGGCGACGGCGCCGAGGGCCTGCCGACCGACCACCGCAATCTCGCCTGGCAGGCTGCCGAACTCATGGCCGAGCACGTCGGCCGCGCGCCCGACGTCGCGATCTCGATCGACAAGTCCATCCCGGTGGCCGGCGGCATGGCCGGCGGCAGCGCCGACGCGGCCGCCGTGCTGGTCGCCATGAACAACCTCTGGGAGCTGGGTGTGCCCCGCAGGGACCTGCATGCGCTGGCCGCCCGGCTCGGCAGCGACGTCCCGTTCGCGCTGCACGGTGGCACCGCGCTGGGCACCGGCCGCGGCGAGCAGTTGGCCACGGTGCTGGCGCGGAGCACGTTCCACTGGGTGCTGGCGTTTGCCGAGGGTGGGCTGTCCACGCCGAAGGTTTTCGCCGAGCTGGACAACCTGCGGGCCGACGGGCGCAAGGGCGGCCCGCCGGCGCTGGACGATCCCGAGCCGTTGCTGACCGCGCTGGCCTCGGGCGATCCGAGGGAGCTGGCGCCGCTGCTGGGCAACGATCTGCAGGCTGCGGCCGTCAGCCTGGACACCGGGCTGCGGCGCACACTGCGCGCGGGCGTCGAAGCCGGTGCCCTGGCGGGCATCGTCTCCGGTTCCGGCCCCACCTGCGCGTTCCTGTGCGCCTCCGCGGAGGACGCCGTCGAGGTCGGCACCCAGCTTTCCGGTGCCGGGGTATGCCGCACGGTGCGTGTCGCCAGCGGCCCGGTGCACGGCGCCAGAGTGGTGCCGGCGCCCAGCAAGCAGGCCTGAGCCGGTGTGACTCAGCACTCAATTCGGCCAACAGTTTGTTAGCTACTTAAGAGTCTCTTAAGATGATCGATGGTGTATGCCAGCGGCCAGGCGTGGAACGCAATGGTTTTTCTCACCGGCGGTGTCGGTGGGCGGATGCGCAGCGCCGGAGTCATGGCAGCGGAGCCATCGATTCGAGATATAACCGCGGCCGAATTGTGCGTGCGCGCCTCTACAAGTGCGCCTGGCACCGGACGGACTATGGAACGACGGGCAGTGGCGCCTGACGTCAGGAGGTTGTCGTGAGCCGATTTACCGACAAGATGTACAACAACGCGCGTACATCGCAGCGGGGCATGGTCACCGGTGAGCCGCACGAGCCGGTGCGCCACACCTGGGGTGAGGTCCACGAGCGGGCCCGCCGGATCGCAGGCGGCCTGGCGGCCGCCGGCATCGGTCACGGCGACAAGATCGGCGTGCTGGCCGGTTTCCCGGTGGAGATCGCCCCGACTGTGCAGGGCATCTGGATGCGCGGCGGCAGCCTCACCATGCTGCACCAGCCGACGCCCCGTACCGATCTGGCCGTCTGGGCTGAAGACACCATGAACGTCATCAGCATGATCGAGGCCAAGGCCGTCATCGTCTCCGAGCCGTTCCTGGTCGCCATCCCGGTGCTCGAGGAGAAGGGCCTGCAGGTCCTCAAGGTCGGCGATCTGCTCGCCGCCGAGCCCATCGACCCCGTCGAGACCGGTGAAGACGACCTCGCGCTGATGCAGCTGACCTCGGGTTCGACCGGTTCGCCGAAGGCCGTGCAGATCACGCACCGCAACATCTACTCCAACGCCGAGGCCATGTTCATCGGCGCCGAGTACGACGTCGACAAGGACGTCATGGTCAGCTGGTTGCCGTGCTTCCACGACATGGGCATGGTCGGCTTCCTGACCATCCCGATGTACTTCGGCGCCGAGCTGGTCAAGGTCACGCCCATGGACTTCCTGCGCGACACCCTGCTGTGGGCCAAGCTCATCGACAAGTACAAGGGCACCATGACGGCGGCCCCGAACTTCGCCTACGCCCTGTTCGCCAAGCGGCTGCGCCGCCAGGCCAAGCCGGGCGAATATGACCTCTCCACGCTCCGGTTCGCGCTGTCCGGCGCCGAGCCCGTCGACCCCGCCGACGTCGAGGACCTCATCGACGCCGGCAAGCCGTTCGGCCTGAAGGCCTCGGCCATCCTGCCGGCCTACGGCATGGCCGAGACCTGCCTTGCCGTGTCGTTCTCGCCGTGTAACGCCGGCCTGGTCGTCGACGAGGTCGACGCCGACCTGCTGGCCGCCCTGCGGCGCGCCGTGCCGGCCTCCAAGGGCAACACGCGTCGCCTGGCATCGCTGGGCCCGCTGCTGCGCGACCTCGAGGCCCGCGTCGTCGACGAGGACGGCAACGTCCTGCCCGAGCGCGGTGTCGGCGTCATCCAGCTGCGCGGCGAATCGGTGACCCCCGGCTACATCACCATGGCCGGCTTCCTGCCGACACAGGACGAGAACGGTTGGTACGACACCGGTGACCTCGGGTACATCACCGAGGAGCAGAACATCGTGGTGTGTGGCCGCGTGAAGGACGTCATCATCATGGCGGGCCGCAACATCTACCCGACGGACATCGAACGCGCGGCGGGCCGGGTGGAAGGTGTGCGCCCGGGCTGCGCCGTCGCGGTGCGCCTGGATGCCGGTCATTCGCGGGAGACCTTCGCCGTCGCGGTCGAGTCCAACGCCTGGCAGGACCCGGCAGAGGTGCGCCGGATCGAGCATCAGGTGGCGCACGAGGTCGTGACCGAGGTCGACGTGCGGCCGCGCAACGTGGTTGTGCTGGGCCCCGGCACCATCCCGAAGACCCCGTCCGGCAAGCTCCGTCGCGCCAACTCGGTGGAACTCGTCACCGGCTAGGTTTGTGAAGTCGTGAAAGCCCCTGATCTCCAAGGAGATCGGGGGTTTTCACGTTTTCCACACGGATGGGCTTGCCCGCTACGCTGAGCGAAAGCTGTGAACCCCGGGTAATCTCGCCAATTACCGACGAGAGGACCGGCGTATTCATGAGGCGTGTCGTTGCGGCCCTGGCCGCAGTGCTCGGCGCGGGCGCCATCGCCGCGGTACCCGGTTGCGCCGACGGCTCGGCGGGCGTGCTCGGGAAGCCGAACAACATTGCCGCAGCGGTCGGTTCCGGCGTCCGGGGCGGCGTCATCGTCGGCTTCACCGCGACCGGGCCTGACGTCCGTGCGGCCTCCGTGGCAGTGATCGCGGCGTGTAACCGGGCCGGCGCCGACCAGTGCACGAGCGACGAGGTCACCAACGATCGGTTGTGCATCGTCAACGTGCACGCCCCCGAGAGCGGCGTCGTGGCCGGCGGCGCCGGGCCGACGATCGAGGACGCACGCCGCGACGCGTTCAACCGGGCGGCGGCCAACAACACTCCTCTTGCTGCGGACTCACCCACACTGGTGTCGTCGTGCCCGTGAACTGAGGCACGCACGCAGCGGTCGTGACGAATTCCGTTGCATGCGAAAGTTCCTCGGCCATCCGGTGACGTTGCTCACCGCCTTTTTCAAGATCGCCAGGTCACCGCATTTCGGCTGCTCACGGACATGTGAGTTTGCCATGAGTTCATGGCACGGTCACATGGCCGAAACATATAGTCGAACTAACATGCGGGGGCCAGAAGGCAGGCTGAGAGACAGACGGCCTTCCCCCGAAAGTGAGAAGGTGACATGACTCATCAAGGCAAGCGCACGATGGCAGCTCTGCTGGTGGGCCTGGCCTCGGTCAGCGGCATCATGGCGCCCGTCGCAGGTGCCCGCCCGACCTGTCAGGACTCCGGCGCAACCTCCACCTGTGAGACCAACGGCAGCGTCGCGATCAAGGCGACCCCGGGCGTCCGTACCCAGGACACCACCCAGAGCTCGCGCGTGGGCGCGCAGGGCCGCCGCAACTGCTACACCGATGCCGTTGACCGGCAACACATCTGCGGATAGTTCTTTCGCGACCACTACGCGAAAACCCCCAAATTCGGTGGAATTTGGGGGTTTTCGTGGTTTTACGGCCGAAATGGCTACCAGGCGTGGACGGTGTTCTGCGCCGCCTCGACGCCGTGCTGCAGCAGCAGTTCCGTTGCGTCGGCGGCTTGTTCGAGAATGGTGCCCAGTTCGGGCCGTTCCCTCGAATTGAAGTTCTCCAGCACGAACGCCGCCGGGTCCTGACGCCCCGGTGGGCGGCCGACGCCGATACGGACGCGCTGAAAATCCTTGGTACCCAAGGCCGAAGCCACGGACCTCAGGCCATTGTGGCCGCCCTCGCCGCCACCGAATTTGAGCCGGATGCGGCCGAAATCGATGTCCAACTCGTCGTGGAGCACCACGACATCAGCGGGCGCGACCGAATAGAACTTCGCCAAAGGCCCGACGTGCCTACCGGATTCGTTCATGTAGGTGCGCGGCTTGGCGAGCACCACGGACCGGCCTCCCAGCCGGCCCGTGGTGACCTCAGCTCCGGATTTCTTGTGCACCTTGAATCCTGAGCCGATGCGCTCGGCCAGTATGTCGGCAACCAGAAATCCAACGTTGTGCCGCGTTGTTTCGTAGCGCGGCCCAGGATTGCCCAGGCCGACCACCAGCAGTGGCTCGGCCAAAGCGGACTACTCCGACTCGGCAGCGGCCTCTTCGGCCGCCTCGCCCTCGGCAGCGGCCTCTTCGCCCGAAGCGGCCTCTTCCTCGCCGGCGCCCTCGGCGTCCAGGTCCTCGGCGGTCGGCGCGGTGACGACGTTGACGACCAGGGTCTCGGCGTCGGTCACCAGGGTGACGCCCTTGGGCAGCTCGACCTGGCCGGCCAGGATCTGGGTGCCGGCCTCGACGCCCTCGACCGAAATGGTCAGCGACTCGGGGATCGACAGGGCCTCGGCCTCGATCTGGATGGTGTTGGCGTCCTGGGTGACCAGGGTGCCGGGGGCGGCGTCGCCCTCGACGAGGACGTTCACGTCGACGGTGACCTTCTCGCCACGCTTCACGACGATCAGGTCGGCGTGCTCGATGTTGCGCTTGATCGGGTGAACGACGACCTGCTTGGTCAGCGCGAGCTGCTCCTTGCCGGCGATGTCCAGGGTCAGCACCGCGTTGGTGCCCGAGTTACGCAGCACGGCGGCGAAGTCGTGGGCGTTGATCTCGAGGTGCTGGGGGTCGGTGCCGTGGCCGTACAGGACCACGGGCACGCGGCCTTCGCGACGGGCCAGACGCGAGGCGCCCTTGCCGGTCCGGGTGCGGACCGCAGCGGTCAGATTGTTCGAGGTGGGGGCCGCGTTCTTGGCCATGTGAATCGCTCCTGATGCCGTATCTACTGGGTGGCACGGCCAGGGCTGGGATATCTGCGCACATACGTGCTGTGAATTCCCGTCGATAACGGTGGCCCGAAATCGGACCGACCCTCGCCGTGATCGTGAGCCAGACTAGCGGAAACGCCCCTTACAGCGGAAATTCAGTGGCAGTGAGCTGGGCAGACAGGTCCCACAGCGCCGTCGCGGTGCGCGCCGAGCGGGCGGCCGGCTTGATCAGCTGAGTGGGGCCGGTCGGCCCGCGGAAGCCGAATTTCGGGCCGACGAACGTGTTGCCCGGCAGGTCCTGCGACGCCGCGAACAGCGTCTGGCGCGCACCGAACGACGCGTCGGTGGCGATCTTGTTGGCGGCGAGCCAGAACTTGTCGCCGAACTCATTGCCGGTGTGGCCCTGCAGGTTGGTGGCCGAGTAGCCCGGGTGCGCGGCCAGCGCCCGGACGGGCGAGCCCGCGACCGACAGCCGGCGCTGCAGGTCTTTGGTGAACAGCAGGTTCGCCAGCTTCGACTGCCCATACGCCAGCCAGGCCGAGTACGGCCGGGACTTCCAGTTCAGGTCTTTGAGGCTGATGTAGCCCAGCAGGTGCAGCTCGGACGACACCGTGACGACGCGGTCGGTGATCTTGGGCAGCAGCAGGTTGGTCAGGGCGAAATGACCCAGGTGGTTGGTGCCGATCTGGCTCTCGAAGCCGTCCTCGGTCACCGAGAAGGGCACCGCCATGATGCCGGCGTTGTTGATCAGGACGTCGACCTTGTCGACCCCGGCGGCGAACTCACGCACCGAGGCCAGGCTCTGCAGATCGAGCGGACGGACCTCGACGTCGCCGGTCATGCCCGCGGCCGCGGCGTCGCCTTTGGCGGTGTTGCGGCAGGCCAGGATGACCTTGGCGCCCACGCCGGCCAGCTCACGGGCGGTGACCTCGCCGAGGCCACTGTTGGCCCCGGTGACGATGACGGTGCGGCCGGCGAAGGAAGGAAGGTCCGCGGCGGTCCATTCGCTCATGACGGCGAGCTTAGTGCGGCGCCGCTACTTCGGTCCGACGGAGAAGCCCTTGATGATCGTCTCGATGTCGCCGGCCTGCTCCTTGGCCTGTTCGGCGTACGTCGTGACGGTCAGCTGGATCAGGTAGTGGATGCCCGGGCGCGGCGGCGACGGCTGGGCGATCACGATCCGGTTGTACGACTGCATCCGGCGGTTGTGCAGGTCGTAGCTGCCCTCGATCATGGCCGACGGATAACCCTGGAAGTCCTCGCTCGAGCTGTAGAGCTTCTTGAAGTTCTCGGACAGCAGCGCGTCGGCGTCGGAGTGCTTGAGAGCGTCCTTGACGTCGAAGTCGCCGGACAGCTGGAACACCATCAGCATCGCCAGGGGATAGGTGTCGTTCTTGGCGATCGTCACGGTGCCGGGCGAGTAGTTGAGGTTCTTGTAGCCCGTCCAGCCCGGTGGCCGCGGCAGCGACACCTTGAGGTCGGTGAGCTGGTCCGGGACGACCTGCTTGCTCTGCACGCCGAGCTTGTTCAGGTAGTCGGGGAACGGGATCAGGCTGGCCTTGTCCACCGGAGTCGTGCTGGTGGTCGGCGTCGTCGACCAGATCGACTTGTAGTCAGGCGTTTTCGCGTCGCATGCGGCGAGGGTGAGAGCGGTCGCAATGGACAGCACCGCCCCACCGATCCGCTGCAGGATCACAGAATCTCGCGGACCGCGTCGATCGGGCGGGCCAGCCGAGTGCCCTTGTCGGTGACGACGAACGGTCGCTCGATCAGGATCGGGTGTTCGGCCATGGCGTCGAGCAGCTGCTCGTCGGTGGCCTCGGCCAGATTGAGTTCGGTGTAGAGGGCCTCGCGCTTACGCACCGCGGTCCGGACGTCGATACCCGCAGCCTTGATCATCGCCGCGAGCTCGGCCCGGGTCGGCGGCGTCTTCAGGTACTGCACGACCTCGGGCTCGATGCCGTTCTCCCGCAACAGATCCAGCGTCTTGCGGGAGGTCGAGCATTTCGGGTTGTGGTAAATCCGCGACATTACGCAGAACCGTCGAAAAGGCCGGTGACCGAGCCGTTTTCGAACACCGCGCGGATGGTCGCGGCCACCAGCGGCGCGATCGACAGCACGGTCAGTGCCGGGAACTGCTTGTCCGGCGTGATGGGCAGCGTGTTGGTGACGATGACCTCGCGGGCGCCGCAGTCGGCGAGGCGCTGGGCCGCGGGGTCGGACAGCACGCCGTGGGTGGCGGCGATGATGACGTCCTTGGCACCGTCTTCGCGCAGCAGTTTGACGGCGCCGGCGATGGTGCCACCGGTGTCGATCATGTCGTCGGTCAGGATGCAGGTCTTGCCCTTGACCTCACCGACGACGCGGTTGGCCTTGACCTGGTTGGGGACCAGCGGGTCGCGGGTCTTGTGGATGAAGGCCAGCGGCACGCCGCCCAGGGAGTCGGCCCACTTCTCGGCGACGCGCACGCGACCGGAGTCGGGGGAGACGACGACGAGGTCGGAGTCGCCGTACTTGTCACCGATGTAGCCGCAAAGCAGCGACTGCCCGCGCATGTGGTCGACGGGGCCGTCGAAGAAGCCCTGAATCTGGTCGGTGTGCAGGTCGACCGAGACGATGCGGTCGGCACCGGCGGTCTTGAGCAGATCGGCGACCAGGCGGGCCGAGATGGGCTCGCGGCCGCGGTGCTTCTTGTCCTGGCGCGCGTACGGGTAGAACGGCAGGATCGCGGTGATCCGCTTGGCCGACCCGCGCTTGAGCGCGTCGATCATGATGAGCTGTTCCATCAGCCAGTGGTTCAGCGGCGCGGGATGGCTCTGCAGTACGAAGGCGTCGCAGCCACGCACCGACTCGTCGAAACGGACGAAGATCTCGCCGTTCGCGAAGTCGCGGGAAGTCTGCGGGGTGACCTCGATGCCGAGCTCTTTGGCGACCTGTTCGGCCAGTTCGGGGTGCGCGCGCCCCGAGAAGAGCATCAGATTCTTGCGGTTGTCGGTCCAGTCCGTGGCCACTGTGTGCTGCTTTCGCGGTGGGGGCTCGATACGTCGTAATCGTACTTACCGGTAACCCTGTCCCGTTGCCGGGTTACCGGATTACCAACATCAGATGTCGGGATCAGGCCTCGCCGCGTGCTTTCCTCGCGGCTTCGGCGGCCTTCGACTCGGGTCGCTTCCGTTCGACCCAGCCCTCGATATTGCGCTGTTCGCCCTTCGAAACGGCCAGCGCACCAGGGGGTACGTCCTCGCGGACCACGGTGCCGGCGCCGGTGTAGGCGCCGTCGCCGACGGTCACCGGTGCGACGAACATCGTGTCCGAGCCCGTGCGCACGTGCGAACCGATGGTGGTGCGGTTCTTGTTCTCGCCGTCGTAGTTGACGAAGACGCTGGACGCGCCGATGTTGCTGTACTCGCCGATGTCGGCGTCCCCGACGTAGGTCAGGTGGGGCACCTTGGTGCCGGTGCCGATCTTAGAGTTCTTGACCTCGACGAACGCGCCCAGCTTGCCGTCGGCGCCCAGCTCGGTGCCGGGCCGCAGGTACGTGAACGGCCCGACGGTGGCGCCGGCGCCGATGACGGCCAGCTGCCCGTGGGTGCGGATCACCTCGGCGCCGTCACCGACCTCCATGTCGGTCAGCGTCGTGTCGGGGCCGATGACGCAGTTCGCGCCGACGTCGGTGGCGCCCAGCAGCTGGGTGCACTGCTTGACGACGGTGTCGCGGCCGATGCTCACGTCGACGTCGATCCAGGTGGTGGCCGGGTCGATGATCGTGACGCCCGCGCGCTGATGCCCGGCGATGATGCGGCGGTTCAGCTCGGCGGCCACCTCGGACAGTTGCACGCGGTCGTTGACACCGGAGACCTGTGCGCTGTCGTCGACGTGGTGGGCCCGGACGATCTGGCCGTCGCCGCGCACGATCGCGATGGCGTCGGTGAGGTAGAGCTCCTGTTGGGCGTTGTCCGAGCGCAGCCGGCTCAGTGCCGACCGCAGGGCTGCCGCGTCGAACGCGTACACCCCGGAGTTCACCTCACGGATGGCGCGCTGGGATTCGGTGGCGTCGGCCTGCTCGACGATGCCGATCACCTCGTGGTCCTGCGTGCGCAGGATGCGGCCGTAGCCCGTCGGGTTGGTGACGGTCGTGGTCAGCACCGTGGCGGCCGCGGTGGCGGCGGCGTGGGTGTCGACGAGGTCGGCAAGGGTGTCGGCGCCGAGCAACGGCACATCACCCGCGGTGACGACGACGGTGCCGGCGAAGTCCTCGGGCAGTGCGGACAGCCCGCAGCTGACGGCGTGCCCGGTGCCGAGCTGTTGGTCCTGGATGGCGACGGTGACGCTGCGCCCGAGGCCGCCCGCGATCTCGTGCACATGGGCGGTGACGCGCTCGCGCTCCTTACCGACCACCACGACCAGGTGCGCCGGGTTGACCTTGGCCACGGCATGTAGCGCGTGCGCCAGCATGCTGCGGCCGGCCAGCGTATGCAGGACCTTCGGGATGTCGGAGCGCATCCGGGTGCCCGACCCAGCTGCCAGAACGATGACAGCGGCTTCGCCTCGAGTCACGTACGCCTCTCTCTACGCCGCATCGCGCTTTGAACTTGCTCCGTCGCCAGGACTCGAACCTGAACTATCTGAACCAAAATCAGAGGTGCTGCCGATTACACCACGACGGATTACTCGCCAGAGACTCTAGTGCAAGCGGATACGCTGGCGACCATGGCAGCGGCGGAGAACGGAGCGCGCAGCCCTCGTGCGCGCATGACCGGCAGTGAACGCCGTCAGCAGCTCATCGAGATCGCGAAGTCGCTTTTCGCCGAGCGCGGTTACGACGGCACGTCCATCGAGGAGATCGCGCAGCGCGCCAACGTCTCCAAGCCCGTCGTCTACGAGCATTTCGGCGGTAAGGAAGGCCTCTACGCCGTCGTCGTCGACCGCGAGATGTCGGCACTGCTCGACGGCATCACGTCGTCATTGACCAACAACCGGTCCCGGGTACGTGTCGAGCGGGTGGCGCTGGCCCTGTTGACCTACGTCGAGGAGCACACCGACGGCTTCCGGATCCTGATCCGCGACTCGCCCGCCACCATCACGGCCGGCACCTACGCGACGCTGCTCAACGACGCCGTCAACCAGGTGTCGTCGATCCTGGCCGGTGACTTCTCCCGGCGGGGGCTCGATCCGGAACTGGCGCCGCTGTACGCGCAGGCGCTGGTCGGTTCGGTGTCGATGACGGCCCAGTGGTGGCTGGATGTGCGGCAGCCCAAGAAGGAAGTGGTCGCCGCGCACGTGGTCAACCTGTGCTGGAACGGGCTGACGCACCTCGAGTCCGACCCGGAGCTGCACGAGAACTGACTACTTCGGGGCGGCTTCGCGGGCCTTGCGCTTGTCCTCGGCGGTGAGGTAGCAGCCGGTGCCGACGTACATCGACGAGGCCTTGGCCGACCCGAACGTGAAGCGGCCGCCGTCGGCGTCGGTGATGACCAGTCCTTTGTGCTCGTCGTCCGTGACGTCTCCCGGGCCGCCGGTCACATTGGTGTAGCCGTATCTGGCCGCGATGTCGATGATGGCCTGCGTGGCCCGGTTCCAGAGCGCGGCGGGCACAGGCACTTTCGATGTGTAGTGCGGACTGAAGTAGATGTTGCCCTTGGTCGATCCGAAGTCGCCGCAGCCTGTGGAGCCGGGTTTGTCGTCGGGCAGCCACTGGCCCCCCGGCACGATGGCGGCGAGAGCGTCGGCGATCTCGGTCATCATGCGGTCGCGGTCGGCGAGGACGTCTTCCGCGTCGCGGCGGGCCAGTAGCGTGCCGAGCTCCTGAGGAGTGCCGTAGCCGTAATCGCCCTCGACGGGGCCACCCTGATAGCCGGACTCAAACATCGGACCGCACCCACTCAATGCGAACGCCAGCAGCACGGTGATCACCGAACGCCACATCAATCCTCCCGCTTCACGTAGTGGTCATCTTGTCCTAGACCTGCCACCACGACGGCCTGGTTGTAGAGCGCCGTGGTGCCGATGAACGAGTACTTGCTGTGGCCCGTCGATTCGGCGCGTTGCCCCAACGGCGTGGTCTCGGCGTTGGTTGACAGGTCGATGAGGCCGGGCAGGTTCGACGGGATCGTCACGCCGAAGCGGCCGAGGTCGGCCACGACGTCGTTCTTGGCATGTTCGACGAACACGTGGCCCTGCGACAGATGCAGGTCCGACGGGGTGGTGTCGTGCAGGAACTGCAGCGGGTTGGTCTCCAGGCCCGGTGAGCCCATGAACACGACGTCGTCGGCGGCCGTCCCGCGCTGCAGGGCCTCGCTGGCCAGCGTCGAACCGTACGAATGGCCGAGCACCGTCAGATGCGGGTCGGTGTCGCGCGAGCTGTCCAGGCCGTTGATGAACGACGCCAGCTTCGGCGCGTTGTCGTCGGCGTAGTGCGCGCTGGCAGCCTGCCCGACGTCCTCCGGCGGTTCGTAGCCCAGCCAGGCGACGGTGGCCACGGTCTCGTCGCCCTTGCCGGCATCTCTGAGGACGTTCTCGGTGTCGCGCTTGAGCCACTCGGACTGCTCGATGTAGGTCGGCAGGTCGTTGCCCGCGTTCTTCTTGTCGTACGTCACCGACCCGGTGCCCGGCACGTACACGCTGACGTGCTTGGCGGTATCGACATTGCCCAGCGCGACAGCCACTTTCGGGTGCTCGCCGTCGAAGTCCACCACCAGTAGCTGGCGGTCCGGCTTGGAGAGGGCGTCGTCGATCGCGGCGAGGGTGCCCTTCTCCTCTTCGGTCAGGTTGGGGTCATTGCGCAGTTTCGCCAACCGGTTGCGATTGGCCAGATCCCGCGCAGAGCCGGGCACACCGTCGAGATTGCCGATCCAGTCGGGCCGCTCGGCGATGATGCGGTCCCGCTCTTCCTTGCTCAGCCCGTCCCACCACTGATTGACCTCGGTGTCTGTGGCGCCGTCGGGCGGTTTGAGACTGTCGAGCTCGCGGTCCAGGGGCGCGGCCGGCGGCTCACCGACGATGTTGTTCCTGCCGGTACCAGCCGAATCGATGGCGGCGGCCGTGGCTTCGTCGACGGCGCTGAACTGCTGCAGCAGGCTCTTGAGAATCGAGGTGTACGCCGCGGCGAGTTCGGGGGTGAACGTCTGGCCCGCGCCGGTCGAGGTGGCGGTGCCGTCGTCGCTGACCGTGCCACCGAGCGCGAAGACCTGCTGCACCATCCCGGTGATCGTGCCGCGCAGTGTAGTCAGGCTGGTGCCGGCCGACTCCAGCGTCGACTGCATGGACGTGAGCCGGGACTTCAGCGCCTCGTGTTGCTGAACCAGGGCGTCGCCCTTGGCCTTCGCGGCGTCGGCGGCGGTACCTTCCCAGGCCTCGCCGAGCTGGTGCAGTGCACGCCGCTCGTCGAATATCAGCTCGTCGAGTTGCTTGACGTCACCGCGCAGTTGCGCGGCACCGTCTGCCAGACGTGCGGGGTCCGAAGCCTGCACCGCGGAAATGGTCACCGACACTCGGCAGTCGCCCCCGACCGTGATGCCATGCCGTCCCCCCGGACTGTGAATTCCCTGTCAACAGGCTAGCGTCTCGCAACCGCTGTCGTAGACGGGAATTCCACCGTCAGCCGCAGTCGCGCAGCAGCAGGTCCGCGGTGGTCTCGCGGCGGATCAGTGCCCGGACCCGGCGGTCGCACACGGCGATGACCGGCGGCCGCGTCGTCATGGTGAAGTTCGACGCCATGCTGTGGTGGTAGGCGCCGGTGCACGCGGTGGCGAGCAGATCGCCGGGGTGGACGTCGTCGGGCAGGTCGAGATCGCCGGCGATGACGGAGCCGTCGCGGCCGACGACGGTGGACGGCCGCGTGGGCCCGAGTGGGTGCCGGTTGGCAAGGGCGACAGTGTAATTCGCAACCGGCGCGGAATGCGGGTGGCTGCCGTCGACGGTGACGACGGCGCGGCCGTCGGTGCGGGCCGACACCGATTGCACGCGGTGCAGCGTCACGCCGGCGCGGCCGCTGATCGCCCGGCCGGGTTCGACGACGAGCCGGGGACGGGGGAACCGGTTGGCGGCGCAGGCGGCGTCGAGGGCGTCTTCGAGGAAATCGGCCAGGGCCGGCACGTCGAGTTCGGGTTCCCCGGTGCGGTAGGCGATGGCGTGGCCGCCGCCGATGTTCAGCTCGGTGAGCACCACGCCGTGGGCGGCGCGCACATCGGTCATGGTGTCGACGAGGCCGCGGACGGCTTCGACGTAGACCTCCGGTTCGGCGATCTGCGTGCCGAGATTGCAGTACAGCCCGGCCAGCGGCAGTTGCGGCGTGGCCAGTGCGCGACGGACGGTCGGCAGCACGTCGACACCGGGCCGGACCTGCAGCAGCACGGCCTGCCGCCGGCGCGCGACGCCGGCCAGGTAGGCCATCTCGATGGGGCAATCCAACACGATGCGGCCGACGCCGGCGCCCGCCGCCGTTGCCAGTTCGTCGACCGACTTGCCGCTGCCGTGGACGACGATGCGCGCGGGGTCCATGCCGCCGGCGAGCGCCGTGGCCAGCTCGGCCGTCGAACACACCGCCATGCCGAGGCCGGCTTCGTGCACCCACCCGGCAACGGTCCTGGTCAGCAGGGACTGGGCGGCGTAGACGACCTCGACACCGCGCAGCGTGGCACGGTAGTGCTGGGCCCGCTTGCGGAAGTCGGCCTCATCCAGAACGTATGCGGGCGTGCCGAACTCGTCGGCCACGTCGGTCAGCGCGACCGACCCGACGCAGAGTCGGCCCAGGGCGTCGACCTGGGTGGTCAGCGGCCAGATGGCGGTGTCGATGCGCGGACGCATGGCGCCCCGCAGGGACGGCAGGATGTCGAGCAGTGTCATGGATCCACCCTGCGCCCCGAATCGGCCGCTGAGCGCCGCGTTGACGATCCCTTGACGGGACGGTGCCCAATATTGACGAAGTCCTGCGAACTACAATCAGAGGCATCATGACCTCCCCGGGGCAGCAATCGATCCAAACCCCGTTGGCGGGGCTCGTCCAACTCGCACTCACCGATCCTGGCCTGCAGGAATTGACGCGGCAGGCCGCTGAGGGTGTCGCCGAGCAGGCTCTGGTGGGCCCGGTCAGCGCACGGCTCCCGGTCGCGGCCGCGCTCGCCGCCGCGGGCCCGGTGCTGGTCGTCACGGCCACCGGTCGCGAGGCCGACGATCTCACCGCCGAACTGCGGGCCGTCCACGGCGACGCCGTGGCGTTGTTCCCGTCGTGGGAGACGCTGCCGCACGAGCGGCTCTCGCCCGGCGTGGACACCGTGGGTGCTCGGCTGACGGTGCTGCGCCGGTTGGCGCTGCCTGATGACGCCCGCCTCGGTCCGCCGCTGCGCGTGGTGGTCACCACGGCCCGGTCGCTGCTGCAGCCGCTGGCCGGCGGGGTGACCGACGCCGAACCCGTGACGCTGACCGTCGGCGGCGAGGCCGACTTCGACGACACCGTCGCGCGGCTGGTCGAGCTGGCCTACACGCGCGTCGACATGGTGGGCAAGCGCGGCGAATTCGCGGTCCGCGGAGGCATTCTCGACGTTTTCACCCCGACTGCCGAGCACCCCGTGCGCGTCGAGTTCTGGGGCGACGAGGTCACCGAGATGCGGATGTTCTCGGTGGCCGACCAGCGGTCCATTCCCGAGATCGCCGTCGACACCGTGATCGCGATGCCGTGCCGTGAACTGCTGCTGACCGCGGACGTCCGCGAACGCGCCGCCGAGATCGGCGCGGGCCTGCCCAGTAGCGACAACCAGGTGACCGGCAGCGTCGCCGACATGATGGCCAAGCTCGCCGAAGGCATTCCGGTCGACGGCATGGAGGCGCTGCTGCCGGTGTTGCGCCCCGGCGAACTGGCGCTGCTCACCGACCGGCTCCCGGCCGGTGCGCCGCTGCTGATCTGCGATCCGGAGAAGGTGCGGACCCGCGCGGCCGACCTGATCAAGACAGGCCGCGAGTTCCTGGAGGCCTCGTGGTCGGTGGCCGCCGTGGGTGGCGACGCGCCGATCGACATCGAGCAGCTCGGCGGTTCGGGCTTCCGGGACTTCGTTGAGGTCCGTGAATCCGCGGCCGCCGGCGGCCACCCGTGGTGGACGCTGAGCCAGCTGGCCAACGAGTCGGCGCAGGAGCTCGACATCCGGCCGGCGCCGTCGGCGCGCAGCCAGCAGAGCCTCGAAGAGATTTTCGCGATGCTGCGGGCGCACATCGCCACCGGCGGGCTCGCCGCGGTGGTGACGCCGGGCACCGGTACCGCACACCGCGTGGTCGAGCAACTCGGCGAATCCGACGTCGCCGCAACGATGTTGGAACCCGGCGAGGTGCCGAAGCCTGGTGTCGTCGGTGTGCTCAAGGGCCCGCTGCACGACGGTCTGGTGCTGGCCGGCGTCAACCTCGTGATCATCACCGAGACCGACCTGACGGGTAACCGGGCCGGGGTCACCGAGGGCAAAAGGCTTGCCGCCAAACGGCGCAACGTCGTCGACCCGCTGGCGTTGACGGCCGGCGACCTGGTGGTGCACGACCAGCACGGCATCGGCAAGTTCGTCGAGATGACCGAGCGTGTGGTCGGGGGCGCCCGGCGTGAGTACCTGGTGCTCGAGTACGCGTCGGCCAAACGCGGCGGTGGGTCCGACCGGCTGTACGTGCCGATGGATTCACTGGACCAGCTGTCCCGCTACGTCGGCGGCACCGAGCCCACGCTGAGCCGGCTCGGCGGCAGCGACTGGACCAACACGAAGACCAAGGCGCGCAAGGCCGTTCGCGAGATCGCCGGCGAGCTGGTGTCGCTGTACGCCAAGCGACAGTCCGCGCCGGGGCATGCCTTCGCGCCGGACACCCCGTGGCAGGCCGAGATGGAAGACGCGTTCGGCTTCACCGAGACCATGGACCAGTTGACCGCCATCACCGAGGTCAAGGCCGACATGGAGAAGCCGGTCCCGATGGACCGGGTCATCTGCGGCGACGTCGGCTACGGCAAGACCGAGATCGCGGTCCGCGCGGCGTTCAAGGCCGTACAGGACGGCAAGCAGGTCGCGGTCCTGGTGCCGACGACGCTGCTGGCCGACCAGCACCTGCAGACCTTCACCGCGCGCATGGCGGGCTTCCCGGTGACGGTCAAGGGCCTGTCCCGGTTCACCGATCCGGCCGAATCCCGTTTGGTGGTCGAGGGTTTGAAGGACGGGTCGGTCGACGTGGTGATCGGCACGCACCGGCTGCTGGCGACCGGCGTGACGTGGAAAGATCTGGGTCTGGTGATCGTCGACGAGGAACAGCGGTTCGGCGTCGAGCACAAGGAGCACATCAAATCGATGCGCACCCACGTCGACGTACTGACCATGAGCGCCACCCCGATCCCGCGCACGCTGGAGATGAGCCTCGCGGGCATCCGGGAGATGTCGACGATCCTGACGCCGCCCGAGGAACGCTTCCCGGTGCTGACTTACGTTGGGCCGCATGACGACAAGCAGGTCGCCGCGGCGCTGCGACGCGAGCTGCTGCGGGACGGGCAGGCGTTCTACATCCACAACCGGGTGAAGTCGATCGACAACGCGGCCGCGCGGGTACGCCAGCTGGTGCCCGAGGCGCGCGTCGTGGTCGCGCACGGGCAGATGCCCGAGGAAATGCTGGAGAAGACCGTCGAGGGCTTCTGGAACCGCGAATACGACATCCTGGTCTGTACCACCATTGTCGAGACGGGCCTTGACATTTCGAACGCCAACACCCTGATCGTGGAGCGCGCTGACACGTTCGGCCTGTCGCAGCTGCACCAGCTGCGAGGCCGCGTGGGCCGCAGCCGTGAGCGTGGTTACGCGTATTTCCTGTACCCGCCCGAGGTGCCGCTCACCGAGACCGCGCACGACCGGCTGGCGACCATCGCCCAGAACAACGATCTGGGCGCCGGTATGGCGGTGGCGATGAAGGACCTCGAGATCCGTGGTGCGGGCAACGTGCTCGGTGTCGAACAGTCCGGGCACGTCGCGGGCGTTGGATTCGACCTGTACGTCCGGCTGGTCGGTGAGGCCGTCGAGGCCTACCGGGCCGCCGTGGACGGCAAAACCATTGCGGCCGTGGAGGAACCGAAGGAGGTGCGGGTCGACCTGCCGATCGATGCCCACCTGCCGCCGGACTACATCGGCAGCGACCGGCTGCGACTCGAGGCCTACCGCCGGCTGGCCGCGGCGTCCGACCACGCGGCGGTGGCGTCGGTGGTCGAGGAGCTGGTGGACCGCTACGGACCACTGCCCGAACCCGCGCAGCGCCTCGTCGCGGTGGCGCGCCTGCGGCTGCTGTGCCGCGAGTACGGCGTCACCGAGGTCAGCGCGATCTCGGACTCGACCATCCGGCTGACGCCCCTGACGCTCATGGACTCGGGGCAGCTGCGCCTGAAACGGATGTATCCCGGCGCGACGTACCGGGCCACCACGTCGACGGTGCAGATCCCGATTCCGCGGGCCGGTGCCGGGGTCGGGGCACCGCGTATCCGGGACCTGGAGCTGGCCCGTGCGGTGGCGGGTTTGCTGCTGGTGCTCGACGGGAAAGCGGCAGGTGAAGTTGATATCACCGACCTGGGAGGTAGCGCGGTGGGAGAGGCGGATCGCACATGACGGTCGTCCTGGTCGATCCGCGCCGCCCCTCGCTGATGCCGATCGACGCGCTCGTGCTGCTCACCGGCGACGTGCAGTACACCGAGGAACTGCCGGTCAAGGTGCCGTGGTCGTTGCCGTCGGGCCGGCCGGCCTACGGCGACGCCGACAATCCGGCGCCCGTGCTGTTGTCGTCCGATCCGGAGCATCCGCAGGTGCGGGCGCGGCTCGCGGCCGGTGAGAAGCTGATCGCGGCGGACAGTTCGCAGCCGGGCGAGCGGCTCATCGACGCCGTCACGATGATGGACAAGCTGCGCACCAACGGCCCTTGGGAGAGCGAGCAGACGCACGACTCGCTGCGCCGGTATCTGCTGGAGGAGACCTACGAGCTGTTCGACGCGGTGCGGGGCGGCAACGCCGACGACGTCCGCGAGGAACTCGGGGATGTGTTGCTGCAGGTGCTGTTTCACGCCCGCATTGCCGAAGACGCGCCCCTGCACCCGTTCGGCATCGACGACGTGGCCGACACCCTGATCCGAAAGCTCGGCAATCGCGTACCGGCAGTGCTTGCCGGACAAGAGATTTCGCTGGAAGACCAGATTGCGCAGTGGGAGGAGCGCAAAGCACTCGAGAAGGCTGCGCGGACGTCGTGCATGGACGAGGTGCCGACGGCACTGCCGGCGCTGGCCCTGGCGCAGAAGCTGATCGAACGGGCCGGCACGGCCGGTCTGCCGTCCGATCTGCTTCCGGCCGGACTCACCTCGGTGACCCTGGCACCTGACTTCGACGCCGAGAGTGCCTTGCGCACAGTGGCTCTCGAATTCATCGATACCGTGCGGGAGGCCGAGCGCCGCATCGTCGCCGCCCGCCGCGGCGACGAAGTGGCGGTGGAGTTGGACGCGGCACCGCTGGGTGCTGTGTCAGAGGATGAGTGGCGGGAGCACTGGCCGGTTCAGGTCGACTGAGTCGCAGCCTCGTCGATCAGGTCGGCCACGGCCGCCGCCTGTGAAGCCAGCGACGCGTGGCTGGCGTCCAGTTCGATGATCTTGCGCGGGTTCATGCGCTCCGCCATGCGGCGTTCGTTGTCGGGGTGGATCATGCGGTCCTGTGTGGACACCTGATACCACGACGGCTTGACCCGCCAGGCCGGCACCGTCACCGTGTCACCGAAAGTCGATGCCAGCGGGGCCTTTTGGGTGACGGCCATGACGAGCGCGTCATCGGGCGACAGGTCCTGGCAGAAGCTCTCGTGGAACTTGTCTTGGAGGACCCAGAGGTAGCCGTCCGAATCGGGTGCGAGGTTGGCCGCCGCTGCGGGCGGCATCTCCTGGGTGATCCCGCCGGGGCTCTCCCCGGCGTCGGGTGCGAAGGCCGCGATATAGACCAGGGCCTTCACATTGGGCAGGTCTCCGGCTTCGGTGATGACGGCCCCGCCGTACGAGTGCCCGACCAGGACGACGGGACCGTCGACCTGACTGACCATCTTGCGGGTGCGCTCGGCATCGTCGGCCAGCGACGTCAGCGGGTTCTCCACCGCGCGCAGCGACGGGTAGCCACGCCGGTTCAGTTCGACGATCACGTTGGCCCAGTGGGCGGCACCGCCCCAGAATCCGTGGACCAGGACGACTGTTGGTTTTTCGGTCATGCGGTGACAGTATTTGGACGATGAGGCAAGTTCAATGACTGATCAGGCGCCAAACTTTGCCGATTCACCGCCACCTGTGTCCGATGCGTTCTCCGAGATCCTCGACACCGTGCGCCTGCGCGGTCAGCACGTCGCCCGTTATGCGCCCCGCTGCGTGCCGTTCACCATCGCGATGCCGGGGCAACGCCTCCTGCACATCGTCGAGCACGGCGACGTCCGGCTCCGGGTGCGCGGCGGCGGTCCGGCGATCACGCTGCGCGGTGGCGACCTGGTGCTCCTGGCCCGCGGTGACCGGCACCAGCTGCAGGCGGGGCCCGACGTACCGGTCCGCGAGATCGTCGACGCTGACCGCTACACCGACGAAGATGAACTCCCGCAACATGATTCGCCGCGCTGGGTGACCGGGACGTTCGCGGTCGACGACGCCGTCGCCGATCCGCTGTTGTCGGTGCTGCCCCCGGCCATCATGGTGCCCGGTGGCGGGGTGGATCGGGAGTGGCTGGAGGTCAGTCTGCGGCTGCTGGTGGCAGAGGTCGCGGCGCCGCGGCCCGGCTCGGCGGTGATGATCTCGCGCATCCTGGACCTGCTGTTCATCCACACCTTGAGGGCCTGGTCGCGCGACACGGCCGCGCCGTCGGGCTGGCTGACTGCCGCGTTGGATCCGGTACTGGGTCAAGTGCTTTCGGCCGTTCACCAGGATTTGGCGCGGCCGTGGTCGGTCGCCGAACTGGCTCAGATGGCCAACCTGTCGCGGACCGCGTTCGCCGATCGGTTCACCCGGCTGCTGGGGTGTCCGCCCGCCGGCTACCTCATCGACCGCCGGCTCGACCGGGCGGCGCAGTTGTTGCGGACGGATACCGCGTCGGTCGCTGCGATCGCCGCGGCAGTGGGCTATTCCTCCGAAGCCGGTTTCAGCCGGGCATTCAGCCGGCGGTTCGGGGCCCCGCCGCTGCGCTGGCGCAACACCGTCGGCGGCGCGGACTGACGAGTCGGCACATTCGTCACTCCCGTTGCCACGCGAGCTTCGGCGAGCCTGACCGCAGGGTGATTTTCGAGCTGGATTTCCGCCGTCAGGTCAGTCTCGCGTGATGCGACGGCGCCGTACCGCTTGAACGCAATGCCACGGTGATTTTCGGGCCGGTTTACCGCCACCCCGTTACGTTCGAGCGCGCCGGCTGACACAGCACGCGTGCCTCACGAACTTGGGATCGGTAGCCGGCGGGCCCCGGTGTGATTGCTCCAACGACGCCGACAACGAGCGTCCGAGACACCTGAGGAAGGAATCACCATGAAGCTCCCCGCCGCCATCGAACAGCACGTCAACCGCTTCGATCGTCAGCAGAGCCTGATCATCGCGATCAGCACCGGCCTGCTGGCCTTCTGGTCGGGCTACCGTGTCGCCTGGTCGCTGTACCTGACCATGACCTACGACTTCCTGTTCGGCTCGCTGGTCTTCCAGATCGCCCTGTGGGGTGTCATCGGTGCGGCGGCAGCGCTCGCGTCGTTCGCGTTCTACAACCGCTACCGCACCGCCGAGCAGCCCGACACTCAGCCGAGCAGCGTCGATCCCCAGTAGTCCGACGAACCATCACGCACACCCGGCGGGCAGGCGAAGATGCCGCTGCCGGTGTGCGTGATGTATTCGTTCAGGGCGTCGTTGTCGGACAACTTGGTCTGCATCGGGATGAACGATTCGGCCGGGTTGCGGACGAACGCGATGAAGAACAGACCCGCATCCAGGTGGCCGAAACCGTCTGAGCCGTCGGTGAAGTTGTAGCCGCGGCGCAGAATCTGGGCGCCGTTGTTGGCTTCGGGCGAGGCCAAGCGCACATGCGAGTCGACGTCGATCAGCGGCGCGCCGTCGGCGCCCTTGCTCTCGAAGTCGAGCGGGGTGAATTCGTCGGTGTACCCGTTGGGTGCGCCGCTGCCCTTCTGCCGGCCGATCACCCGCTCCTGCTCCGCCAGCACGGTGCGGTCCCACGATTCGATGAGCATCCGGATGCGCCGGCTGATCAGATACGAACCGCCCGTCATCCAGGCCGGCCCGTCGCCACTGGCGACCCAGACGTGCTTGTCGATGGCCGACGTGTCCTCGGCCTTGAGATTGTTGGTTCCGTCCTTGAACCCGAACAGGTTTCGCGGTGTGGACTGATTTCGCGTGGTCGACGACGTGCGGCCGAACCCCAGCTGCGAGTACCGCACCGCGACCGTGCCAAAGCCGACGCGGGCGAGGTTGCGGATGGCGTGCACGGCGACCTGCGGGTCGTTGGCGCAGGCCTGCACGACGATGTCGCCGCCGCACCGCTTCGGGTCGAGCGTCTCGTTGCGGAACTTGGGCAGGTCGACCAGATGCGCCGGCCGCTGCCCGTCGATGCCGAACCGGTCCTTGCCGTCCTTGCGGAAGAACGTGGGGCCGAAGCCGATGGTGAGGGTCAACGCAGAGGGCGAAAGGCCAAGGGCCTCACCGGTATCCGCCGGCGGGGCGTACGGATTGAGCCCGATGGCCCCGTGGGCGACGGCCTCCTCGCCGAGCGTCATGCGCTCGGCCATCTCGGTCCACTTCTTCAGCATTGCCACGACGTCGGCCTTCTTGTCCGTCGTAACGTCGAAGGTGGCGAAGTGCATGCGGTCCTGCGCCGCGGTGACGATGCCCGCCTGGTGGGTGCCGCGGAACGGCACCGGCCTACCCAGGGTGTCCTCGACGACGGCCGCGGAGGAGCGGCCGGCCAGCGCACCGGTGGCGGCGGCGCCGACGACGGCAGCCGTCACCCCGGCGGCGCCGAAGAGCTTGCGCCGGCTGAGCCCACCGGACTCGGTCACGGCCGGCTCAGTGGGCTTGGGCTCACTGCTTGGCGACGACACCCTGCACCTCGCTGACCTCCTTGCTCAAAGCGTCGACGGCGCGCGAAAGTTCTTGCCGCTCAGGCTCGGTCACCTTGTCGTAGGAGATGAAGCCGTCGCCCTGGCGCCACTTGTCCAGCAGCTTCTGGACGTTGTCGAAGGCCGCCTCGACGTCCTTGCCCAGCTGCGGGTTGCGCTCGTCGAGGATCGGGTCGACCGAGCCGACCGCGGTGCGCGAGCCCTCGATGTTGGCCTGGATGTCCCAGAGGTCGGTGTGGCTGAAAATGTCTTCTTCACCCGTGATCTTGGTCTTGGCGATCTCGTCCAGCAGCTCCTGCGCGCCGCCGGCGATCTTGGTGGAGTCGATGGTCCACTTCGGATCCTTGACGCCCGCGTCGAGCTCCTTGACGTCGGCGACCAGCTGGTCGGCCAGGGCATTGGCGTCGGGCTGCAGTCCGGTGACCCACAGCTGCTTCTCCAGCACGTGGAAGCCGGTCCACTTGTCGCCCGGCTTGACGTCGGCTTCACGCAGGTCGATCCGCGGGTCCAGGTCGTCGGGGAACGACTCGGCGACCGGCTCGATGCGCTCGTAGAAGGTGCGGGCCTTCGGGTACTGCGCCTTGGCGCCGGCGACGTCACCCTTCTTCACGGCGGCGGCGAAGGCCTCGGTCGCGGGCACCAGCGCGGTGGTCTGCTCGACGACGTACTTCTTGTAGAAGTCCGCGGCTTCCTTGAACTTGCCGGTGTCGTCGATCTTGACGGTGTCGCCGGTGACGGTGAAGTCGCCGCGGATGCCGTCGCCGACCATGCCGGGCTTGCACGCGGTCTTGTAGGTGCCGGCTTCGGGCAGCTGCACGATCAGCTTGCGCTGCAGGCCGGGGGAGACGTTCTCGATCTCGCCCATGACCTTGTCGCCGGGGCCGTAGACGTAGAACTCGGTGACCTTGGTGCCGTTGTTGGTGACGACGAAGGTGCTCGGGCCCGTCTTGGCCGACGTTGCCGACAGCTTGCAGGCATCATCGGTCGCGGTCACGGTGATCTCGCCGGAGGCGGACTTGTTCTCGTCCGTCTTGGACGAGCACGCGGAGACCGCGGTCAGGCCGGCGAGCAGGGCTACCGATGCAGCTACGCCGGTCTTGACGTTCAGGGCAGCGAGATTCACTTGGCGGACCTTTCGAGGGTGGCAGCAGGGGCGGGTTTGGCTGCGACGGGTCGCAGGAACAGCGTCAGGACGACCACGAGGTACGCCAGCCAGCAGACGAACTGCAGGATCGAGGGGGCGGGGCTGATGTTGAAGACGCCCTGGATCACCTGGCCGTACCACGACGACCAGTTGAAGGCGCCGGTCATGTCGAAGGCCTTGGCGCCCAGCCCGGGCAGCCAGCCGACGGTCTGCAGCGCGTGGATGGCGTACGACAGGATGCCCGCGGCGACGACGACGAGGAACGCGCCGGTGTACTTGAAGAACTTGGCCAGGTTGATCCGCACCGCGCCGGCGTACATGCCGTACGCGACGACGACGGCGATGAGCAGACCGATCACGAGTCCGGCCAGCGGCCAGGCGGTGGACGCGTTGGCGTAGCCGACCATGAACAGCGCCGTTTCGACGCCCTCGCGGCCGACGGCCAGGAACGCGAGCGTGGCGACGGCCATGCCGCCGGTCTCCAGGGCGCGCGCCATGTCGCTGCGCAGCTCGCCGGAGATGGTGGCCGCGGCTTTGCGCATCCACAGCACCATGGTCGTCACGATGATCACCGCCACCAGGGAGGCGACGCCGGCGATGGCCTCGGCGGCCAGGCCGGAGATGGTGTTCTCGCTGAGCTGGATCGTCAGGAACACACCGATGGTCATCGCGATGGCTGCGGCGACGCCGAGCCAGACCCACTTGAGGGCGTCGCGGCGGTCGGATTTCACGAGGAAGGCGATGAGGATGGTGACGACGATCGCAGTTTCCAGGCCTTCGCGAAGCCCGATCAGCAAGCTGCCAAATAGCTGTGAGGAAACGCCGGGGCCGGCGGCGACCAGCGATGTCGAGACCGCGAAAGTGGTGGTCATCCGCAATCCTTAGATAGACTAAACGGCAACACAGGTTTGCCTTGCCAAAGGAAGGCAAGCCAACCTTATCAGCGGATGGGCGACCGTCGTACCTTCGTGCCGGAAAGCTTGCGCTTCGGGGTGCGCTCAGCCCGGCATGCGACGATGACGGGACGACGAATCCGTCGAAATCTCTGGGTATAGGGGAGTACCGGTGTTGCGAGCGCGATGGCTGCGGGCGAGCGCTGTTGTCGCCGCGACGGCGCTCCTGATGGCCTCGAGCTGCTCATTTCAGCCCGGCTACCTGCGCGGAGTGCCGCCGCCACCCGGGCCCGCCGTGCCCCCGATCAACACTCATGTGAAGGGTCGGGGCGCGGACCAGCTGCATGACTGGGCCGAGCATCTGGCACCGCCTCTCGGCATTCCGGTCATGGCGCTGGAGGCCTACGGGTACGCCGCGCGCGTGGCCGAGGTCGAGAACCCCAAGTGCCACATCGCGTGGACGACGCTCGCCGGCATCGGCATGGTCGAGAGCCATCACGGCACCTACCGCGGCGCGACCATCGCCCCGAACGGCGACGTCACGCCCCCGATCCGCGGTGTGCCACTCGACGGCACCATGAACAATCTGCGGATTCCGGACTCCGACTCGGGCAGCATGGACAGCGACGACGCCGTCGACCGCGCCATGGGGCCCATGCAGTTCATCCCGGACACCTGGCGGTTGTACGGCGTTGACGCCAACAACACCGGTTTCGCCAGCCCCGACAACATCGACGACGCCGCGCTGTCGGCGGCGGGTTACCTCTGTTACCGCGGCAAGGATCTGTCCAGCCCGCACGGCTGGATGGACGCGCTGCACGCCTACAACCTGTCCGACGACTACGCCCGCGCCGTGCGGGACTGGGCGACGGCGTACGCGAACGGGCACCAGAGATAGGTCTGCGAATAGCTACCGGTAGCTGACGCACTTCACACCCTGGCACCGTTTAGGCTGATGGGCGTTCGCACGAGTCCGTGACGCCAAAGGGAGACCCAAGTGCCAATCATCGAACAGGTCGGAGCCCGCGAGATTCTCGACTCTCGGGGAAATCCGACGGTCGAGGTCGAGGTCGCTCTGACCGATGGAACCTTCGCTCGCGCGGCGGTGCCGTCGGGTGCGTCGACCGGTGAGCACGAGGCTGTCGAGCTGCGCGACGGCGGCGCCCGTTACCTCGGCAAGGGTGTCGAGAAGGCTGTCGAGGCCGTGCTCGACGAGATCGCGCCCGCGGTCATCGGCCAGGCGGCCGACGACCAGCGCATCATCGACCAGGCGTTGCTGGACCTGGACGGCACCCCGGACAAGTCGCGCCTGGGCGCCAACGCCATCCTCGGCATCTCGCTGGCCGTGGCCAAGGCCGCTGCCGACTCCGCCGGCCTGCCGCTGTTCCGCTACATCGGTGGCCCGAACGCCCACATCCTGCCGGTGCCGATGATGAACATCCTCAACGGTGGCGCGCACGCCGACACCGGCGTCGACGTCCAGGAGTTCATGGTCGCCCCCATCGGTGCGCCGACCTTCAAGGAGTCGCTGCGCTGGGGCGCCGAGGTCTACCACTCGCTCAAGTCGGTGCTCAAGAAGCAGGGGCTGTCGACGGGTCTGGGTGACGAGGGCGGTTTCGCTCCCGACGTCGCCGGCACGCACGCCGCGCTCGAACTGATCAGCACCGCCATCGACGCCACCGGCCTCAAGCTGGGCAGTGACGTGGCGCTGGCCCTGGACGTCGCGGCCACCGAGTTCTACACGGACGGAACGGGTTACGCCTTCGAGAAGCAGACCCGCACCGCCGAGCAGATGGCCGAGTTCTACGCCTCACTGCTCGATGCGTTCCCGCTGGTGTCCATCGAAGACCCGCTGTCCGAGGACGACTGGGACGGCTGGGTCGCGCTGACCACCGCCATCGGTGACCGCGTGCAGCTCGTCGGCGACGACCTGTTCGTCACCAACCCGGAGCGTCTGGAAGAGGGCATCGAGAAGGGCGCCGCCAACGCGCTGCTGGTGAAGGTCAACCAGATCGGCACGCTCACCGAGACCTTGGACGCCGTCGCCCTGGCGCACGCCGCCGGCTACAAGTCGATGATGAGCCACCGCAGTGGCGAGACCGAGGACACCACCATCGCCGACCTGGCCGTCGCGTGCAGCTGTGGCCAGATCAAGACCGGTGCCCCGGCCCGCAGCGAGCGCGTCGCCAAGTACAACCAGCTGCTCCGCATCGAGGAGACCCTGGGTGACGCCGCGCGCTACGCCGGCGACCTGGCGTTCCCGCGTTTCGCGTTGGAAGCCAAGTAGTTTCGCGGGTCTGACCTACCGACATGCCCGATCCCAAACGGCGTTCCCCCGCCTCTCGCCCCGCCAAACCCGGCGAGGCGAAGCGGGGGCGTGCCGGGGCCGGCACGTCGGCGGCCAAGGCGGGTAACCGCCCCAAGGCGGAGCCGCGGCGCGTTCCGGAGAACCTGCCGGCTCCGGTCACCGAGCCCATCCGGCAGGCCTATGCGGAGTCGGTCGAGCACCATGCCGAGCAGCGGCTGGGGTCGGCGGCGCGGCGCGCGGCGATCCTCGCCGTCGTGGTGTGCGTGCTGACCCTGACCATCGCCGGGCCGGTGCGGACGTTCTTCGCGCAGCGCACCGAGATGCAGCAGCTGGCCACCGCCGAGTCCCAATTACGTTCGCAGATAGCCAATTTGGAGCAGCAGAAGGTGAAGCTGGCCGACCCGGTGTACATCGCCGCGCAGGCTCGTGAGCGGTTGGGCTTCGTGATGCCGGGTGACATCCCGTATCAGGTGCAACTGCCTCCCGGCGCCGTCACGACCCCCGTCGCGCCCGCGCCGTCGCCCACCGCCAAGAGCAACCAGCCCTGGTACACCGCGCTGTGGCACACCATCGCCGATCAGCCGCACGGGCTCACGCCGGCGCCTGCCGTCGTCGCGCCCGGTCCCGACGGGGTCACCCCCGATGGTGACGTGCCTCCGACCGATCTGCCCGCACCTCAGGCGCCGCCCGGTGGTTGACGCTGCTGATCTCGAAGCCGTTGCGGCCCAGCTGGGGCGGGAGCCGCGTGGTGTCCTGGAGATCGCCTACCGCTGCCCCAACGGCGAGCCCGGTGTGGTGAAGACCGCGCCGCGACTGCCCGACGGAACCCCTTTTCCCACTTTGTATTACCTGACCCATCCGGCGCTGACGGCCGCGGCCAGCCGGCTCGAGTCGTCGGGTCTCATGCGCGAGATGACCGAACGGCTGCAGGCCTCCGAGGAGCTGGCGGCGGCGTATCGGCGCGCGCACGAGTCGTTCCTGGCCGAGCGGGACGCCATCGAGTCGCTGGGCACGACGTTCTCCGGCGGCGGGATGCCCGACCGGGTCAAGTGCCTGCACGTCGTGATGGCGCATTCGCTCGCAAAAGGCCCGGGCCTCAACCCCTTCGGTGACGAGGCATTGGCGTTGTTGGCAGTTGAACCGGCGATGGCCGGAATTCTGGATCCGAAGGTGTGGGTGTGAGTTCGCGCGTCGCTGCTGTTGACGGCGTGCGGCGGGTCGCCGCGGTGGACTGTGGCACCAATTCCGTCAGACTTCTCATCGCGGACGTCGTCGACGGCCGGTTGCAGGACGTGCACCGCGAGATGCGGATCGTCACCCTCGGTGAAGGTGTCGACGCCACAGGCGAATTCGCGCCCGCCGCGCTCGCCCGGACCGAAGCTGCGTTGGCCGACTACGTCGAGGTGATGCTCGCGCACGACGTGTCCAAGGTGCGGATGGTCGCGACCTCTGCGGCCCGCGACGCCGGCAACCGCGACGAGTTCTTCGCCATGACGGCAAGGCAACTGGGCCGCGTGATGCCGGGTGCCGTCGCGGAAGTCATCACCGGGACCGAGGAAGCCGCGTTGTCGTTTCGCGGCGCCGTCGGCGAATTGGACCCGGCCACAGGGCCTTTCGTTGTCGTCGACCTGGGTGGCGGCTCGACCGAGGTGGTGCTCGGCGGTTCCGGTGCCGCGGTTGCGGATGTGGTCGCGAGCTTCTCGGCCAACATCGGCTGCGTCCGACTCACCGAGCGCTGCCTGCAGACCGACCCGCCCACTGCCGATGAGGTCGCGGCCGCGCGTGCCGTGGTGCGCGAGAAGCTGGCCGAGGCTTTGAGCGTCGTGCCCATTGAGGGTGCCCGGACGTGGGTCGGTGTGGCCGGCACGTTCACCACGGTTGCCGCCCTGGCGCTGGGGCTACCGGAGTACGACTCCGAGGTGATTCATCTGTCCCGCATCGGAATTCCGGATGTGGTCAAGGTGTGCGACGAGCTGATCGCGATGCCGCGGGCGCAACGCGCCGAACTCGGCCCCATGCACCCGGGCCGGGTTCCGGTGATCGGTGGCGGATCGGTCGTCGTCGAGGAATTGGCCCGCGAATTCGGTCAGCGGGCGGGGATCACGGAATTGGTGGTCAGCGAGCACGACATCCTGGACGGCATCGCGCTGTCGGTCTGACCTCGAGCGTGGGGGTTCACGCGGAAAATCGCAGAAAATCCCTCGCCAACCCCCACGGTCGGCGGTCGAGATTTCTGGCTAGACCTTGCAGTTCGGGCGGTTGTGGCAGTGGTGTCCGTCGCGGCAGGCGTTGCACTGACAGCCACAGGTCGACACGTTCTTGGTGGAAACCTTCATTACTGATCACCCCTGATTGTCTCGGCTTATCGAGATATGACTACCTCACCATAGTTCGATCACGGGGCGGAGTGAAGGTCGCAGAGGAGCCCGAACGGTGTCATGACAGACCGACGGCCGGAACCAGTCCTCGTGAGACTGACTTCCGGCCGTCGGCAGGGGGGTGATTCAGTTGGCTGTGTCGTCCGACGCCTGGACCATCGGCGCGGCCGGAGCAGCGGGCGCACCCAGCTGGCGGGCGACGAAGTCCGCGGCCTGGTTGGCCATGCCGTTGAACTTGTAGGCGCTGTGGGCCGAACGGTCCATGCCGCCACCGCAGATCGGGTCGCCGGGGGCGCACAGCTGGATGGTCTTGCCGGCGTAGGCGCTGCCGATGTTGATGGCGGGGGCGCTGCGGTCGGCGACGCTCAGCACGAACGGGCTCGGGGTGCCGAACAGGACGACGGCGGCGACGTGCGAGGCGACCGAGGCGGGCATCGGGCCGGAGATGCCGGCGGGCAGGACGAATCCGGCGGGGACGCTGCTCATCGTGCTGTAGCCGGCGACGGCCGCGCCCTGCGAGTAACCACCGATGACGATCTTGGTGGCGGGGCACGAGGCGGCGATGGACTCGATGCGGTTGGTGGCGTCGGCGACGCCGTCGGCGGCTGCGCCGAAGTCCAGAGAGGCCGGGTAGTTCACGCCGTAGGCGTCGATGTTGCGTCCGGGCATCCGGGCGTTCAGTGCGTCGACGAAGGCTTGGCCGGTGGCACCGACGCCAGGGCTTTCGAAAGTGCCGCGGGCGAAGACCACTTCGACGTTGGCACAGGAGTCGTCGGCGGCGTTGGCCGTGGCGACCGGGCCGGCGATGGCGCCGGCGATGATCGTGAAGGCGGCCACGGCGGTCAGTGCCACCTTGCCGGCCGCGTTACGAATGGCGCTCATGTTGTTTTCCCCGTCCCTTGGAAGTACCAGTTGCCTGGTATAAGCCGAACGGGGGAGCTGCGATTCCGCCGCGCGGTGTGACGTACCGCATACGTAGGGCAACTAAGCATCAGGGATGAACTGCGGGCTCTCCTGCGTTGGGTTGGGGCCCCGCAAATCAGGGTGTCGTCGTTCGCGTCATGGAGAGCGCGAGTGGTCGACCGTGTGCCGAATAAAAATCAGTCGAACTGTGCCTGTCGAATTGTGAGGATGAAGCCGTGATCGACGACTGGCGCAGCATGAACCTGGCGAATTGGGAGGCGCGCGTACCCCTGCACACGGCGCCCGATGGCTACGACCTGGCCGCCTTCGACGACCCCGAATACCTTTCGGCCGTAGTGCGTTACGACCTGCCGCGGCTCGGGCGGCTGGACGGCAGCGACGTGGTGCACCTGCAATGCCACATCGGTACCGACACGGTGTCGCTGGCCCGGCTCGGCGCCCGGTCGGTCACCGGCCTGGACTTCTCACCCGCCGCACTCGACGCGGGCCGCGCGCTGAGCCGTCGGGCCGATGCGGACGTGCGCTTCGTCGAATCAGATGTGGACGGGGCGGTCCGGGCCCTCGGTGCGGCGTGCTGCGACGTGGTCTATACCGGCATCGGTGCCCTGTGCTGGTTGCCCGACATTCGCCGATGGGCGGCCATCGTCGCCGAGCTGCTGAGGCCAGGCGGTCGGCTGTTCATGCGTGAGGGTCATCCGGTGTTGTGGGCGATGTGCGATCCTCGGCCGGACGGTCTGCTGGTGCTGGAATATCCCTACTTCGAGACGGCGGGCACGGTTTTCGTCGAACACGAAAGCTACGCGGGCACGGGTGTCCTCAGCGCGCCCGAGTCGGTCAGCTTCAATCACGGTCTCGGGGAGATCTTCACCGCTCTCACCGACGCCGGCCTCACGGTGACCGCGCTGGAGGAACATCGCGAGGTGCCGTGGAATCCGTTGGGCGAGTCCATGGTCCTCAGCCCTGATTACGAGGAGGAGTACGTCCTCGCCGTGGGTCGTGACCGGATGCCGATGACCTACACCCTCCAAGCGGTGAAACGCTGACCTACTCCTGGAAGCGATACCCCATCCCGGCCTCGGTCAGCAGGTGCTTGGGGTGTGACGGGTCGACTTCGAGCTTGCGGCGCAGCTGCGCGAGATACACCCGGAGGTAGTGGGTCTCCTTGGCATAGGCCGGCCCCCACACTTCTTTGAGCAGTTCCTCGCGGCCGACCAACTTGCCGCGGTTGCGCACCAGCATCTCCAACATGCCCCACTCGGTGGGCGTCAGGTGCACCTCGTTGCCGCTGCGCGTCACCCGCTTGGCCGCCAGATCGACTGTGAACGACGATGTCTCGACGACGGGCTCGTCCGTCTCGGACGCTGCCGCCCCACGGCGCACCGCGGCGCGCAGCCGGGCCAGGAACTCGTCCATGCCGAACGGTTTGGTGACGTAGTCGTCGGCGCCGGCGTCGAGGGCCTCGACCTTGTCCATCGAATCGGTGCGCGCCGACAGCACGATGACGGGCGCGGTGAGCCAGCCGCGCAGCCCGGCCAGGACGTCGATGCCGGACATGTCGGGCAGGCCGAGGTCCAGGATCACCACGTCGGGCTTGTGCTCGGCGGCCGACTTCAGCGCCTCGGCGCCGGTGGCGGCGACAGAGACGTCGTAGCCGCGCACCGACAGGTTGATGCGCAGGGCCCGCAGAATCTGTGGTTCGTCGTCGATGACCAGAACCCGTGTCACGCCCGATCCTTTCCGGCGGCTGCCAGATCAACCACGACGGTCAGGCCGCCGCCGGGGGTGTCGGTGGCAGAAATGGTGCCACCCATCGCTTCGACAAAACCGCGCGCCACCGAAAGGCCAAGCCCCACACCGGTGCTGTTGTCATGATCGCCGAGGCGCTGGAACGGCGCGAACAGTTGCTCTTCGGTGCCGCGGGGGATGCCCGGCCCCTCGTCGACGATGGTGATGAGCACCCGCTCGCCGACCTGCCCGGCATTCACCCGCACCACGCTGCCCGCGGAGTAACGCAGCGCGTTGTCGATGAGGTTGACCAGCACCCGCTCGAGCAGGCCCGCATCGGCCAGCGCGACGGCGTCGCCCACTTCGATCTTGACCCGGTCGAGCCCGCGGTTCGCGTAACCGGTTGCTCCGCGGCTGATTCCGAGCAGCGCCCGCTGCACGACCTCTTCCATGTACACCCGCCGCAGCTCCGGCTTCACCACCCCGGCGGCCAGTCGCGACGAGTCGAGCAGGTTGCCCACCAATGCGGTCAGTTGATCGACCGATTCCTCGATGGTGGCCAACAGTTCGGCGGTGTCCTCGGGCGAGAATCCGACGTCCTCGCTGCGCAAGCTCGACACCGCCGCCTTGGCCGCGGCCAGTGGGGTGCGTAGGTCGTGGCTGACGGCGCTCAGCAGGGAGCGGCGCAGCTCGTCGGCCTTGGCCAGGGCTTCGGCACGGCCGGCTTCCTCGGCCAGGGCGCGCTGGCGCACCAGCCCCGCCGCCTGCCGCGCGACGGCGCCGAGCACCCGGCGATCGCGGGCCTCGGTCTTGCGGCCGGCCATCAGCAGCCAGTATTGGTCGTCGCTGACCTCGATGGCGGTGTCGGCGGAATCGACTGTCACACAGGGTTCTTTGCCGACGCAGGCGACGATGCCGTCCTCCTCGTGCAACAGGCTGACGGCCCGCTGCGCGTACGTCTCCCGGACGCGCTCGAGCAGTGTGGTCAGGTCGGCGCCGCGCAGCACGCTGCCGGCGAACAGGGCCAGCAGCTCGGCCTCCTGCGACGCATGCCGGGCTTCCCGGGATCGTTTGGCGGCACCGTCGACCAGCGCGGCGACGGCGACCGCGACGGCCAGCAGCACCACGACCGTCAGGGCGCTGTCGGGGTCGGCGATGGTGAAGCTGTACCGCGGGGCGACGAAGAAGTAGTTGAGCAGCAGGCCCGACAGCACGGCCGACAAGGCCGCCGGGGCGACGCCGCCGAGCAGCGCGACGACCAGCACGCCGATGAAGAACACCGCGCTCTCGCCGCCGATGTGCAGGAACGGATCCAGTAGTGCGGTGACGGCGGTGATGACGGCGGGCACGACGATCGCGGCGAGCCACGACGCCAGGTGCCGCTGCCCGCGGGTCGCCGTCGACCACGACCAGCCGGGCCGGGACTGCTCATGGGTGACCATGTGCACGTCGATCTTGCCGGAGTTCTGGACGGTCTTGGCGCCGATGCCCTCGTCGAAGAGCCGGGCCCACCGTGACCGCCGCGAGGTGCCGAGCACCAGCTGGGTGGCGTTCATCTCGCGCGCGAAATCCAATAGGGCACTGGGGACGTCACCGTCACTGCCGCCGACGACGGTGTGCAGCGTGGCGCCGAGGCTGGCCGTCAGCTCACGCACCTTGCCCATCTGCGGGGCGGACACGCCCGTCAGGCCGTCGCCGCGAACGACGTGCACCACCATCAGTTCGGCGCTGGATTTGGAGGCGATGCGCGACGCGCGCCGCACCAGGGTCTCGGATTCGGGGCCGCCGGTGACCGCCACGACCACGCGTTCGCGGGCCTCCCAGGTGTCCGAAATATTGTGCTCGGCGCGGTATTTCGCGAGCGCGGCGTCGACCTGGTCGGCCAGCCACAGCAGTGCCAGTTCGCGCAGGGCGGTCAGGTTGCCCTGCCGGAAGTAGTTGGACAGCGCCGCGTCGACGCGTTCGGGTGCATACACGTTGCCGTGGGAGAGCCTGCGGCGCAGGGCTTCCGGGGTGATGTCGACCAGTTCGATCTGGGCGGCACTGCGGACCACGGAGTCCGGCACTGTCTCCTGCTGCTCGATGCCGGTGATCTGGGCGACGACGTCGTTGAGGCTTTCCAGGTGCTGGACGTTCACGGTGGAGATGACGGTGATGCCGGCGTCGAGCAGTTCCTCGACGTCCTGCCAGCGTTTGGCGTTCTTGCTGCCGGGCGTATTGCTGTGCGCCAGTTCGTCGACCAGCACCACCTCGGGGTGGCGCGCCAGCACGGCAGGGACGTCCAACTCGGCGAACGTCCCGCCGCGGTAGTCGATGAACCGCGGCGGGATCCGTTCGATGCCCTCCATCGCCTCGGCCGTCTTCTTGCGACCGTGCGTCTCGACCACGGCGGCGACGACGTCGGTGCCGCGTTCGAGACGGCGGTGCGCCTCGCCGAGCATCGAGAAGGTCTTGCCCACGCCGGGGGCCGCACCCAGGTAGATGCGTAGCTCGCCCCGCTTGTCCGGCGTTCCCATGTCTCCCATCATCCAATACGGGCTGGGTACTTCTGGTCCAACGCGAGATTCAGCTGCAGGACGTTGACCCGCGGCTCACCCATGAAGCCCAGGGCGCGGCCGGTGGTGTTGTCGCGCACCAGCGCCCGGACCTGGTCGGCGGAAAGGTGCCGCGCTTTCGCGACCCGGTCCACCTGCAGGTCGGCGTAGTCGGTCGAGATGTCGGGATCCAGGCCGCTGCCGCTGGCGGTGACGGCGTCGGCCGGCACCTGCGGATCGGCGGGCGCGGCGCCGCGGATGGCGACGATCTGCCCGGCGGTGTAATCTGCGCCGTCCGTGGCGCATTCGACGCGCACGCCCTCATACGCCGCCAGGAACGGCACCTTGGTGGTGGCGCACGGCTGGTTGACGCTGACCACCTGGGTGGGGTGGCTGACGTTGCCGGTGGCGTCCCGGGGGCCGATCACCGACAGCACCGCACCCACACCGTCGGCGGTGCAGAACGGGCGGGCGCCGGCCGCGTGATCCAAGCCCTCGGCGTCGGCGACGGCGTAGCTGCGGGTGCACACCTGGGTCAGCAGGCTCGGCTTGTTGGGCGCATCGACGATGCTCTCGGGGCCGAGATTGCCCGCGCCGCTGGCCATCGGGTCGTACCCGGTGCCGGCGTTGGACGGACGGCTCTGGAAATACTGCGGTAGCGCATTGCCTTTGGCATCGGTGAACAGCTGGCCGATCAGGGAGCTGCCGACGACCTTGCCATTGACCGTGACGAGCGAGCCGTCGGCCTTGTCCTTGAGTCCGGGCAGCTGGGCGATGGCCCAGACGAGGACCGGGTAGGCCAGACCGGTGATGACGGTCAGGACGAGCAGCGCGCGCAGCGCGGCGCTGTGTACGCGAATCAGGTTGCCGATGTTCATGATTAAGACATCCCCGGGATGAACTGGATGAGCAGGTCGATGAGTTTGATGCCGATGAACGGGGCGATGATGCCGCCCAGACCATAGACGTACAGGTTGCGGCTCAAGAGCTTTGACGCACTGCTGGGCGTGTACCTCACACCCCGCAGCGACAGCGGGATCAGCGCGATGATGACGAGGGCGTTGAAGATCACCGCCGACAGGATCGCCGACTGGGGGCTGTGCAGCCGCATGATGTTCAGCAGATCCAGGCCGGGGAACAGGGCCACGAACATCGCCGGGATGATCGCGAAGTACTTCGCGATGTCGTTGGCGATGGAGAACGTGGTCAAGGCGCCGCGGGTGATGAGCAGCTGCTTGCCGATCTCGACGATCTCGATGAGCTTGGTCGGGTCCGAGTCGAGGTCGACCATGTTGCCGGCCTCTTTGGCCGCCGAGGTGCCGGTGTTCATCGCGACGCCGACGTCGGCCTGCGCCAGCGCGGGGGCGTCGTTGGTGCCGTCGCCGGTCATCGCGACGAGCTTGCCGCCGGCCTGCTCCTTCTTGATCAGCGCCAGCTTGTCCTCGGGCGTGGCCTCGGCCAGGAAGTCGTCGACCCCGGCCTCGTCGGCAATCGCCTTGGCGGTCAACGGGTTATCGCCGGTGATCATCACGGTGCGGATGCCCATCTTGCGCATCTCGTCGAACCGCTCACGCATACCCTGCTTGACGACGTCCTTGAGATGGATGACGCCCAAGACCTCAGCGGCCTTGCCGGCCCCGTCGTTGTTGACCCGCCCGACCACCAGCGGGGTACCACCGGCTGCGGAGATGCCGTCGACGATGTCGCCCAATTCGATGGGCACGGTGCCGCCCTGACCCCGAATCCACTCCGCGACGGAATTGGCCGCGCCCTTGCGCAGCTTCTGGCCGTCGTGCAGATCGACACCGGACATCCGGGTCAGCGCGGTGAACTCGACCCACGTGGCATCGGTCAGCTCGCCCGGGGTACGTGCCCGCAGTCCGTGAGCCTCCTTGGCATACACCACGATTGACCGGCCCTCAGGTGTCTCGTCGGCGAGGCTCGACAGCTGCGCCGCGTCGGCGAGCTGGTCGTCGGTGACGCCGGGCACCGGGATGAAGCCCGCGGCCTGCCGGTTGCCGAGCGTGATGGTGCCGGTCTTGTCGAGCAGCAGGGTGTTGACGTCACCGGCGGCTTCCACGGCACGGCCCGACATGGCGAGCACGTTGCGCTGCACCAGCCGGTCCATGCCGGCGATGCCGATGGCCGACAGCAGCGCGCCGATCGTGGTGGGAATCAAACAGACCAGTAGTGAGACCATCACGATGCCGGTGACGCCGAAGCCGTCGAGCGCCTCGGTGTCGGGCACGCCCGGGTTGTTGGCCTTCGAGTAGATGGCCAGCGGCTGCAGCGTCGCGACGGCGAACACGAAGATGATCGTCAGCGCGGCCAGCAGGATGTTGAGCGCGATCTCGTTGGGGGTCTTCTGCCGGTTGGCGCCCTCGACCAGAGCGATCATGCGGTCGACGAAGCTCTCGCCCGGCTTCTGGGTGATCTGTACGACGATGCGGTCGGACAGCACCGTGGTGCCGCCGGTGACAGCGGATCGGTCGCCGCCGGACTCCCGGATGACGGGCGCCGATTCGCCGGTGATCGCCGATTCATCCACGGAGGCAATGCCTTCCACGACGTCACCGTCGCCGGGGATGACCTGCCCGGCCTCGACGACGACGATGTCGCCCTGCTGCAGCAGGGGAGCGGTGATCTCCTCTTCGGTACCGGCACTGCCCGGCGCCCAGCCGACCAGCTTGCGGGCCATGGTGTCGGACTTGGTCTTTCGCAGGCTGGCTGCCTGGGCCTTGCCGCGGCCCTCGGCGACCGCTTCGGCGAGGTTGGCGAAAACGACTGTCAGCCACAGCCAGAACACGATCAGCCAGGCGAACCAGCTGGAGTTCAGCACGGCCAGGACCGTCGACCAGACGGCGCCGACCTCGACGATGAACATCACCGGGTTGCGCCACAGCGTGCGGGGGTCCAGTTTGCGCAGGGCGTCCGGCATGGACTTCCACAGCATCTTCGGGTCGAGCAGGCCGCCCTTTACAGCGGTATCGGACATCAGTGGATTCCTTCAGCAAGGGGGCCGAGCGCCAGCGCCGGCAGGAAGGTCAGGGCGACGAGGATCAGCGTCACGCCGGCGACCATGCCGACGAACTGCGGACGGTGCGTCGGCAGCGTGCCGATCGACGGGGGAGTGCTGCCCTGTTTGGCCAGCGAGCCCGCCAGAGCGAGAACCAGGATCATCGGCAGGAAGCGGCCGATCAGCATCGCCAGGCCCAAAGCCATGTTGTACCAAACCGTATTGACCGACAGGCCGGCGAACGCCGAGCCGTTGTTGTTGGCGGCCGACGTGAAGGCGTACAGCACTTCGGACAGGCCGTGCGGGCCCGAGTTCAGCATCGCCGCACGCTCACCCGGCAGCGCCATCGCAAAAGCGGTGCCGGTCAACACGATCAGCGGCGTGACCAGGAAATAGCTTGCGGCCAGCTTGATCTCCCGCGGCGTGATCTTCTTGCCCAGGTATTCCGGCGTGCGCCCGACCATCAGGCCGGCCACGAACACCGTGATCACCGCGAGGATCAGCATGCCGTACAGGCCCGACCCGGTACCGCCCGGCGCGACCTCACCCAGTTGCATGTTGAACATCGTCATCAGGCCGCCGAGGGACGTGTACGAGTCGTGGAACGAGTTCACCGCACCGGTGGAGGTCAGCGTGGTGGCGCTGGCGAACACCGCCGAATTGGCCACGCCGAAACGCTGTTCCACGCCCTCCATCGACGCTCCGATGGCGGTGGGCACGGTGCCGTGGTGCTGGCTCTGGAACACCAGCATGAGGCTGGCACTGATGATGGCGAGGACCGCCATGACCGCGACGATCGCGTAGCCCTGCTTGCGGCTGTCGACCATCCGGCCGAACGTGCGCGGCAGCGAGAACGAGATCACCAGCAACAGAAAGATCTCCACCCAGTCTGTCCAGGCCGTCGGGTTCTCGAACGGGTGGGCCGAGTTGGCGTTGAAGAAACCGCCACCGTTGGTACCCAGCTCCTTGATCACTTCCTGGCTGGCCACGGGACCACCGGTGGGGGTCTGCTGCGCACCGGCGAGAGTGTTGGCGACCTGGTCGTGCAGGTGGAAGTTCTGGATGGCCCCGCCGGCGATGAGGATCAGCGCGGCAATGACGGCCAGCGGCAACAGGATTCGGATGGTGCCACGCACGAGGTCGACCCAGAAGTTGCCCAGTTCGGTGGCGTGCCGGCGGGCGAACCCGCGCACGAGTGCGACCGCGACGGCCATGCCGACCGCAGCCGACACGAAGTTCTGCACCGACAGACCGGCCATCTGCACCAGGTGGCCCTGGGTGGTCTCACCTGAGTAGGCCTGCCAGTTGGTGTTGGTGACGAAGCTGACGGCGGTGTTCCACGCCAGGTCGGCCGTCATCGGGGTGGCCGGGTCGTTCAGGTGTAGCGGCAGGACACCCTGCACCAGCTGGAAGAAGAAGAGGAACAGCAGCGAGACGGCCGAGAAGGCGAGCGCGCTGCGGGCGTAGGCGCCCCAGTTCTGCTCGGCCTCCGGGTCGGCGCCGATCACTTTGTAGATGAGACGTTCAGCGCGCGAGTGCTTTTCGGACGCATATACGCGGAACATATAGTCGCCCAACGGCACATGCACCGCGGCGAGCGCGACGATCAGCGAGAGCAGGAACGCAATTCCCGCGGCGGTGGGGCTCACTAGAACCGCTCCGGAAAGAGCAGTGCGGCGACCAGGAACAGTGCGATCACCAGACACAGCACCAGGCCGATGGCGTTGGCGTAGTTCATGAGCGCCCTACACCCTTCTCGACGCTCTTCTGGATCACGCCGAGCAGGGCGAAGATCGCCACCGTCAGCACCACGAACACCACTACAGACATGGGTTCTCCCACACGTAAACGGGTCGCCGGCCCTCGGCGACCTCGCCAGCATCGACCCGCCGGAGAGGGCTTCCGGCGATCTTGACGCCTTCTTTACGGCCTGCCCGGCTTCCTTTACGGAATTCCGCGTCGAGTGCCGGACCCAGGGCGCGCGCGGCGCGACAAATGCCTGGTCATGTGATGTTTTGCACACCATCGGCGGCCGGCGCCGGGGCATTTACGGGCGGCCCGGCCGGTGGGAGTCGTAAGCAGTTGATGTCGCGTGGGCGCTCAACCGGCTAACGTGCCATCCAGTGTGGGGCCGATCACCCCTCAAACCTCGGGAGGCATGTGGTGTTGGACGTCGTCGGTGGAGTGCAGCAGAAGCTGGGCCGCATAGCGGAATCCGCAACCGCGCTACGCAGGCTGTTCGAGACCGGCTTCCTGGACCTCGCCAACCCCGGGGTCATGATCGAGACCGCGAAGAACGCTCCGATTTTCGGCCCGCAGGCGACCATGGCGATCCAGGGCGCACGCAAGTACGCGGGCCTGCCGGCGCTGGTGGATGAACGGGGCACGTTGACCTACCGGCAGGTGAACGACCAGTCGTGGGCGCTGGCCCGCGGCCTGCAGGGCCTGGGCGTGACCGAAGGCTCCGTGGTCGGGCTGCTCTGCCGCGACCATCGTGGCCTGATCCTGGCCATGGTGGCGTGCGGAAAGCTCGGGGCCCGGCTGGTGCTGATGAACACCGGTTTCGCCAAACCGCAGTTCGCTCAGGTCTGTGAGCGCGAAGGCGTCAAGGTGGTGCTGCACGACAGCGAGTTCCTCGGTCTGCTCGACGCCCTGCCCGCGGACATGCCGCGCGTGCTGACCTGGGTGGACGAGGGCCATGAGGTTCCCGAGTCGGCACAGACCCTCGACGCGATCGTCGCGGCCAACTCCACCGAGCCGCTGCCCCCGCCGAGCAAGGCGGGTGGCTCGGTGATCCTCACCAGCGGCACGACGGGCCTGCCGAAGGGTGCGCCCCGAAGCTCGGTGTCGCCACTGGCCTCGGCGCAGATCATCGACCGAATTCCCTTCCCCCGCAAGGGAACCATGGTGATCGTCTCGCCGATCTTCCACAGCACCGGCTGGGCCACCTACACCGTCGGCGCCGCGCTGGGGAACAAGGTGGTGACCGCCCGGCGGTTCAACGCCGAGCGGACCCTCCAGCTCATCGCCGAGCATAAGGCCGACATGCTCGTCGCGGTGCCGACGATGCTGCACCGGATCGTCGAACTGGGGCCCGAGGTCATCGGCAAGTACGACACGTCGTCGCTGAAGACCATCCTGATCGCGGGGTCGGCGTTGAGTCCGGAACTGTCCAACCGGGTCCAGGACACCTTCGGCGATGTGCTCCACAACCTTTACGGCTCAACCGAATGCGCCATCGCCAGCGTCGCCACTCCCGCCGAACTGCGTCTCGCCCCGGGCACGGCCGGGCGCGCGCCGGTGACGTGCGAGGTGGTGCTGTACGACGAGAACGACCGGCGCATCACCGGGAGGAACAAGCGCGGCCGCATCTTCGTCCGTAACGGCGCGCCGTTCAGCGGTTACACCGACGGCCGGACCAAGCAGATCATCGACGGCTACATGTCCAGCGGCGACATGGGGCACTTCGACGAGAACGGGCTGTTGTTCGTCGACGGCCGTGACGACGACATGATCGTCTCCGGTGGCGAGAACGTGTTCCCGCAGGAGATCGAAGAACTGCTGGCCGAGCGGGACGACATCTATGACGCGGCGGTGGTCGGCGTCGATGACGTCGAATGGGGAAAGCGGTTGCGCGCCTTCATCGTTCCTAAACCGGGCGCGGCGCAGGACGCCGATGAGATCAAGGCGTTCGTCAAGAACAATCTGGCCCGGCACAAGGTGCCGCGCGACGTGGTGTTCGTAGACGAGCTGCCGCGCAACACCACCGGCAAGTTGCTGCGCCGGGTGCTGATCGAGATGGACGTCTAGGGCGGCAATGCCAACCGAACTCAGTGCCGAGCAGGCTGCTGCCCGGCTGGGGTCCGTCGATACCTTGGGCATCACTCTCGGCCCCGGCCAGCCGCCGGCAATGCTGCGGGCGCTCGGCGCACGCCAGGACTGGTCGAATCTGCGGGTGTTCGGGGCGCTGTTGGCCGTTGGTACCGAACTGTTTTCGCGGCCGGGTGTGCAGTATGTCTCTGGCTTCTACGGGCCGATCGAGCGGGCGCTGCGGGACATGGGCGCCGACATCGAGTTCGCCGCCGCGGACTTCCGCCGGTTCGCGCCGTTGCTGGAACGGCAGGCGCCGCGGGTGATGACGACCGTGGCCACGCCACCCGATGCCGACGGCTGGTGCTCGCTGTCGCTGCATGCCGGCGGCACGGTCGGCGAGTTGCGCCGGGCCGGGGCGGACCCGCAGCGGCTCCTCATCGTCGAGGTATCCGACTCCTACCCAAGGACTTTCGGATATGGCTCGCAGCGTCACGCCCTGCACGTCGACGAAATCGACATCCTCGTGCGCTCGACCGACGCGCCGCTGGCCCTGCCCGGTGGCGACGTGCCGCCGACCGAAATCGAGCGGTCGATCGCGCGGCACGCCGTCGGCTTCATCGGTTCGGGGGCGACGCTACAGACCGGAATCGGTGCTATTCCCAACCAGATTGCCACGCTGCTGGCCGAGGGCGACGGCTCCGGTTACGGCCTGCACACCGAGATGTTCACCGACGGCTGCATGCACCTGCACCGCGCGGGCAAGATCACCAACACCGGCAAGGGCCAGTACGACGGCGTCAGCGTCACGACGTTCGCGTTCGGGTCGCAGGAGCTGTATTCGTGGCTCGACGGCAACCGTGATGTCGCGTTCCTGCCTGTCGACATCGTCAACGCTCCGGAGGTGATCGCCGCGAACACGGACATGATCTCCATCAATGGCGCACTCGCAGTGGACATTCAAGGGCAGGTGATCGCCGACACAATCGACGGTGGACAGTTCAGCGGGATCGGCGGCGCGGAGGACTTCGTGGCCGGGGCGGGGCTGGAGTTGTCGGACCGTTCGCTGATCTGTCTGCCGGCGACGTTCGTGAAGGACGGCGAGTTGCGGTCGCGGATCGTGCCGTGGTTCGGGCCCGGCGCGGTGATCACGACGCCGCGGCAGCAGGTCGATGTCATCGTCACCGAATACGGGGCCGCGGAGCTGGAGGGTAGGACAGTGCGGGAACGCGGTGAGGCGCTGGCGGCGATCGCGCACCCGCAGTTCCGTGATGCCCTGCTGGCGGCGGCCCTGCGCGCCGCGAAGGGGCGTTCGCCGGTCGGCTAGTCCCGGCTCACGTTCGGCAGCATCTCGGGCTGGGAGACCACTAGCCGAACGTGAACTTGATGGTCACCATCCGGCGACTTCTTCACGCCCGGCGGCGAAGCGACCCTTGACAATCATATGGGACCGGGGGTCCCATATAACTGGGCGGGCAACGGTGCCCGCGTGGGAGGTTGATGTCATGGCAGCTACGAAGACGATCCGCCGGTGGCGCGCCGGTATGGACGTGCGCGACGACGTCGACTACTGCGCGAATCTGGAGACGCTTTCCGCGGGTTCGGTGCGCCGGAACTTCAACCCCTACCTGGACGTTTCGTGGGATTCGCCCGAGTTCCGGGTGACGGAGAACGACCCGCGCTGGGTGCTCGCCAAGAGCGACCCCATCGGTATGAGCGCCTGGTATCAGGCGCAACCGCTGGACAAGCAGATCGCGATCGGCATGTGGCGCCAGGCCAACGTCGCCAAGGCGGGCCAACAGTTCGAGAGCATGCTGATCCGCGGGTTGCTCGCCTACACCTTCTGGGTGCCCAACGGCAGCCCCGAATACCGGTATTGCCTGCACGAAGCGAACGAAGAGGGCAACCACACCCTGATGTTCCAGGAGATGGTCAATCACGTCGGCGTGGACGTCCCGGGCCTGCCGCGCTGGGTCAAATGGATCAACTGGCTCTTCCCGCTGTTCGCGAGCCCCATGCCGGCGTTCTTCTTCATGATGGTGCTCTGCGGCGAGGAGCCCATCGACCACATGCAGAAATCCATTCTGCGCGAGGGCAGTTCGATACACCCGATCATGGAGCGCGTCATGGCGATCCACGTCGCCGAGGAAGCGCGGCACATCTCGTTCGCCCACGAGTTCCTGCGCCGGCGAATCCCGGAGATGCGGCCGTTCAACCGCTTTGTGCTGTCGCTGTTCTATCCGCTGGGCTTCCGGGTCGCGGCCTCGCTCATCGCCAAGCCGCCCCGCGTCTTCTGGCGTGAATTCGACATTCCCAAGTCGGTGAAGAAAGAGATCTTCTGGCGGTCGCCGGAATCCAGGACGATGCTGCGCGAGTTCTACGGTGACGTGCGCATGCTCGCCGAAGACACCGGCCTGATGAACCCGGTTGCCAAGGTGTTGTGGCGGCTGTTCCGGATCGACGGTCCGGCCTCGCGTTACCGCAGCGAGCCGGTGCGCCAGGCCGTCATCCCCGTGGCCTGACCGAGGCCGTCACTGCTCGGCGCTGACACAACGTGCCGCTGACAGCGTCGCTGCGCCTATATATCCCCAGCGACGCTCTCAGGGGCACGTTGTGTCGCCAAAATCTTTTTCGTGCGCCGTGTCGAAATCCGCCCCCGCCGTTCGACGTGTGTGTGAAGGATTGACACAACGACGAAAGGTCAGGCAATGCGCTACATGGGTTTGGTCATCATGGATCCCAACCAGGGTCCGCCTCCGCAGGCCCTGATGGATGCGATGGAGGTCTACGTCGGTAAGAACGCCGCGGACGGCATCTACCTCGACGGCGGGGGGCTGGGGCAGGGCGAGAACCGTATCGGCTACCAGGTCCGTTCCGGCCAGATGAGCGCGACCGATGGACCTTTCACCGAGGGCAAAGAGATCATCGGCGGGTTCGCCATGCTGGAGTACCGCAACCACGCCGAGGCCGTCGAGGGGGCCCGTTCCTTCACTGAACTGCACCGGGAGCACTGGCCCGAGTGGGAAGGCCGCGTCGAGATGCATCTGATCGAAGGCGCCCCCGACCAGGAACCGGGTGCTTGTCCCCGGTAACCACAACCGAGGCAGTGACCGCCGCCTGGCGCGCCGAATCGGCGCGCCTCGTGGCGGCGCTGACCCGCATGACCCGCGATATCGAACTCGCGGAGGACGTCGCGCAGGACGCGCTGGTCGCGGCGCTGGAGGAATGGCCCGCGAGTGGAATTCCCGCCAACCCCGCCGCATGGCTGATGACGGCGGCGAAGCGCCGCGCGATCGATCACATCCGTCGCGCCGAGACGCTGCGCCGCAAGACCGAGGAGATCGGACACCGCCTGGAGGAGGTCGACATGCCCGATTTCGCAGGGCAGGTCGACTTCATCGAAGACGACGTGCTCCGGCTGATGTTCCTGACGTGTCACCCGGGCCTGGCCCCGGCGTCGCGTGCGGCGCTGACGCTGCGGCTGGTGTCGGGGCTGAGCACCGCTGAGATCGCCCGTGCCTTCCTGGTGCCCGAACCGACCATGGCACAACGGATCAGCCGCGCGAAGAAGACCCTCGTCGGCGCGGACATGGAGCTGCCGGTGGGGGCCGAGCGCGTCGCCCGCCTTGATGACGTGCTGGCCGCCATCTACCTCACCTTCAACGAGGGGTATGTGGCGACGACCGGCGCTGATTGGACGCGCCCGGACCTCTGTTTCGAAGCCATCCGGCTGGCGCGCATGGTGGCTGCCATGGTGCCGGATATCCCGGATTCGCTTGGGCTGCAAGCACTTCTTGAGCTTCAGGCGTCGCGAATTCCCGCTCGCGTGGACCGCGACGGTGCGCCGGTGCTGCTGGACGATCAGGACCGGGCTCGGTGGGATCACCTGCTGCGGCGCCGTGGTCTCCAGGTCCTGACCCGGGCCGAGCAGCTCGCCGAGACGGGTGCGCCCGTCGGGACCTACTTCTTGCAGGCGGCCATCGCCGCGTGTCATGCGCGGGCGATGCGGGCCGAGGACACCGATTGGCAGCGGATCGCGGACCTGTACGACGTGCTGGCGCTCGCCGCGCCGGGTCCCGTCGTCGAGGTGAACCGCGCGGTGGCGCACGGACGTGCGTATGGGGCCGAAGCGGGACTGGCGGTGCTCGACGCGCTCGGGCCGGATCCGCTGCCACGATCGCCGCTGCCGCACGCGGTGCGCGGAGATCTGTTGGAGCGCTTGGGTCGAACCGCCGAGGCGTCGGCGGCATTCACGCGTGCCGCCGAACTCAGCACCAACGAGGCCGAACGGTCGCTGCTGCTCCGTCGGGCCGAATGACGCGGACGTGCACGACGATCAGACGGAACAACTACACGTCAGGGCCGGTGAGGCGAGGCGGCGCGGTCCGCTTTACCCAGAGCGCAATGATTGACCCGCGCGAGACATTGGGTCAGGATTGCCTCAAGCGACACTGCCTGATGCGGTCGCGTGCTTCGATGCGGGGCGGGGGTGAGCGAGCCATCTCTGAACTCCTCATGGACCTTCGCCAGGCGATCGAGCGAGACGAACTCTCTCTGGTTTATCAACCCAAATTCGATGCGCACACGGCCGCTGTCGTTGGGGTCGAGGCATTGCTGCGGTGGCGTCATCTGGACCGCGGCTTATTGCGGCCCGCGGATTTCCTGCCGTTGGTGCGTGAGCACGGTCTGATGGAACAGGCCACGGGGCTGGTCGTCAACATGGCACTCGATGATGCGCTCCGGTGGTACGCCGCCGGGGCGGAAGTGCCTGTGGCCGTTAACCTTTTCGCGCCGTTGCTGAGCGATTTGAACCTGCCGGACCACCTGTGTCAGGCGCTGGACGACCGTGGGCTGCCGTCGTCGGCCCTTGCGGTCGAGATCACCGAAGACCTGTTCGTCGACAACATGGAAGACACCCGAACGGTGCTGACGGGCCTGCTCGATCGCGGCATCAGGATCGCCCTCGACGATTTCGGCACCGGTTACTCCGCCCTGACGTACCTGTCCGATCTGCCGGTCGACGAGATCAAGCTGGACCACGACTTCATCGCCCGAGTCACGGTCGACGATCGTGCCGCGCTGGTGGTGCGCACCATCATCGACCTCGCGCACAAGCTCGGTTTCGGGATCGTCGCCGAGGGCATCGAGAGCGCCGAATCTGCGGCTCAGTTGCGGGATTTCGGATGCGATGTGTTGCAGGGGTTCTACCTCAGCCCTCCCCTCCAGGCGTCCGAAGTGCTCGGTGTGGTCAGTGCCGGCGCCCGGGCCACGTTCTGAAACGGCATTTTTGCGGCTCTCGACTTGACGTAGGAGCGAATTCAACGGACAGTTGATTAGTTACTCAATCTGGTAACGGTCAGTTGAGTGATGCGCAGCGTCGCGCGCGGTTACGTCCGGCAGTGCTCACTGTGTTGGGAAGGCGCCCTCACTCATGTCCACGCTCACATCCACAGCCGTTCCCGTCGAAATGACGGCCACCGAAACAGGTTTCCTGCGGCGCAACGGTCCCGATGGCGCCCGAGTTGCATATCAGACCTGGGGCCGGCGACGTCCCGGTGCGGCATGCGGCGACGTGCTGCTCGTGCACGGATCGTTGCAGTCCTCGAAAGTGTGGTCCAAGCACGGCTACGTAGCGCAGTTGGCGCAGCGCTACCGGGTCATCACCATCGACGTGCGCGGCCACGGGCGCAGCGACAAGCCCGAACACCCCGCCGGGTACGACATTCAGGCGTCGGTGCGCGACGTGTGCGCACTGCTCGACCACCTCGGGATCACTCAGACGCATTACCTGGGGTACTCGCTGGGAGGTCGCATCGGTTTGACCCTGGCGGCGGTCGCGCCGGAACGGCTCGCGTCTCTGGTGGTCGCCGGCTCGTCGTCCCGGCCGCAATGCGGTGCGGTCAACGTGGTGATGTTCCCCGATGCCATTGCGGTGACGGAGAAGTGGGGCGTCGAGGGATTCGTGCGGGGCTGGCAGGAGCATCGCGGTACGACGATGGGCTCGGGATTTCGCGCCACGGTCGATGCCCTCGGCGCGCGGGGGCTCGTCGCCTTGATGCGGCAGTGGGATGCCGAACCCGGGGTTGCTGAGGACGTGCTGGCACAGGTCCAGACGCCGTCGCTGTTCTTCGCTGGTTCCCGAGACATGTTGCGATTGGCTGATTCCCGCCATGCCGCGGCACTGATGCCGCGCGCCTATTTCACGCTGCTCGAGGGCGCCGACCACGGGCAGACCATCGCGATGCGTGACCGCATTCTAGACCGGGCCGAGGCATTCTTCCGCTTGGCAGAATTCCCGGATATCGAGAAGCTCAGCGCCGTCGGTTGATTCACTGCCGCGAGATCGCCGGTGCCCGCAGCTCGCGCGAGACCTCGAGGAGCCAGCTGAGTTCGTTGGTCGGCTCGGTTCCCCACGGTTCACCGGCGATCTGGCCATGCGAATCGCCGACCGGAATCTGCCTGGTGCGCTGATGTTCAATGGCGGTGCGGATTTGTTGCGCCGCTGAGGTTTTTGCGGGGTCATTGCAGACATAAGGACGGATGGCGCTGAGTCCGTCGCGGATTTCGACGATGCGGCGGTACAGCCGATAGTCGTGATCGCCGATTGGGGCCCGAGGCGGCGCGAGAGCGATGTGTGAATTGCCTTCGTAGAGCGCGGTCCACAGCGGCTCCAGTTGCCGGTGCCACCGGTAGGTCTGTACGCGGCGGACTGCTGCGCGGGCCAGTTGGGAAAAGGACGGTCCCGCAAGACCTATGGCGATCAGCACCTGCCCCACCGCGGCGACGAATGGTGCCAGGTGCTGCCAGGACATACTGCGGTTGGTGAGCAGGCCGTAGATGGCCGAATCCGCACGCAGCAGGCAGAAGACGAGACACAGCGCGGCTCCGGCGGCGGTGAGCAGCAGACTGCGCCGCAGCCAGGCCACCTCGTGGTAGCGGGCGTACTGCAGGCACCGCACGATAATGATCACTGCGCCAAGGGCATACGTGCCCAGGTACAGCAGCATGTAGGTGACCCAGACGGGTTCGCCTCCGTGCGCGGCGTAGAAATCTACGGGGAGTTCGGCCTCCGGTGCGGCGATCCAGCAGATGATCAACGCGACCGCCGCCAGGCAGGCCAGGACGATCCACAGGCGCAATCGGCGATAGGCGCGGCGGCCGGACTCGCCCCAGAACGTGATGACCGCGAGGACACACGCAGTCCACGCCATGCCCCCGGTCAGGCTCAGGATGAGTCGGCAGATGTTGTGCACCCCGATCGCCCGGTCCAGCCATGCCGACACGCTCGGAATGGAAAGTGTGACCGCAATTCCTTTGAACAGGAACGACATCAGCAGCGCTATGGACGCGGGCGGCCGCACGGGGGACCGGCTGATGGCCAGGGCCACCACGACGACGGCGCCCCACATGAACGCTGCGGAGACTGCATAACTGAAGGCCGTGTTCTCGAGCATTTGGGCCACCGAAGACATCACGGCCTCGCTGAATTGCCCTCGAGTCTCAGCGACGCGAGAACGCGTCCCAAGTTGGCGTTCGATAGCGAGACGGTTTGCGGTGCACCGCGTCTGACCCGTTGCCCCATGATGGAGGCGAGTGTTTCGGCCTCGATCTCCTGGCGGTCCAGGTAGTTCTCGCGGCGCAGCACTTCGGCCGGGCCGGTTGGGCCGGCGGCGGAGTGGCCGCACAGCACGTGGCTGAGCTCGTGCAGGATGATGTGCTCGCGGTGCATCGTGGTGGTCTCGCTGTCGAAGACCACGTAGTCGGTGGGGCCGGTGCGCACCAACATGCCGTGCACACCGCTGCCCGACAAGCGATACGGCAGCAGCTGGATGTCACGTCCGCTGATCGTGCTGGCGATCACGCGGATGTCGTCGACCGTGGTGAGCTTGTCCAGCCCCAAAGCCACCAGCTTGCGTGTGCAGTCACGGTGGATCGCCTTGAGCTCGCGCGTCGATCGCGGAACTGTTGCTGCGCCGCACGACGCGTCCATGACTACCGTTCGGCTTTCGTGGGGGCTATGGTCGGCAGGCCCTGCAGCGCGCGCACGTGATCCAGCACGGCGGCAACGGTTTCCAGGCTCTCCTTGTTGAGGCCGATGGCGCGCAACGCAATCAGTTCGACATCGTCGCGCACGGATTCATCGAGTGCGCCGAGCCGCTCGTCGAGTGAATGCGACCGCACCGGGTCGGTGATGGTCGACAACGGCACCTGAAAGAAGTCGGCCAACGCACCGAGCAGGTCGATGCCGGGGCGCGCCCGCTTGCCGGTGCGCAGCGCGGAGAGATAAGCGCCGCCGACCTTGATTTCGGGATGGGCCTTCTTGAGGGCGGTCGCGACTTCTTCGTTGGTCCACATCCGGCCGTCGGGACGCCGATGGGCGTCGAAGAGCGCGTTGATGCGCTCAGCGAGGCTGTCGCCCGCGTCGTGTGCATCGGGCTGCCGGTTCGGTGTGGTCGGCGAAGTCGCCATCTCCCCAGTGAAGCATCGATATCAGCAGGCCTCAACTCGTAGACGAGTGTTCTCGTGCAATTCAACTTGTGGTTGATCTCGCGATCTCGGCCGGACCGCTGCGTACGGTCGGACTGGCGGGCGCTACCGTCATGGCGGCGCCGGTTGACTCGGTGCCCGCCCCCATAGCCCAATTGGCAGAGGCAGCGGACTTAAAATCCGCCAAGTGTCGGTTCGAGTCCGACTGGGGGCACCCACACATTGCCTGCCCTGGTTGCATCACTCCACCTCCCTGAGCGACCTACCTCAGAAACGAGTAGCGCGGTACTCGTGATGGCCGCGCGCTGTCGCGTGATGCTTCCTCGTGAGAGGAGGTGGGCCGCCATGGGTGCGCTACTTCCGCGCCGCCACGCGAGTGTGCCGGCCCTCGGCTGCGCGATCGCGTTGGCGATCCTGTTCGGGGGCGTCGGCGTGGTGTTCGCCGACACGGGGTCGACACCGACACCGGCCGCGCCCACAACGACCGCTTCGCCCCCGCTGAAGGCGTTACCTCCGGTGATCGCGGCACCCGCGCCGGCCGCCGACTCAGCCACCCTCACGCTTGCGCCATCGCACGGCGGCTCGGGAACTCAGGTCACGGCCACCATCACAGGCTTCGGTTACTGCCTGGACTCCCCACACCTGCTCTGGGACGGCGGGCCGCTGTCCGCCGGCAGCGATCTGACGTTCACGGTGCCGGACAGTCCGGCCGGTGCGCACCGGGTGACCGCAGTGTGCAGACTCCTGGATGGGGCCCGCACGGTCGCCCCGGCGTCGTTCACGATCGATGTGACCGAGAAGCCCACCCTCACACTGGAACCCGGCAAAGGGCCCGCCGGCTCGCAGGTGACGGCTACTCCCAAAGGCTTCGGGATGTGTGTCGACGCTCCGCGTCTCCAGTGGGACGGCCAGCCTTTGACTGCCAAGGCCGTAGACCCCGCCGTCGGCAGTCTGGCGTTCACGGTTCCGGATGGCCCGGCAACCGGACACACCGTCACAGCGGTATGCGGGTCCCTGCGCAAATTGCCAGTGTCGGCATCTGCGCCCTTCACAGTGGTCGAAACCCCGAAGCCCACTTTGACTTTGAGCACCCCGAAGGGAACGGCAGGATCACAAGTGACGGCGACGGGTACGGGTTTCGCCTGCCCGGACAGCGGCGACGTGCAGTTGTTCTGGGACGGGGACAAGTCACCGTCGACCAAAGCCACGCCTTTCACTTTCCGTGTCCCGTTCACCGTTCCCGCGTCAGCGTCCGTTGGCGAGTACACGGTGCTGGCCGCCTGCGCCGACGATCCCGACGTCGCGGCCAGTCAGCAGTTCACCGTCGTCAGCCCGGTGACGAACCAGGGAGCCGCGGCGGCGTCGATCTCGCTCGACCCCACGCAAGGGCATGGGGGAGATGCGGTGCTCATCGTCGGCTCGCAGTTCCTCTGTGCCGACCACGAGCGGACGGTGACGCTGTCGTGGGATGGCGCCCCGCCCCGATTTGAGGTGGCTCTCGACGGGAACGGCCACTTCGCGACATGGTTTGCCGTCCCATCCGATGCCGCAGTGGGCAGTCACACAGTGCGTGCCTCGTGCGCGGATGGATCGGCCTGGGACACTGGGGATTTCGCCATTGTGGCCGTAGGTCTTCCGGTGCCACCGCCAGCCACGCCCCCGACGGTGCCACCGCCTCCGATTATCCCGTCGCAGACGCATGAGTGGTGGCCGCTCGTCCTGGTCGCCGCGGTCCTTGCGGTGTTGCTGCTGGCCGCGGCCGTCCACTTCGGCCGGCGCGCACTTCGGCCCCCGCGGGTCCAGGTGGTCACGCGACCCGGTGGTCCTGCCACTGTCACATTGCGTGCGACGCCGGCGGCCGGCGAGACGACGCTCGCCATCCGCGTGGCGGTGCATTCCAAGCCTGATGTCGTGACCTTGAGAGGGGTGGATGATGATCGCATCCGCGTTGACTGAGACGGTGACCGTTCGAGACCTCCTGTACTGCGATGCGGTGGTCGAACCGACTCGGGCGCTGACCGAATCGCTGCACCAGAGCGGCACGATCAACAACCTCGTTGCGCGGTTCCCCGGGGTGACGCCGCTCGTCGAGGGCGAGGTGGCCAGACAGACTGATGAACAACTCTCGCTGAGCCTGCTCGATCTGGCCGTCGACGGATGGAAGAAGTTCGACGAGCTCGTGGCGGCTGCCCGCCGGACGCACGAAAATGCGGCGGCCCGGGAGACCGTGAAGTTGGTGACGCACAAGATCGAATGCAGCCACCCGTGGACCGTCCAGGTTTTCGTCAATGGCAAGCCGGCCGGCACCGTCGAGGTGGAGTTGACCGTCTGCTTCGACATGGACCTGGTGGTTCTGGTCGTTCAGCAAGGTCGGATCGCGGCCGTCGAATCCGGGCGTTGCACCATCACCGCGGCGTTGGAGATCGCACGGATCGAAGTCATCAAACGCCAGGCCCGGTTCGACTTGCGCCTGCGAATCTCCTTCGGCCATGGCCTGATTCTGGCCGGACCCGGCGCACACGGCGTGCCGGCTCAGCCCGCTGGCCTCGTCAATGCGCAACCACCGACGGCGAACGGGTACCGCTATCCCGTACACCGCTAGCTTTTCGCCCTGGAGTCGGCCGATTGGATGCACCAACTCTTGGCCACGGTTCGATGTGCTGCAGGTAGATGTTGTGCTTGGGCGGTCGAGAGTATTGGCAGTTAGCGGATATGAGGTGGACTTCGATAGGCCGGCAACTCTCGGCACAAAGTTGTCGCGAATCGGTATTCGGCTCAGCCTTGCTGAGTCTTGTGAGTAGCGTGATCGCGTAAACGGCCCGCGCAGCCCTCGGTGTCTCGACCAGGCGGGCCGCGCCAGGTTTTGATGCCGGAACGCGATCTGAATGCCAGGTAGCATTTCTTCAGCCGGTGATTCAGCGTCGGCACAACTTGTCCGGGGGGACTGTGTCTGATTTGCGTGTGGACCCTGTTGATTTGGCGTTGTCCGCCGATCATATGGATATGCACGGCCGTGATCTGCAGGTAGCGCACGCCGCGGCGAACGCCGCGATCGACAGCGCCGGGGCCGGATGGGTCGGAACATCGGCCTTGGTGCTGCAAGCCCGGCTCGCCGAAATGCAGGCCGTCACCGACGATCTATGCCGGCACATTGAGACGATGGGCGAGCACTTCCGCATCGCCTCGCAGCGTTACAGTCAATCGGACGCGAGCTCCGCCGATGCTCTGGCCCGTGAGATGGGACCGGCGATTCGGCCGGCGCCCCGCTGACATCACGAGTCGAGCATGACTGTCTCCCTCTCCGACGTCGACAAGTGGAGCCCGTGGGCGATCCACGAGGTCGCCGACGCCATGGCTGGCCGCGGATCGTCGGCCGAGCAGGTCATGGCTGGATTGGCGATCCTGCCGATCGTCGCCAGTTGGACCGGGCAGGCCAGCGATTCTGCACGTGTATCGCTCGACCGCTTGAGTTCGCAGCTGGGCAGCCATTCCGAACTGATGCAGGCGGCCGCTGCAGCGTGCGGGAAGCTCGCCGACGATGTGGAGGGCCTCAAAGCCACAGTTGCAGCGATCGACCGCGACGCGCGCGCCGAGGGATTCACCATCAATCGCGCCACAGGAGAAGTTGCCCCCACCGACCCTGATCGGCTGGCATCTTCGATGGCCTACCAGCAGCAGATGGCCGACCTACAGCGACGCGTCGCCGGAGCGCTCGCAGAGGCGAATACAATCGACGACGACCTTACTCGGGCACTCAGTCTCGAACTGCCCCAAGGCACTCCAAGTCCTGCTGCACCCGGTCCCGATCCCGCGTTGCCTCCGCCACGAACCCCGGTCGCCAATGATGACCCCTGGCAGCATGGAGGGGATCGCCGGTGGACATCGGTGGCAACCGAAGGCCTCAAACAAAAAGCAGTCGCCGCAGCCGAACTGGAGATGCTCCGCAACAACCAGACCAATGCTGCCGCATTTCTGGACCATTACCTGGACAACACCGGGACGCCGAAGGCGCTACCTGCGGATGTCGTCGACCGGTGGCTCAGCGACAGCGCCAACGGCTACAACGACCTCGCGGCGACGCCTGCAGCGCAGGTCAACACGAATCTGCAGTCGATCACCCGCGATGCACTTGCTCAAGCACGGAGCACAGGAAAGCCGGTCACCTTGTCCGGAACTACTCCCTGGGCCGTAGTGGCCGGCAGCGACGGCGACGAGGTTCGTACGCTTGGTCACTACTCGGTCTCCACCGCGTACACGATCACGATGAACCCCGACGGCACCTACACCGCCAACTACCGCAACGACGTCATGGACTGGTACAACTTCGCGACAACATCCCCGATGCCGTCGGACCTCAGCCACAACATCTCCAACATGGCGCACGACTTGCAAGCTGTCGGGATCGCCCAAGATTTTCTCGTCACCGGATCCGGCAGTGTGCAGCGCGTCCAGGGAAGGATGCCATGACATGAGCACCACCACCGATATCACCCACCGGATCGCAGCCACAGCCATGACCGCTTTCGTGGTGCTGGCAACCGCCGCATGCGCAACCGATCAACTCGATAAAACCAAGGACATCCCGAAAGACCAGGCTGCTCAACAGCTCAACGCCACTTTCGTCCACGCTCGCGTCCCGGCGAGTTTCGCACCGCTGGCCGCTACCGTCAGCACGACCACGTGGGGCTCGGAGGCCCGAACCGTCAAAGCCGCTTTCATTGCCCCGCGACCCGACTTCGATCAGTTCATGAAAACCATCAGAATCCAGGGCGATCCGACGTGGATGAAGGACAGCTCGGGTACCTGCCCACCTGACAGCAGCCCACATCCGGCGCAGGTGGCATACGCCCCACCCGCCCCGGTGCTGAAGGATTGGTATGACCGCGGAATCTTCCAGCGCTGCACGCCGATTGAATCTTGGACTATCTCGTCGACTGAATTCAGTGACACCGCTCGATCCGCGGGACACATCTTCGCGCAGCCGGCCGGCAACGCCGCCGACTCCGGCGAATTGACTGTCCTCATCGGCACCACGATCGCCTAGGCTGGCTGCAGCCGTTTCTGAGCGACTGCGAGTTTGGCGATCTGCATATCCCGGGCCCATGCACCGGTACCTCTAGCAAATCTCCACCACCGCGCGTTTACTGATCCCACGGCGTTTCGGTGGCATCAGCAAGACCCGGAGGTTGCCATGGGCCTTCTCGACGGCAAGGTCGCATTCGTGACCGGGACTGCGCGCGGCATGGGGCGAAATCACGCAGTGCGACTCGCTCGCGAGGGAGCATCGGTGATCGGGATCGACGTCGCGGCCGACGTCACGCCGCACAGCGGGTGTCCGGGGCCTCGTGAGGCGGACCTGCACGAGACGGTGCGCCTCGTCGAGGCCGCGGGCGGCAAGTGCCTCATGGCGGTCGCCGACGTCCGGGACTCTCCGGCCATGGACGCGGTGCTCAAGGACGGTGTCGACAGGTTCGGCGGACGCCTCGATGTCGTCGTCGCCAACGCGGGCATCAGCACCTGGGCGCGCTTCTGGGAGATGCCGGACGACCAGTGGCAGACGATGATCGACGTCAACCTCACCGGCGTCTGGCGCACGATGAAAGCTGCTGTCCCGCATATGATCGCGGCGGGCAATGGGGGCTCGGTCATCAACATCAGCTCGGTGGCCGGGATCAAGTCATTGCCGGGCCAGGCTCACTACAGCGCCGCCAAGCACGGCGTGGTCGGGCTGACGAAGTCGGCGGCGATCGAGCTCGCGGAGTTCAAGATCCGGGTCAACTCCATCCACCCTTGGGGCGTCGACACCGTGCTGGCCGCGGATCCCACGGTCGGCACGTTGCTCACGGATCACCCGAGCTATCTGATGTCCTTCGGCTGCATGCTCAGCGACCCGTTCCCTGCGAGCGTCGACGACATCTCCGATGCGGTCATCTACCTGGCGTCGGATTTGTCACGAGCGGTCACGGCAACGCAGTTGACCGTCGATATGGGTGCCACGAAGGTCTGATCACCCCTCATCGGTGCGGCGCGCTGGTACTCGATCTATCTCGCACTAAAGATCGCTCTTCGGGCTATATCGCGGTGCGGTTTGACGGACAATCGTAGAGAGCGTCAACAGTTCGAATTCTCAGCCGACGAAGGCCCAGGCCGTGCGCCGGTGCGGTGAGCACGGGAGAGAAGGCGCCATCATGATGTACGCGGAGTACGAAGTGGCGGCAGTGTTGGTGCTACTCGTTGGCGCCGCGTGCGAGGTGACTGCGACCCACCTGCGCCGCGCCCACCCCGCTCGGTTGCCGGATCGAAAAGCGGCGCCGCCGTTATCGAAAGCTCATGGAACCCGTTCGGTACCAACGGTTTACCGGACCGGCGATTCGCCCCTGTCAAACGGACTGCGACTGGCCATGGAGCGTTCGCATGCCCGGCGGATGGAACGGCGCCGCGTAAAGATGGAATTCGAAGCCTGGCTGGAGATCACCTCGCGGCCACTCTGATGACGGACCAAACCCATTGCGAAGCCGCGCCACCGTCCTACGATCGGTCGGTATGACCCGCAAGCTCGCGTTGCTCTCCGCCGTCGCCGCCTTGGCCCCCGTCATCCCGGCCTACGCACCAGCGGCAACAGCCGCACCGTGCCCCGACGTCCAGGTCGTGTTCGCCCGCGGCACCACCGAGCCGCCGGGCCTGGGCAGTGTCGGTCGTCCCTTCGTCGAGGACCTGCGTGCGCGGGTGGCGCCGCGCACCGTTGAAGCGACGCCGGTCGACTACCCGGCGAGCAACGACTTCGCCGTTAGCACCCCCGCCGGCATCGACGCCGCGCGGTCGGTCATCGAGTCCACCGCGGCCAACTGCCCGAAGACCAAGATGGTGCTCGGCGGCTATTCGCAGGGGGCGGCGGTCATCGAAGGCGCCACCAACTCGACGTCGCCGCAGACTGCCAGTCGGGTCGCCGCCACCGCACTGTTCGGTGCGCCGCGGACCGGTTTCGCGGGCATGCTCGCCGGCGGTCCGCTGCCGGAGCTGGCGCCGCAGTACGTCGCCAATTCCATTGACCAGTGCGCCGAAGGCGACCCGATCTGCTGGGTGGGCGGCGGCTTCGACGTCGGCGCCCACGGTTCTTATGTGCAGTCCGGAAAGGTCACGCAGGCAGCTGATTTCGCGGCCGGCCGACTCTAGATCAGAGATATCCCAGTGCCACGAGCGGCTGGTGGGCTTGCTTTCGAGGCCGGTTCGGCATGCCTGCATCCTCGTTTCCGAGGTCTGGCGTCTCGCGGATTTCCAGGATGGGTGATATTCGTTAGTGCAATATCTTTGCGGCAATAGCTTTATGTAGTTGATTACTTTCTGAGATTAACTTTCTGTCGTCAAATTTCAATATCGAATAATGAATATTTCCGGCGCAATTCGCCCCACGCGTCGATCAGTGTGAAGTAATTTGCGGGTGCAGGTTACCGATTACTGAGGGGGAGTTATGCAAACGTGTGTCCGGACCGGTATGACCAGCGGCGTGGCGCTGATCGGAGCGAGTGCCATTGCGCTGTCACCGATAGTGGTGGCACCGCAGCAGGTGCACCTGCCGGCGGTCCCGGTGTCGAGCCTCGCGACGACGTTGACCGCGTCGGTCAATCCCATCAGCGAATGGGGGAAGGTCCTCGCGACATCGTTCAACAACATTTCGGCCCTCGGCCAGCAGGTGTGGGCCGACCCCGCTCCCATTCTGAAGCAGATCATCGCCAACCAGATTGGCTACGCGAACATCACCGCTGCAGCGCTGGGCGCCGCCGGCAACAGCTTCGTCACGGCTGTGCAAGCGCTTCCAGACTCCTTCCGCCAGGCAGCTCAACAACTGGCCGCCGGCCATATCAGCAACGGCCTGGACCTCGCATTTCAAGGCATGCTCAACTTGGTGGTAAACCCCGGCTTCGCACTGTTGGCAAGTGGGGTATTGGACATCCCTGGCAAGGTGATGCAGAACATCACCAACGTCGTCAAGCTAGGTCCCGCTGTTCTTGTCAGCGTGGGCTTTTCTCTGCTTGGCACGGTTAGCGCCGTCGAGAAGGCGTTTGGGGATGCCGCGCAAGCCGTGTACGACGGGGTGCGCGCCGGCAACTTGGGAGCGGCTGTCAACGCGATCGTGAACGCCCCCGCCGTGCTCACCAACGCCTTCCTCAACGGGAACGCACCGTTGATGCTCCCGGGGATTCTGAGCCCGACCGGCATCGGAGTCCCGGGTCTTGTCGCCACAGTCATCGGCCTTCGCGACGTCATCGCGCAAGCACTGGGCGCACCGGTGCCCGTCGCGGCGAAGGTGGCCGATGTCGGACCGGCCGCAGTTCCGTCGGCCGTCGTGTCGGCTGCGACGGTCACGTTGGGCGCCGAGAAGGTGACGCCTGATGCCGCGAAGGTTACGGCGACGAAGACCACCGCGACGCAGGTCTCCCCGGCGGAACCTGCGGCGACGGCGCCAGCCGCCGCGAAACCAGACGCAGGGGAACCCGCCTCGAATTCGTCCGAAACACCTTCCACCGCAACCGAAACGAAGCCTGATCCGGGTACGGCCACGGGCAGTACCACCACACCGAGCGGTGGCACCGACACGACCAGCGGCACCAAAACCGGTACACCTGGCACGGCCGGTGAGCCCGCAAAGCCCAGCGGGTCGACCGGGAGCGAGACGGGCTCAGGCGGCACCACCACGTCAAACGGTGGCACGACCAGCGGCACGAAGGCCGGTACACCTGGCAAGAGCGGAGACGGCCTGACGAAGGCGATCAACTCCGCCGGGGAGAACCTGAAGTCGTCGTTGAATAAGTTCGGCGCCGGCCTCAAGAACGGTTTCGGCAAGCCCGCCAAGCCCAGCAAGAGTGGTAGCGGCAGTAGCAGCGCGGGCGCGAGCGGTGCAGATGCAAACAGCGCAGGCGGCAGCAAGTAACCGCATCAATCGATCAATCGGCCCCTCCCTTAACGACCAGGGAGGGGCCGATTGCTGCCGTTAGGCAGGGCCACTGCGTCAGGCCAAGGTGCGGTTTTCGGCTGTCGCATCGCCGTTGCCTATGCATGTCCGAGCCATTTCTGCAGGCAATATCTATGCAGAAAAGACTATCCAACGTTCAACTCTCAATACCGAAAAACTAATAACAAATAATGAATTCGACACGGCAATCGAAACGTATTCAATATGTGCACGGAATTTGACTGGGGGCGAGTTATGTTTTCTTCGCTCTAAAGCGGCGCGGCATTCTCGCCACGTCGTTACCTTCACCTCTTGGAGATAACAATGCGATCGAATACGTCCACGTTGCGTCGTGCCGGCGCCATTACTCCGATGGCGCTCGTTGCTGCACTTTGTCTGGCCGGGACGGCACACGCAGCCGTCTCGGTGAATTGGAGTTGTCAGGCAACAGTCGGGGCGGGCACTCAGACGTCGAGCATGACAACGTCGGTTACCACCACCGCGCCGGGCTCGGTAACTGCGGGTTCACCCGTGGCCATTACCATTGCGCCCGGTTCATCGACGGTTCCGCTTAACCCGGTCCCCGGCTTTACGGTCGTGAGCATCAGCGCAATGAAGATGATTATCCCGGTCCCAACGAACTCGACGTATGTCTCTTCCAGCGCGTCCGGTGGATCCGTCCCGGGCACGACAGCCCTCGTGGGCAGTAATGTCGAACTCACTGTTCCCGGTCCAATTCCCGGTGGCTCGACGTATACCCCGCCTGCGGTCACCATCAATGTGACGGCCAACGCTCCTGGCTCGATTACCACCAAATATGCCGGCACCGGCTATTCCAACCCCGGCATGACCTTCACCACTACCTTGAAACCATTGATTGGTTCCAACTTCAATACCGCAACCGCGTGCTACCCGAATCCCTCTCCGACGCTCACCACCACGACCGTCACGTAACCCTGACGGCGCGCAAGGAGTAGCCGGCTGTACATGGGCGGCGCTGGTGGGATAAGGGACAGATTCAGCGCAACGCCTGGGGAAGTGCAGCGGTGGAATGGCCCTCGACTGGGCTGGATGGACAGCCCAGTCGGGGGTCATCGCGATTCTCCAGTCGTGCCAGGCTGAGAAGTTAGGTTCCGCGACCGGGTAGGTATCGCGGTCACGGCGGTGACACAGATGGCCCGCAAAGTTCTAGCCGAAGCGTCAATAATTCCATCCGGAACCACTCGGCCGTCGCTATGATCAGGCCCAGTCAAAGGAAACCTTGGGGGAGGTCTTCGTCCGATGGCAACTGAACTGGCACGGATCGCACCAGTGCTGAAGAGAACGATGGATTCTCTACACGGAACCGTCGACGACTTGGCGCGTGAGTTGGTGCGGGTGCTCGGCGTCAATCACACGGATCGACGTGCCCTGGAACTCATTCTGTTTGAGGGCGAGACGGTTACGACGCCCGGACTCCTGGCCGAGCGGCTCGGTCTCACCGCCGCGGGAACCACGATTGTGCTCAACCGTCTGGAGAAGCTGGGCTACATCAGACGATCGCTACATCCGACCGACCACCGCCGAGTAACCGTGGTGGCCACGGATCTCGCTGCCGGCCGTCTCACGGAACTCGTCTCCCCGCTGCTGGATCAGGGCGGCAAGATGTTGTCGCGCCATTACAGCGCGGCGGAGATCGACCTGATTGTCGGGTTCCTCACCCGCACGGACGAGATACAGCAAGCGCATCTCAAGCGGATGCGTGAATTGGAACCGTACCCACACTAGAAGTCGTCGTCGATCGACAGGACCGCGGTTGGTGCGGGCCGGAAAAGGCACGCAGGCAGCCGATTTCGCGGCCGCCAATTGCCCGGGCGTACTCTTCAGTCGACGGTTCGACGAGTGGAGGCACACCGATGAGCGAAGTACCCGAAACCGCGTTGGAATTGCGGTCCCTGGTAACTCCGGACGGCACGCTCGAACTCTCGCTGCAGGACGTCGACATCCCCGCCCCGGCCGCGGACGAAGTCGTCGTCCGCGTCGAGGCGTCGCCGGTGAACCCGTCGGACCTGGGCCTGCTGATCCCCGGCGCCGACATGTCCGCCGCGACAATCAGGGGCACCCCGGAGCGTCCCGTCGTCACCGCGCCCTTGCCGGACGGAGCGCTGGCACACCTGGCCGTCCGCGTCGGGCAATCGCTTCCCGTCGGCAACGAAGGTTCCGGCACCGTCGTGGCGGCAGGGGAGTCGGCCGCGGCGCAGGCGCTTTTGGGCAAGGTGGTGGGTATCGCCGGCGGCGCCATGTATTCGCAGTACCGTGTCGTGAAAGCTGCGGCCTGTCTGGTGCTACCCGACGGCGCGACGGCGAAGGACGGGGCATCGTCGTTCGTCAACCCGCTGACGGCGCTGGGCATGGTGGAAACCATGCGCCGCGAAGGACATTCGGCTTTGGTGCACACGGCGGCGGCGTCGAACCTGGGGCAGATGCTGGTCAAGATCTGCCTCGCCGACGGAGTGCCGCTGGTCAACATCGTGCGCAAGTCGGAGCAGGAACAGATCCTGCGGGACCTGGGCGCCGAATACGTATGTAACTCGGCCGCACCGACATTCGAGCACGATCTGCTCGAGGCGCTCAAGGCCACCTCCGCGACGCTCGCCTTCGACGCCACCGGTGGTGGCACGCTCGCCAGCCAGGTTCTCAATGGCATGGAGCAGGCGGCCAATGCGACCGCGACGCAGTACTCGCGCTACGGCTCGTCGGTTCACAAGCAGGTGTATATCTACGGCAGCCTCGACACCGGCCCGACGATCCTCAACCGAAGCTTCGGTATGGCGTGGGGCATCGGCGGCTGGCTGCTCACGCCGTTCCTCGCCAGTGCGGGGGCCGAGGTCATCGGCAGGCTGCGGGCGCGCGTGGCCGCAGAGCTCACCACTACTTTCGCGAGCAATTACACGCAGGAAGTCTCACTTGCCGGTCTACTCAAACCCGAGGCGTTCAACAGCTATCTCAAGAAGGCAACGGGCGAGAAGTTCCTCGTGGCGCCGCAATCGGTCTCATAGCTGGCAAATCCCTGTCAGGCGCGCCGCAAGACGCGCGTACCAAATGAATCTCAGCTACGTTTCGGCGCATGATCTCCGTCGTCATCCCGTGCCGGGACGGTGCCGGCGTGCTCGCCAAACAACTGGATGCCGTACTGGCGCAGGAGACCAGTACCGAGTTTGAGATCGTCGTCGCCGACAACGGGTCGACGGACGGCACCGCCGACCTGGTGCGCTCCTACTCGGATCCGCGTGTGCGCGTCGTGGATGCCAGTCGGGCACCCGGCGCCAATGTCGCTCGCAACGTTGGGATTATCGCGTCCAAGGGTGAGTACGTACTGCTCACCGATGCCGACGACGTCGTCCACGCGGGATGGATCGAGGCGTATCACCGGGCCTTCATGGGAGGAGCGCAGGCCGTCGGCGGTGGACTCGATCGAATCCTCGCAGACGGCACCGTGCTGGCTCGGGAACGTCGGCTGTATCCGGCGCTGGGCCGCAAAGATGTGTTCGCGAACGGCACGAACTGCGGGTTCACGCGCGAGTTGTTCTACCGGGTGCACGGCTTCGACGAATGGTTCAAAGGTGGCGCTGACGAAGTCGACTTCTTCTGGCGGGCAGCCGAAGCCGGGTTCATGTTGGAGTTGGTGCCGGACGCTGTGGTGAGCAAGGTGCAGCGCACCGATCTGAAGGCGGCCTTCGTTCAGTATCGGAATTTCGGCCGCGGTGAAGCACGCGTCCTCGACAAGTTCCGTCCGTGGTGGCTGGGGCCCGCCGTAGTGGGGGCTGCGTTTCAGTCGCTCGTATGGGGTGCGGCGTGGTTGTCCGGTGTCGGCCGCCGAAAGACGACGTGCGCGCTGGCGTGGAACGTCGGCGCGCTGCAGGAAGCAGTACAGCTGCTGCGCGTACGCGCTACCGGCCGAGCGTAGGTCAGGGCCGGCTCCACGCGCAGCCCATTTGCTGACGGCCGTCATCACATCGGCAACAGCCGCCTTGTGATGGCGAGAAAGTGGCCGGTGAGTGGCCGGCCCGTCAATTTACGGTTTGCTAGAGGTTTGTCATTTGCGTGCCGCCGGGGTGGGGGCAGTCGTACCCTGCATTTCAGTCTCGATCAAGGCCGGACAACGGCGCCCGGCCACACCTCGATCTGACGCTGGAGTGCCATGACGAAACCACGGCCGCCACTGCAGCCGTTGCCACCCGTCGCTGCGGGCCAAGTCCATGCTCCGCTCAACCGAGATCGCACGCCGCCCTACAAGATCGTCGGCCTGATCGCGGCACTGGTCGTCGCCGCCGGAATGACGCTCACCTGGCTCCAGTTCCGCGGCGCCTTCGACACCAAGGCTCAGCTGTACGTGCTGGCCAGCCGGGCCGGGCTGTCGATGGACAACGGCTCGAAGGTCACCTACAACGGCGTACCGATCGGGCGGCTCACGGGTAGCGAAGTGGTGGCCGCACCCGGTGAGAAGGCGCAAGCCAAACTGATCCTCAACGTCGATCCGCGCTACCTCAGTGTGCTGCCGCGCAATGTGGATGTGAAGCTGCTTGCCACAACGGTATTCGGCAACAAGTACATCTCCATGACGTCGCCGCCGGACCCGACGCCGCAGCGGCTCAAGGCCGGCGACACCGTGAACGCTGTCAGTGTCACCACGGAATTCAACACGCTGTTCGAAACGATCACCGCGATTTCCGAGCAGGTCGATCCGATAAAGCTGAACGCGACGCTGTCCGCTGCGGCCCAGGCCCTCGACGGCTTGGGCGACAAGTTCGGTCGGTCGCTGGTCGACGGCAACGTCATCCTGGCCGATCTCAACCAGCGGATGCCGTCCATCCGGCATGACAACCGCGCGCTGGCCGATCTGGCCGAGGTCTACGCCAACGCGTCCCCGGATCTGTGGGACGGCCTCAAGAACGCGGTGACCACCGAGCGCGCACTGAATGATCAGCGCGGCAACATCGACCAGGCGTTGATGGCATCGGTCGGGTTCGGCAATACCGGCGGTGACATCTTCGAGCGCGGCGGGCCGTACCTGGTGCGGGGCGCACAAGATCTGATTCCGACGGCCCAGGTGCTGGACCGGTACAGCCCCGAGATCGATTGCGGGATAAGGGCTCTCCCGCGCGCAGTAGAGGCCACCTCCTTCGCTGTCGGCGGCAATGGATATTCGCTGATATCGCACACGGCGCTCGTCGGCTCGGCGAACCAGTACGTCTACCCGGACAATCTGCCCCGGATCAACGCCCGCGGCGGTCCCATGGGCCGGCCCGGTTGCTGGACCGTCACCCGGGACATCTGGCCCATGCCGTACATGGTGATGGACACCGGCGCGTCGATCGCGCCGTACAACCATTTCGGGCTCGGATCGCCGTTCGCATCCGAGTACGTCTGGGGCCGTCAGGACGGCGAGAACACCATCAATCCGTGACCGCCGATGGGTACCGCTGCGGCGTACTCTTGTTCCAAGAGGTGTGCGGCGTGACAGGAACGACATCCGGTTCCAGCAGTGGGCGCGGCCAGCGGCTCGTTGATGCCGCCGGTGGTTCAGGCATATGTGCCGGCACCCACGCGGCGATATTGCAGCGGATGGTGGACCATGCCGTCCGCGAGATACCCGGCGCGAAGTACGCGGGTGTGACGACCGCGGGCTTTCCCGCCCAGTTGGATACGGTCGTGATGACGCATCCGTACGCCGCATTGGTAGATGCCATCCAGCAGTTCCAGCGTCAAGGCCCATTCCTGAGCGGCGTGGAAGCGCGATGTCCTACGGGTGAACGATCTCGAGTCCGATGACCGCTGGCCGGCCTATCGACGGGATGTGCTCAGGTCGACGCCCATTCGTGCGGTGCTGTCGTTCCGCTTGTTCACCACGGCCCGGTCGGTCGGCGCCCTGATGATCTACGCGAACGAACCCCACGCGTTCGACAGGCACGCCGAGGAGATCGGCTACGTGGTGGCGACTCATACCGCGCTGGCGGTCGGCGGCGCACAACCGCTCGATCTGGTTCGACACGTGCTGGACAACTGGGATGTGGTCAGCGAGGCGAAATCGATTCTGATGGAACGGTTTCAGGTTGGCGCTTCCGAAGCCTTCCAAATGCTGAAACGCCTGTCGCTGAGTAGTAGCACCGACCTGCTCGGACTCTCGCAACGGGTGATCGACAAGGCCAAGCAGCTCTAGTCGACCACTTCCATCAGCAGCAGCGCGCCCCGAAGACTGTCGTCCGGTGAGGTGAACGACGAACATGCGACCCGCACCCGCGCCGTCCGGCCCCGCCGGTTCACCGCGTTGACGATCACTTGCCCAGAACTCTGGGGATCGACGAATGCGTGACCGATCAACGGACGGACGTCATCGAGTGGCAGCCCGATGTCGAGCGACGTGATGGCCACACCCTGCGTCTCGTCGGCGCGCAGGCCCCATAGTTCCTCCGAACCGCGGTTCCACATGACGACCCGCATCTCCCGGTCCACCACCACGACGCCCAGACGGATCGAGTTGACCAGGGCGCTGATGAAGGTGCGGGAATCGTCGAGTTCGGCGCTGCGCTCCCGCAGTGCGTCGTTGATGGTGTGCAGTTCGTCGTTGGTGGACTGCAGCTCCTCGTTCATGGTCTCGAGCTCTTCGTTGGTGGACTGGAGCTCTTCGTTGGTGGTCTCGAGCTCCTCCACCGTCGACTGCAGTTCCTCGTTGGTGGTTTCGAGTTCCTCGTTGGTGGACTGCAGTTCCTCGTATGCCGTCTCGAGCTGCCGGTTGGTCTGCACGACCTTGTCCAGCAGTGCCCGCATCGCGGTGACGTCGAAGAAGACGATCGAGACGCCGAGCAACCCGTTGTCGGCGTCGACGAGCGGGTTGATGTGGATCTCGAACCACACGGCCTCGGCGCCGGCGCGCTGCCACTGCACGTCCTGAATCCGCGCCGAGCGGCGTTCGACCTTTGCTTGCTCGATGTAGGAGCGCAATTCGACTGGGCGATAGGAGATTTCGAGGTCGCGCAGGAGGCGGCCGATGTCGCGCGCCGACAATCCGAAGCTGGTTTCGGCCTGCTGGTTGATCATGGCGACGGTGTCATCGCCGGTGACGACGATCTGGGCCACCGGGCTGGCGCGGAAAGCCAGGTCGCGGACCGTCGTCAACCCGTTGAGTTCGCCATGACGCTCATATAGTGCTGCCGCCGGATCATAACGATCGAGTGAGGTGTGAGTGCCGATGGCTTTCCGGAAGATGCGGTTTTTCAGATCCAGTGGGGTGAACCGGTCGCCGTGGCTCAACAGCATCTCGGCGTGGCCGAGGAACAGCGCACCTTTCGGCGCGAGCGCGAAATGCAACCGATTCAAGACACCGCGCTGGGTCTCGGCGTTGAGATACATCAACGTGTTGCGGCACACCAGCAGGTCGACCCGCGAAATCGGCGCGTCACGCACCAGGTCGTTGCGCCCGAAGATCACCCCGCGGCGCAGATCCTTGTTGAAGACGTAGCGTCCGTTGATCTGCTCGAAGTAGATCGGCAGCAGTTCGGGCGGAACCGATTCGACAGCACGCGCGTCGTACGATGCGGCGCGCGCCTCGTTCAGTGCAAGGTCGTCGACGTCGGTGGCGTAGATCTTCACCCGTTGCCGGAACGCCTCGAAGCCGAGCGCTTCGGCCAGCAGGATCGCGAGCGTGTACGCCTCCTGCCCGGAGGCGCAACCTGCGCTCCACACCCGGATCGGGTCCTCGGGCCCGCGCTCGGCGAGGATCGACGGGATCACCTCGTTCTGGATCGACTCCCAGGCTTCGGGGTCGCGGAAGAATGCCGTCACATTGATCAGGATCGTGTTGAAGAGCGCCGCGAATTCGTCGGAACTCGCTTGCAGCACATCGAGATACTCATCGAAAGTCGTGTAGCCGGCGTGATCCATGCGGTGCTTGACCCGCCGCATCAGCGACGTGCGCTTGTAGCCGGTGAAGTCGAATCCGCGAGAGTCCCGCAGATAGCGCAGCAAAGCCTCAAAGGAGTCGTCGGTACCGGCGTCCATGGTGTCCTGTTCGTAGGTCATGCGATGCCCGGAACATTACTCGTGGCTACAGCACGTTCTCCGGACCCACGACCGCCCAGACGGTCTTACCCGCCGACGTCGGCAGGCTGCCCCACACTCGAGTCAGTGCGGTCACCACCGCCAGGCCGGACACCCGACTGGTGCCGTGCATGGCGTCCTCTTTGCGCTGTGCCGGCGCCGAACTGCTGTCCTCGACGGCGACGGTGACCAATTCGCCGTCGTACTCCAACCGCAATGTGGGCGAAGAATCGGTGTGCCGCAGGACGTTTTCGACCAACGCTGTGGCGATCACCGCCGTTACCGGGATCATGGCCGGACACGACCAACCGGACAACCAGCCGCCGACCAACCGCTGGGCATCGACGATGCTGCTGACGTGGGACGGCAGCTCCGCGCGCGCCCGGTGACGTCGCCGGTGGCGTGCGCTGCCCTCTGATTGCAATGCTTCCTGCAAGGTGGGGAAGACCGGTACGTAACGCGTGATGCCGCGGCTGCGGATGACAGCGCAGGTGTCGGCGTCGGCCCTGACGAGCATTATCGGCACATCAGGCCAGGTGCTGACATGCCAACGGGCACTGGTGAAGACCGACCACGCAGAGGCATCCGGTACCCGGAGCTCGTTGACATCGACGATCACCATTCGGGGTTCGTCGAGCGCCGCCTTGACCACGCTGTCACGCACCGTGCGATAGGACAGGCCGTCGAGCACACCCGTGCAGCGCAAGGTGTATTCACCGCCCCCGCCGTAGACGGGTGCGCTGATGTGCACCGGGTCAGTCATTCAGTTCCCGCGGCCGTGAGTCGTTCGGTCAGTATCCGCAGCGCATGTTCGGCTTCGTCGGCTTGGCTGCTGAAACGTTGCTGAAGCATGCCGGAGCTGACGTTACTCGCCATCCGCCGGGCAAGTTGGGCCTTCTCCTGCAGGCTGCGAACCGCGACCCACAGCGCGCCATTCACCTCGTCATCGCGAGCGCGCAGTAGAGATTCCGCCGACCAGGCGTGGCCAACATGGCACCGGTAGTTGCCCTCGCCAATCGTTTGTAGCGAACCGTTGCAGTCCGGACACGTGTATCCCGACGGTGGTCCAAGGGATTCGATCTCGAAATCTGTCGCGAAGGGTTCGGCCATGGCGATGCGATTTTCAAGCAGAAGGCCGGGGTCGGGTTCCATGATGGGTTCCTCGCTGACGTGCTCGGATAACTGTTTGAGCAGTACACCGACATCCGTCGCTCGCACTTCGTAATCGGCTACTCCGGATTCGAGCGCGGCCGATGGGAGGCCCGGGAACAGGGCATCGTCGGGTGTTTGGGCGATCGTGGCGCCGCCGCGCGATTGAATCGCCTTCAAACCCGAGACACCGTCGTCGAGTACCCCGGACAGCAGCACGCCAATGGCGCGTGGCCCGAACGTGATGGCGGCAGAGCGGAACAGCGCGTTGATGGCGGGACGGTGTCCGTTCTCGGTGGGCCCGCGGGTCACCAGCGTGCGATGGTCGTCGATCATGAGATGACGGTTCGGGACGCAGACGTACAGCCTCCCGGGCTCGAGCTCCTCGCCATTCGTGGCGGCGGCGGCAGGGAGGGATCCGGCGCGATCCAGGATGCGGGCCAGGACACTGGGTGCGTCGATGGGCATGTGCAGGACGACCAGAACCGCCATCGGAAGATCCGCAGGCAGTTCAGCAGCCATCTGGGTGAGAGCCTCGACGCCTCCGGCGGACGCGCCGACGGCGACGACGCCGCGCAATCCGTTCCGGTCGGCCATTACGCCCACCCACTTCCAGCATCGGTGCGTTCAGTCTAGTTCTTTCAGGGGATTTCGATGAGAACCAGCCACGGACATCTCGACCCCGGGTAGTGGGCTACCCGATGGTGGCGGAGTGAAACAGTCGTTGACGGTGCCGTCACTTTCGTTCGACGCGTGGTAGAAACGGGTTTGCTGTGTGACGCCTGTGGTGCCACGAAGAGTCGAAGAGCGGGAGTTGTGGATGAAGTTCTGGGTTGCGGGATTGGCCGTCGTGCTGATGGGCGCGATGACCGGCTGTGGGCAGGGGACGGAATCGCCGGGCAGCAGCTCGTCGACAGCCGCCGCCGGCCAGGACGACGTCCGCGCGATCGCGAAAGACGCCTACATCTACGGCTTTCCGATGGTCGACTCCTACCGTATCCAATACGCGTACTTCGTCGACAAGGCCAACCCGCAGTACAAGGGCGAGTGGAACAAGCCCCAGAGCATCGCCCGGGTGTTCACGCCCGAGGACACGGCGATCCAGACGCCCAACTCCGACACGCCGTACACCATGCTCGGTGCCGACCTGCGCGCCGAACCGCTGGTCCTGACCGTCCCGCCCATCGAGGCGAACCGGTACTTCTCGCTGCAGTTCATTGACGGCTACACATTCAACTTCGCCTACGTCGGCAGCCGGACCACCGGTAATGGCGGCGGGAAATACCTTCTGGCAGGCCCGGATTGGAAGGGCGAAAAGCCGGCCGGTATCAACGAGGTGATCCGCTCGGACACCCAGTTCGCGCAGGTCATCTACCGCACCCAGTTGTTCGACCCGGCAGACCTGGAGAACGTCAAGAAGATTCAGGCCGCTTACACCGTCGAGCCGCTGTCGGCCTTCGAACACCAGCCCGCAAAGACCGCTCCGCCAGTCGATTTCGCCGTGCCGCTGTCGGCCGAGGATGAGAAGACCTCGCCCAAGTTCTTCGAGACCCTCAACTTCGTGCTGAAGTACGCGCCGGTGCTGCCGGGCGAGCAGGACGTGCGTGCGCGCTTCGCCAAGATCGGCATCGGCCCCGACGGCGACTTCAATGCCGACAAGTTGAGCAAGGAAAAGCTGGAGGCGGTGAAGGCGGGTATCGCCGACGCATGGGCCGAAGCCGATGCCTTCAAGAAGGACAAGCTCGCCACCGGACAGGTGACGTCGGCTCAGCTGTTCGGCACGCGTGAATTCCTCAACGGCAACTACCTCTACCGGATGGCCGCCGCGGTGCTCGGCATCTACGGCAACACGGCCGCCGAGGCCATCTACCCGGTGGTGTCGGTCGATTCGACCGGCGCCCCGCTGACCGGTGCCGACAAGTACACGCTGCGCTTCGCGCCGGGGCAGCTGCCGCCGGTGAACTCGTTCTGGTCGCTGACCATGTACAAGATGCCGCAGAGCCTGCTGGTCGCCAACCCGATCAACCGCTACCTGATCAACTCGCCGATGCTGCCCAATCTGATCAAGGACGCCGACGGCGGCATCACCATCTATGTACAGAACCAGTCACCGGGAGCGGACAAGGAAGCCAACTGGCTGCCGGCACCGGAGGGCCCGTTCCAGGTCATCATGCGGCTGTACTGGCCCAAGGAAGAAGCGCTCAACGGCACCTGGCAGGCGCCGAAGGCGGTCAAGAGTTAGTTGGATTGCGCCGACAGTGGGCTGTATGACCGGAAAATTGCAGACCGCCCGGTCATAAAGCCCATTTTCAGCGCGGTCAGCGCTTGCGGCCGCAGTTCGGCTGGGCCGGCTTCGCCGGCCAGGCGCACACGTTGAGGTATGTCTCGGTGCCCATCCCGCCGCCGTCGAACACACCGTAGCTGTCGCCGTGCGTGCCGGTGTAGGTGGCGCCGCCGCCACCCCCCGGTCCGCCGTCGGACGACACGATGGTGGTGACGGCCCAGCCCTTGCCCTCAAGTGCGGCCTTGTACGCCGTGACGACCTCGGTGGGTGCGCCCGTCACCTTGAAGCTGAGGTGAATCCCATTGTCCCCGATCGGGTCTGGGCCCCAGGTCTGGGCGGTGCCACCGGGTGTGGGGACCAGCGCCTGCAGTTGAGCGGGACTGGCCGGCGCCGCGGCCGAGGTGCCGGTCGGTGCGGAGCTCGACGATCCTTTGGCGCCGGAATCGGCCTTGCCCCCGCAGCCCGCCACGAGGCCGATCACTGCCGCCACGGCGCGGATTGCGTTGCCCATGGTCGCTCCCATCCTCGAGCGCACCGTATCAACGTATTCGACGCTGTGGTCAAAAATGGCGTGGTTGGGTGGACGCGGGCGACGCACCTACGATGCCAGGGTGGCAGGGGACGGCTGGGTAGCGCAGATCCCGACGGCCACCTACGGCCCGCCCCGGCTGGGTGGTGCGGTCATCGCGCGGCCGGCGATCACCGGATTGCTGTCCGGTTCGGATGCCGAACTGGTGGTGGTCACCGCGCCCGCCGGATACGGCAAGACCACGGCGGTGGCGCTCTGGGACGACGCCGATACCCGGCGGTTCGCCTGGGTGCGGCTGGACCATCTCGACAACGACCCTGCCCACCTGCTGCTGCACCTGGTGACGGCGGTGGACCAGGTCGCCTCGGTCGATGCCGCGACGTTTCAGTACCTGCGTGGCGCCGGCCGCGCTGTCGATACCCAACTGGTTCCCGCCGCGATCGCGGCGCTGGAGTCCGCCGGTCCGATCGTGTTGGTGCTGGACGATGTTCACGAGCTGACGCACGAGGCGGCGGTGTCGGCCCTGCGTGCCCTGGTCCAGCTCGCCCCGGAGTCGACGACGCTGACGTTGATCGGCCGCACCGCTCCGCCGCTCGATCTGGCGCGGCGCCGGCTGCAGGGCGGCGTGCTCGAGGTCAGTACCGAGCAGCTGAAACTCTCGGTGGCAGAGGCAGAATCGGCTCTCGGCTCGGTCGGCGGTCCGGCCGGCCCGACGGCCGCCCTGGTGGTCGACCGCTGCGAGGGTTGGGCAGCAGGCGTGGTGATGGCGGCCATGGCCTTGCGTGACGGTTCGTCTGCCGAGGCGATCACCGGACGGCACCGCCTGGTCGCGGACTATCTGGTCGAAGAAGTACTGGGCCGGCTGGACCCGGCCGTCGAGGTGTTCCTCGTGGAATCCGCGGTGCTCGACCACTTCACCGCCGACGACCTGAACAGCGTTCTCCAGCGCGAAGATTCAGCTGACATGCTGAGTGCGATCCATGCCTCCGGCAACCTGTTCCTGGTCTCACTCGATGAGCAGGGCATCGAGTACCGGTACCACCGACTGTTCGCCGACCTGCTCCGTGCGCGGCTGCGCAATCGCGATCCGGAGCGGTTCCGCGCCCTGGCGTCCCGCGCGGCGGCGCATCTCGAGCGGTCCGGCGATATCGACGGCGCCCTCTTGCAGGCGCTGGCGGCCGATGACCCGGCACACGCCGCGGCGCTGGTGGAACGCGATGCGGTGCGTCTCGGATTCGATGGCCGCGCAGGCATCTTGGAGCGCCGGCTGAGCCTGCTCGACGAGCACGTCTTCGCCGACCATCCTGATGCCGCGATCGCCCGGGCCTGGTTCGGGCTGACGCTGGGGGACGCCGACCTGATCCAGCGGTCCCTGCTGCTGGCCGCTGCCGCGGACGGTGGTGCGGCCTTGGCGGATGGTGCCCCGTCAGTGAAAGTTGCTGCCGCCCTGGTCGGTTCACTCGTCGGCATCGGCGGGGTGCTCGAGGTGGTCCGGCATGCCGACACGGTCTGCGCCGCGGGCAACCACCTCGTGAACCCGTGGTGGGGTGCGGCCGCCTCCGTCAAAGGCGGTGCACTGTCGATGGCCGGGGACGCCGAAAGTGCCAGGACGACACTGGAATCGTCGCTCCCGGTGCTCGACGACCTTCCCGGCTTCCGGGCCGTGGCGCTGGCACATCTGGCTCTGCTGGACCTCGACGACGGGGCCCTGCAGTCCGCGGCGCGGCGCAGCGCCCAGGCCCGCAGCATCGTCGACTCCCGCGACCTGTGCGACCTGGTGCCCATCATCTTGGTGTACGCCGTGGACGGGTTGGTGCGCAGCCACCGCGGCGACGTCGCCGGGGCGCGAGATGCGGTGCGGGGCACCGAACGGCTGCTGGACCGGCTGGGCGACCTGGCGGCGCGCACGGCGGCACTGGGACATGCGCTGACGGCGGCCACCGCCCTCGAGATCGACGACCCGGAACTCTGCCGGCGGCATCTCGACGCAGGGCTGTTGGCCGCCCGGCGGGAGCCCGATGCGGCGTCGGTGCACCTACGGTTGGCGCGCGTTCGGGAATTGCTCGCCGCACACGCGCAGCACGGGCCGCGGCCATCGCTGACCGCGGCCGAGCTGCGTCTGCTCCCGCACCTGGCGACCCACCTGTCGCTGCAGAAGATCGCCGGCGAACTGCACCTGGGGCGGGAGACCGTGAAGAGTCAGGCCAAGGCGATCTACCGCAAGCTGTCGGTGTCGTCGCGCGCCGAGGCCGTCGCCGAGGCGGCGCGCCTCGGTCTGCTCGACCAGCCCTGACCCGTCAGGCCTTCCGGGCCAGGAAGCGGGCGAACGGGATCAGCATCGTGAACTCGGCGATCAGCACCACCGTGATCATCACCGTGACGCGCGGATCGCCGAAGTTCTGGCCGGCCACCACGAAGGCGGCCGCCGCATTGCGTTGCGCGGTACCCAACGCGAGTACGGGCCGCGCGGCCGAGCTGAAAAACACCAGGGCCCAGCCGATTCCGGCGCAGATTGCGGTGTAGACGATGGCCGCCAGGATGCCCCGCGTGCCGTACACCGACAGCACCTCCCGGAAATTGGCGACGATGGTCAGGACGACCACCAGCACCATGCTGACGGTGCTCAGCAGCCCGATGGCCGGCCTGACGCGCGCTGCCGACGCCTCAGCCTGCTTGCGCCAGAACAGCCCGATCGCCAAGGGGATCAGCATGAGAATCACCAGCGAGGACGCGATCGCGAGCGGATCGACCGCCGACCCCTTGAGGAAGATCGGCAGCACGATCGGCACATAGACCACTGTCGTGATCATCAGCAGCACCATCAGGCCGACACTCAACCCGGTGTCGGCCTTGGCGAACTCGGCGAGCTTGATCAGGAACGGTGCGCCCGCGGCCAGGCCGCACAGCAGCAGGCCCACGCCCAGCGGCTCGTCGAGGTCGAGCAGCCGCCACAGCGCGAGCGCAACCAATGGCGCCGCAACGAAATTGGCGACCAGGGTCAGGCTCACCACCCGAATGTCCTTGAGTGGCGCCAGAATCTGGGCCGGGGTCAGGCTCAGCCCCACACCCAGGGTGCTGGACACCACGAACAGGACGACGGCGATGTTGGAACCGCGCGCCGCCAGATCGGTCAGCGTCACATCGTCACCAGGTTGCGCCAGAACGACTTCAGGCTGTCGCTGGCACCGAACAGGGTGGTGAAGTGCGTCGAGTCGACCAGCACGATGTCGCCGGCGCGCTCACCGGTCGGCGGCATGTGGATCAGCGCGTTGAACTCGGTGTTGCCCGCCAGGGTGAACGGGTGCGGCCGGGTCTGGTCGATCAACTGGCGGCCCAGCACCCGAAGATCGGCACTCTCCGGGGCGGTGAGCTGGTAGTGCGGCAGGTGCGGGTGCAGCGCCAGGGTGGTCACGTCGCGCAGCAGGCCTGCCGAATCCAGATCGCGGAAAGCGGTGAGCGGCACAATCTGTTTGGTGCCCTCGACCGTCGCCGGGCGCAGACCCCACGTGTTGTGCACCGGGATGTTCAGCCCCTTCAGCAACGACCGCGCGAATCCGCTGAAATTCTGGACGCGCGGCGTCAGCGGGTCACCGTGATGCAGGTACTCCATCTGCTGCTGCTCTTTGTCGTCGGTGAAGCCGACGTCGTGGTGCGGGGCCAGCATCAGGCACGTGCCTTCGCGCTTCAGCCACTGCTGGATCGCGGCCACCTCTTCCGGGGTGGCTTCCTCGTCGCCGAGCAGGTGGTCCAGTCCGAAGATCATCAGGGTGTCGGTGTCGTTCAGGATGCGTTCGTCGATCGGCAGCCGGTAGCCGGCCTGATCGACACGCTGGAACACCGCCACGGGATGGCCGGTCGCCGCACCGGCCACATCCTGAAAGGACAGGGAGGAGCGGTGGAACAACTCCAGCGTGCCGTCGACGCCCTGCAGGAACTCCCGCGCGCTGTATTCGGCGCCTTCGTACGCCGGCCACGTCGCCGCGCGCACCTCGGTCATGGTGGAGAACCGGTTGTACAGCAGCGCCGGGTCCCGCTGGGCCTCCCACGGGTAGCTCCACGACCAGTAGATGCTGACGCGGCGGTTGCCGTTGTGGGGACGGGTGATGTGGGCCTGGTTGTAGGTGCGGGCGTATGAACTCATGATGCTCCTTGCTGTCCGAGTGTTGACAGGTAACGCAGTGCGGTCAGGCCGGGCAGGAAGAAGTATGCCCCGCCGCGCAGCGTGGTGAATGCCGGTAATCCTTTGTGTACCTTGCGGATCGGTCGCTTCGGGATCGTGAAGTCGAGCGTGCCGTCCTGGGTTCCGCAGATGGGGTCGTGTTCGTTGCCGAGCTCTTGGAACGCGGTGTCGTTGATCCACACGTTCTGGGCGAACTCGAATTGCCGCACCAGGCTGGCGCAGATCAGGAACATCCCCACACCGCGCTCGACACCGTCGTCGGCGGCGCCTTCAGGGAGTGCCGGGCCGTAGGTGCCGCTGCGCCGGATCATCCTGCGTCGATTGGGATTCGGTTCGGTGTCGCGCGGGTTGAGCCGACGTGCGTGCGAGCCGACCGGGCACTTGTAGCCGTGCGGATCCATCGTCGCGTAGTCGAAATCGTTGTTGCGCATCGGGTCTGCGCCGAGTTCCGGATCGTCGTGCTCGGGCGCCAGGACCAGCGGTGCGCCGCTGCGCCACCTGCCCATGAACTTGGCGGCCAGCAGCTCCTGGCCCTCGGCGTCCTCGGCATGCTGCTTCAGATAGTCGCGGAAGGTCCCGACATGCTCCTCCAACCGGCGGTATGCCATGTAGCTGCCGTTGCGGGAAAGCACTTCGAGGGCAGGCTGATTCGCCACCAGTCCTTCCTCGTCCGGATATCCGAGGAGAAACTCGCCCGCGGCCAGCGCTCCACCGGCGCCGGGGATCATCGTCTCGCCGGAACCGGCCATCTGCGGTTGTGACACCGGATCGCGGTAGCCGAAGTGATCGTGGTCGTACTCGAACGGCGCCGTGGCCGCCAGATCGAGATGCGACAGCGACCGCACGCCGGGGCACCGGGCCAACAGCGCGTCGTGCTCGCCGACGCACCGCACCCGCTCCTCCTCGTCCCGCGCGAACAGGATGACGATGGCGTGCAGGTCGTCACCCGCGAGCCCGCCCACCCAGTGCTCCGGCGCGGCCGCGCCGGTATCACCCAGGATGTCGGCGCGGGCGGCCATGCCTTCGCGGAACTCGGCCGGGAAAGTGGCAAGCGTCTGCGCGTCAAGTCCCAACGCACGCAAGCCGTTCCAGGTGAACGCCAGGTTCACCCACCGCTTGAATACGTTGACCGTCTCGCGGACATCGCTGGCCGACTGCACGAGCGGGACCATCTCGGCCAGCCAGGCCTGCCCGGCCTCGGGGGTGTCGAACGACAGGAACTCGTACCGACCGGTGAGGTGCGGTGTCCCGGTCAGCATGATGTGCTGAATATCGTCGAACTCGAGTGCTGTCACTGCATCTGGTCCAACATGTCAGAGAACGCGGCCTTGAGCCGCAGGGCCTTTTTGATCTCCACCGCCGTCACATACGGGTATTCGCCGTACTCCAGGAAGCTCGGCACCTGGTGCTCGCGGACGAACATGATGAACGCCTCGGGGTTGGTCTTCCAGTCCGCCGGGAAGCCCTCCAGATGGGTGAACGCCGTGGTGATGCCCGTCGAGCTGAACAGCTTGACGGCGTCCTCGGTGTACTTGTCGAAGTCGGTGTCGAAGATGCCCTGGTACTGGAAGTGCAGGCCCGAACCGACGTCGAACAGGTTCCACCGCAGGTAGTGCAGCTTCAGCGGGGCCAGCACGTCGGGCTGCGCCGCGACCGCGGCCTCGAGCTGCTTGCCGTAGTCGCGGATCGCCTGCTCATGGCCGTCGAGCACCTTGGCGATGATGTTGAAGCCGTAGCACGCCGGGGTACGTGGGAAGACCGGCCCGTAGCGACCGCGCGTGAGCTCGAAGTAGCCCTCCTTCGGGATGGCCAGAGCTGCGGGTTGGGTCCAATCGTCATTTCCGTTGTGCGCCATGGCAACGAGATTATGGACGCGGCGGGCACCCGTCGTCCCCCGATTCGGGGGAAATTGACGCAGCCGGTTCAGCCCCGGCTGACGGTGTTGGACCGACCCGGATCAGGAACTTCCGGATTTCCCGAGTGGTACGTCACGTGGTTGTCCATGCCAGACGTGACGATCTTGTCGGCGGAGTCGACGGTCACGGTGTTCTCTATGCCGGAGACCTCGACGGTCGAGCAGTGCCCGGTGATGGTGACGCTGTTGGACACCCCGCTGATGGTGATCTTGCGGTCGTTGCACGCCACGGTGCGGTGGCCGCGCACCCCCGCGACCTGAATGGGCCGGTTGGGATCGTCGGACTGCGGCGGCAATTCGACGAGACCGGGGCCCGACATCACCGTGGTGCCGTTGACGACCACCGACGATTCGTCGCCCGGTTGCGGCGGGGTCGGGACGGCGACCGAGACGCTGGGCTGGCGGCCAGGGGAAGGTGGGAGAAACGTCGTGTGTTTCTTGCCGGTCAAGTTGGTGACGAAGATGATCGCGGCCACCACCGGGCCGACGATGACGGCGAGGACGACGACGCCCAGGATCATGCGGCGTGCCGCGGTGCTCGGCACCCCCGGCGGCAACGGTTGCGGCGGCCAGGTCTTTTGGGGCCGGTGGTACTGGGCGGCGTACGGCTGCCCTGCCACCGGTGTGGGCGGGTGCCACTGCTGGCCGGGCTCGGTCAACTCCGACGCCCGGGGCCGGTCGTTCATCGCGCGCTCGAGCTCGCGGATGCGGGCTTCTGGATCGTCGTCGCGACTCATGATCCGATGCTGTCACACCCGGCGAAGTCAACGCCACAGGTAGCGGGTCTTGGGCCGGCCTGTGCCGCCGTATTCGCTTCGGCGCGTGACGGTTCCGTCGTCGGCCAGGCGCTCCAGATAGCGCCACGCGGTCACCCTGGCCACCCCGACCGCCTTGGCGGCCTCGTCGGCCGTCAGGCCGTCGGGACTGTCCCGAACGGCGCGGGCGATGTCGTCGTTGGTCAGTGTCGCCGCACCTTTCGGGGCCGCGGATTTGTCTGCGCCGGTGCGTAATTCGGCGAGGGCGCGGTCCACCTCGGCCTGACTGGCCGCGTCGACTCCGGCCGGGAGCGCTGTCCGGTACCGTGCGTAGCGCTCCAGCCGATCACGGAACGCCGCGAAGGTGAACGGCTTCAACAGATACGCCAACGCCCCGTGCGCGACGGCCGCGCGCACCATCTCCAGATCGCGCTCGGAGGTGATGGCGATGATGTCCGGAGCGGGCCGCAGCCCGGACAGCGCCGACGCCAGGCTGATGCCGCTGGCATCGGGCAGTCCGAGGTCCAGCAGGACCAGGTCGATGGGCGCGTCGGTCGTGGTCGCCCGCGTCGCGGCCTGGATGGCCTCGCGCGCGGTGTGGGCCACCGCCGCGACGGAAAAACCTTCCAGCCGTTCGACATACGTGCGGTGGGCTTCGGCGATCAGGGGATCGTCGTCGACGATCAGTACGGTGGTCACGCGACTGCCGCCGGGATCGTCACCGACACCACCGAACCGTAGCTGACATCGGACGACAGCGTGCCCCCGTGCCGCTTGACCACCTGCGCCACCAAGGCGAGCCCGAGTCCGTGCCCGGGCGCCGATTTCGTCGAATAGCCACGGCGCATGGCGTTTTCGAATGTCGCCGGGTCCATGCCGGTGCCGCTGTCGGCCACGCGCATCAGTAGGTCGGCGCCCGGCTCCCACCGCACCGTCACCTCGACCCACGGCTCGTCACGATCGCACGCGTCCATCGCGTTGTCGATCAGGTTGCCCAGCACCGTCACCATTTCCGGACCACTCAACGGTAGTTGTGAAGTGTCGGAAGGTAATTGCGAGTCCGCGGTGACGGTGAACTCGATACCGCGTTCGTGGGCCTGCGCGTTCTTGCCCAGCAGCAGTGCCACGAGGGCGGGTTCGCGGACCTCGCTCGACAGCCGGTCGACGAGTCGCTGGGACAGCTCCAGTTCGTCGGTGGCGAAGGTCACGGCGTCGGACGGGCGGCCCATCTCGACCATGGTGATCACCGTGTGCAGCTTGTTCGCCGCTTCGTGCGCCTGTGCCCGCAGCGAGTCGGTGAGGACCTTCAACGAGCTGAGTTCGCCCAGGGTGCTTTGCAATTCGGTGCGGTCCCGGATCGTCACGACTTCCGAACCCGAGGCGCCGGACACCGGTGACCGGCTGACCACCAGCACTCGGTCGTCGGTTACGTGGACCTCGTCGCGCACCCCGGGATCGGCCGCGCGCAGGAAGTCCGGCAGATCGGACCTCGACACCGCGCCCGGCGGCAGGGCGAGCAGCCGGCGCGCCTCGTCGTTGGCCAGCGCCACGCGCCCGTTCTCCAACACCAGCAGGCCTTCGGACACCGAATGCAGGACGGCGTCGTGGTGTTCGTACATCACCCGCAACTGGTCCGGCCGCAGCCCGTGGGTCTGACGGAGCAGCCGGCGCCGGATGAGCCACGCGCCGAGTAGCGAAAGGGCAAGGGCGGCAAGGCCGATCGCCACGATCATCGGGATCTGATGGCGCCACTGCGCGGTCAGCGTGGTCTCGGTGATGCCGGCGGCGACCAGACCGAGCACCTGCCCGGAGCTGTCCCGCACCGGGGTGATGGTGCGCACCGACCGGCCCAGGGTCCCGGTGTAGAACTCGGTGTGCGTCCGGCCTTTCAGGGCCTGCTCCATGGTGCCCAGGTAGTGGCCGCCGATCTGACGCGGGTCGGTGTGGGTGAACCGGGTCCCGTCGGGCGCCATGACGGTGATGAAGGCGATGCCGGTCTGGGCCCGAACGGTTTCGGTGACCGGCTGCAGGACTTCCGTGGCGTTGCCCGCCCGGATGGCGGCAGCCGTCGACGGCGCGTCGGCCAGTGCCGTGACGATGCCGGTGAGCAGCTGTTTGGCCGCGGCATCGTTGGTGCGGCGGGACTGCACCACGGCCAGGGCGCTACCGGCCGCCACCACCACGATGATGATCGCGATCTGCAGCGCGACGATCTGGCCGGCCAGGGACCAGCGCGGCGCGGCCGGCCAACTGCGCATCACTGCGTCCTTCTGTAATCCGCCTGCTCCCGCGTCCCCGCGTGAACTTCCGTGAACGAAATGAACATATGCGTGACGTGCCTCACGTTCTGGACAAACATCCTTGCAGAAGTTTTCGACAACGAGGCCGGAGGACTGCCCGACATGACTGATCAAGCGCCCCGTCGCGACCGCACCCATTGGCTGTACATCGCCGTGCTCGTCGCCGTCGTCGGCGGTGTGGCCGTCGGCCTGATCGCACCCGGGGTGGGCAAGGACATCGCGGTCCTCGGCACCCTGTTCGTCAACCTGATCAAGATGATGATCACCCCGGTCATCTTCTGCACGATCGTGCTGGGCATCGGGTCGGTGCGCAAAGCCGCGACGGTCGGCAAGATCGGCGGCCTCTCGCTCGGCTACTTCCTCGCCATGTCGACGGTGGCGCTGGCGATCGGCCTGGTCGTCGGCAACCTGCTGAGCCCGGGATCGGGCCTGCACCTGTCGGCACAGGCGACCGGTCAGGGCGCGAAACTGGCCCAGAAGGCGCACGAGGCCGGCGGTCTCATGGACTTCGTCTCGCACATCATCCCGGAGACCCTGCTGTCGGCACTGACCAGCGGAAACGTGTTGCAGGCCCTGTTCATCGCCCTGCTCGTCGGCTTCGCGGTCCAGGCCATGGGTACAGCCGGCGAACCCATCCTGCGGGGCGTCCAGCACCTGCAGAAGCTGGTGTTCCGCGTGCTGATCATGATCCTGTGGCTGGCGCCGATCGGCGCGTTCGGTGCCATGGCCGGCGTCGTGGGCCAGACGGGGTGGCGCGCCGTCACCCAGCTGCTGACCCTGATGCTCGGGTTCTACGTGACCTGCGTCGTCTTCGTCTTCGGTGTGCTCGGGGTGCTGCTGTGGTCGGTGACCCGGATGTCGATCTTCCGGCTGGTCCGCTACCTGGCCCGCGAGTACCTGCTGATCTTCTCGACCTCGTCGTCGGAGTCGGCGCTGCCTCGGCTGATCGCCAAGATGGAGCACCTGGGCGTGGACCGCAGCACCGTCGGCGTCGTGGTGCCGACCGGCTACTCGTTCAACCTCGACGGGACCGCGATCTACCTGACCATGGCGGCGCTGTTCATCGCCGACGCCATGGGGCGGCCGATGGCGATCGGGGAGCAGTTGGCGCTGCTGGCCTTCATGATCGTCGCCTCCAAGGGTGCTGCCGGCGTCACGGGCGCGGGTCTGGCGACGCTGGCCGGCGGCCTGCAGAGCCACCGGCCGGACCTGCTGGACGGCGTCGGGCTGATCGTCGGCATCGACCGGTTCATGTCGGAGGCGCGGGCCGTCACCAACTTCTCGGGTAACGCCGTCGCCACGGTGCTGATCGGATCGTGGACCGGGACACTCGACCGGGCAAAGGCCGCGGCCGTGTTGCACGGCGCCGATCCGTTCGACGAACTGACGATGCTCGACTCGAGTGTCGAGCACCCGTCCGGCAACGCCGGTGTGACCGCCCTCACATCATGAACAAAATGTGAATTCGTCGATAACAGCGAATCTCGAGGCCCGCTCAGGCGGGCCTCGACGCTGTTGCGATCTTGATGAACAGAAGTGGAACCTGGGTTCTATCGTGCGGGTGAGGCGGATGAGATTCTATGCGTTCGTGTCGCGGTGTGATGTTTCGCTCACTTTGCCAGGGAATGCCGGGAAACCCTGCTTGGAAACCCTCAGGAATGAGGCGGGCCTATGTTTGCTCAATTTGAATTCAGACGTTGTTTACGCAGGTGGGAGCATCGATCGCCATTGATAACAAGTGCATAACAATTCACAACATAAGTAACTCCTAAGAGCTTCTGATCAATTCGTGACGAGGCGTCGCTGAAGCCGTCCGGAATGTCGGTGGGGATCACTACACTTCTTGAAAGCAGCGCTCATCCGGGCGCACCCGGACGGGCAATCGACTACCGGCGCGTTGCCGCGCTGGCGGAGGTACCGAAGATCGTGGCAAATAATAACGCTCGTGCAAAAGCGAAGCGGGCAGGCGCCCAGGCGCTGCGCGGAACCATGGACATCGCGCAGGTTGGCCGCGGCACCATCGCCGACATCGCCGAGAGCGCGGGGCAGTTGGTCGCTACCAGCTACGCCGACAACATGGTGTCGCTGATCGAGCCGCGCACCCGCAGCATCCGCGACATCGCCGTCGACGGTGAGCCGTTCGCGGTCGTCGCCACCGCTGACCGGGCGTACGTCGCCGTGTCCGGTGCCGAGTTCGACGGCGTCGCCGTCATCGACGTCGCCACCGGCGCCGAGCTGGCCGCCTACCCGCTGGCCTCGGGCGTGAGCGCCCTGGCCGTCAGCCCCGACGGCAAGCGCGTGTTCGCGGGCCGCGCCGGCGACACCTACATCGACGTCGCCGTCATCGACATCACCGCCGACCGCGTCGGCACCATCGAGATCGCCACCGGCGCCGCCATCAGCATCGACGCCCTCGCGGTCGACCACACCGGTCGCCGGCTGTACGTCGCCACCACCGACGAGATGGGCAGCCAGCTGGTCGTCGTCGACACCGAGACCGCGCGCATCCGGAACACCATCGTCATCGGTGCCCCGATCCGCAGCCTGGCGCTCGGCCCCGACAACACCGCCTACGTGCTGACCTCGGACCTGACCGCGCGCGGTGAGGTTCACGTAGTCGACCTGGCCGCCGGCCGCGTGACCGGTCGCTTCCCCGTCGGCGACGCCCCGACCCAGCTGGTGCTCGGCGCCGACGGCACCCGCGCTTACGTCGTCGACTACGACCGCGTCTCGGTGTTCTGCACCCAGACCAACGCGGTGGTCGACACCATCGCGGCCGATGTCCAGCCGTCCTGCGTCACCGTCAGCCGTGACGGCTCGCGCCTGTACGTGGCGGATGTCGTCGGTGACGTCACCGCGGTCGCCGTCGAGGCCCCCAAGCCGCTGCTCTACTCGCAGTTCATGGCGACCAAGTCCGTCACGATGAACGAGGTGCGCGCGCTGGAGCCCGCGACCGTGTAGACAGTCCAAAGAAAAACGCCCCCGCCGGCCGGCGGGGGCGTTTTGGTGTCCGGGGGACCTAGTGCGTACCCGTGCAGTCGAGCGACACCGAAATGGTCCGGCTGGTTTGTGGCAGCAGGATGGAATTGCTGTTGCGGCCCAGGCCGGGGCCGACCCACGGCACCAACTGCGTCGTCTGCTGCGGGTTGCGCACGCTGGTCACCGTGCACTCGGACACCGGCGCCGTCCCGAGCTTGTCGATCGTCACCACATAGCCCTCGGATTGCAGCCGGTTGATCGTGTCTTGCGCCGATTCGGCAGCGGCCAATCCGGCCGGCGCCAGCATCGTGGCCACCCCGCCGACTGTCGCCGCGGCGAACGTCCAATTCCTGCGCATGATTTTCTCCTGTCGTACCAACGCTAATCATCCTCCTACCTCGCAGGGTCGGCTAGCATCTCGACATCCCAGCGGCAGCAACCCAGAGGCGAAATTCACGATGCTCAGTACGATGCAGGACGCCCCGCTCACCATCGCCACGATCATGCGGCACGCGACTGGCCAGAATTATCGCCGAACCGTCACCACGGCGCTCGGCGGCGGCCAGTACCGCACCATGACCTATGGCGAAGTCGGCCGGCAATCCGCGCAGCTGGCCAATGCGCTGCGCGGGCTCGGCATCACCGGAGACCAGCGGGTGGCCACGTTCATGTGGAACAACGCCGAACACACGGTGGCCTACCTGGCCATTCCGTCGATGGGCGCGGTGCTGCACACCCTCAACATCCGGTTGTCCCCGGAGCAGATCGCCTATATCGCCAATGAGGCAGAGGACTCCGTCGTCATCGCGGATCTCTCGTTGACCGCACAATTGGCTCCGGTGCTGCCGCAGATGAAGACGGTGCACACGGTGATCGCCATCGGTGCCGGCGATTTGGCGCCGCTGGAGTGCGCCGGCAAGACCGTACTGCGGTACGACGAGCTGCTGGCCGCCCAGCCCGACGACTTCGACTGGCCGGAGATCGACGAGCGGTCCGCGGCCGCGATGTGTTACACGAGCGGCACCACCGGAAATCCGAAAGGTGTTGTCTACAGCCACCGTTCGAGCTTCCTGCACGCCATGGCGACGTGCACCAGCAATGCGCTGGACGTCGGCAGCGAGGACGTGACGCTGCCCATCGTGCCGATGTTCCACGCCAACGCCTGGGGGCTGCCGTACGCCGCGCTGATGGCCGGTGCCGACCTGGTGATGCCGGACCGGTTCCTCGATGGCGCATCGCTCATCGACCTCATCGAGACGCATCGCCCGACCATCGCCGGCGCGGTTCCGACCATCTGGAACGACGTGATGAACTGCCTGGAAAAGAATCCAGGACACGACATTTCGTCGTTGCGGATCGTGGGCTGCGGCGGCTCGGCCGTGCCGTTGTCGATGATGCGCATCTTCCAGGAGCGGTACGGCGTCCACATCCGCCAGGCCTGGGGGATGACCGAAACCTCGCCGCTGGCCACGACCGCCAAGCCCTTCCCGGGCGCGTCCGAGGATGGGTACTGGAAGAGCCGGGCGACCGCCGGGCGGGCGTTGTGCGGTGTCGAGATCCGGATCGTCGACGACGCCGGCGCCCCGCTGCCCCACGACGGTGAAGCGGTGGGGGAGATCGAGATTCGCGGACCGTGGATCACCGGCAGCTACTACCTGGGGTACGACTCGAGCAAGTTCGACAGCGGCTGGCTGCGTACGGGCGACGTTGGGCGCATCGACGACTGCGGGTTCGTCACCCTCACCGACCGGGCCAAGGACGTCATCAAGTCCGGTGGTGAATGGATTTCGTCGGTCGAGTTGGAGAACCACCTGATCGCGCACCCCGCGGTGCTGGAAGCCGCCGTGGTCGCGGTGCCCGACGAGCGCTGGCAGGAACGCCCGCTGGTCGCCGTCGTGCTGCACGAGGGCGCTTCGGCGACACCTGATGAACTGCGAGAGTTCCTGTCGGACAAGGTGGTTCGCTGGTGGCTGCCGGAGCGGTGGACGTTCATCGACCAGGTGCCCCGCACCAGCGTCGGCAAGTACGACAAGAAGACCATCCGCGCCCGGTACGCCGACGGCGCCTACGACGTCGTCACCATCTAGTTCTCTCGCGAGCTAGGCGCGCACCGCGACGGTCGACATCAGGTCGGCGAGGCGGTCCGGGCGGTCGAGCATCGAGAATGTCTTTGCGCCGTCGATGATTTCGAGGCGGGCGTTCGGGATGATCTGCGCCAGCTTCTCGCCGTCGCCGATCTCGAACAACTCGTCGTCAGCCGACCAGGCGACGAGCGTCGGCTTGTCGAATTCGTGCAGCCGCGCTGCGACTCCGGTGGTGACCTCGGTGCGCAGGGAGCTGGTGAACACGCGGAGATCTTCGGCGACGGCGGGTTTGGACTGTGTGTTGTGTACCCACTCCCGGGTCAGGGCGTCGAAGTCCGCGTATGCCAGCCCGGCGTACGCGCGCTTGCGGACCAACGGGACCCGGAACACCTGCGAGCCCGCCCGGAACAGCGCCTTGGAACGCGACGCCAGGATCAGCGGCTCGAGGATCGGTGGCGGAAAGTGTTCGAACGCATCGCAACTCGTCAGCACCATGGCGCCGATGCGGTCCGGGTGGTGGACGGCGACCAGCTGCGTGACCACACCGCCGGTGTCGTTGCCGACGATGACGACGTCGTGGAGGTCCAATGCGGCCAGGGTGTCGGCGACGATGCGCGCGACGCCGTGGATGCTCCGGTCGGCGCCCGGGCGCAGCGCTTCGGGATGCGCGCCGAGCGGCCAGGTGGGGGCTATGCACCGCAGGCCGCGTTCGGCCAGGCGCGCGGCGACCCCACGCCACAGTTGGCCGCCCATCATGTATCCGTGCACGAAGACGACAGGCCTGCCGTCCTTCGGCCCGAATTCCTCGAAATGGATGGTTCCGGCGTTAATCTCGATGATCGACATGGACGACTCCTAGCTCGATACTCATTTACAAACAGGCTGTCCGCAACTTACCAACAGGGTGTATGGAAAACAAGAGGCGTACTCAGGAGGAGCGCTCCGCGGCTACCCGCGAAGCGTTGATCGTCGCTGCGCGGCGACTGTGGGGCGAGCGTGGTTATGCCGAGGTGGGCACGCCGGAGATCGCGACGACCGCGGGCGTGACCCGGGGCGCGATGTATCACCAATTCGCCGACAAGGCAGCGCTTTTCCTCGCTGTGGTGGAGGTGGTGGAACAGGACGTGATGGCCCGGATGGGGGCGATGGTGGCGGCATCGGGGGCGACGTCACCGGCCGATGCCGTTCGCGCCGCGGTCGATGCCTGGCTGGAAGTCTCCGGCGACCCGGAGGTGCGCCAGCTGGTGTTGCTCGACGCCCCGAGTGTCCTGGGTTGGGCGGGCTTCCGTGACGTCGCCCAGCGCTACAGCCTGGGCATGACGGAGCAGTTGCTCAGTGAGGCCATGAAAGCCGGCCAGCTGGTCCGTCAGCCGGTGCGGGCGCTGGCGCATGTGCTGATCGGTGCCCTCGACGAGGCGGCCATGCTCATCGCCACCGCGGACGACCCGAAGAAGACGCGTCGTGAGACCCGTCAGGTACTGCGCCGCCTCGTCGATGCCATGTTCGACGGCTAGCTAGTTCGGCGAGCAGACGTAAAACTGTCGTTTTCGAAGCGAAAACGACAGTTTTACGTCTGCTCGCAAGCTGGGGGTGCCCCGGCTCGGCAGAAGGGGTACCCCCCAGCTCGCGGGGGAGGTGACTAGCGCTCGGCGCGCTGGTAGGCCGTCACGACGGCGGCACCGCCGAGACCGATGTTGTGCTGCAACGCCGCGGTGACACCGTCGACCTGACGCTTGTCGGCGGTGCCGCGCAGCTGCCACGTCAGCTCGGAGCACTGGGCCAGACCCGTCGCACCCAGCGGGTGACCCTTGGAGATCAGGCCGCCCGACGGGTTGACCACCCAGCGGCCGCCGTAGGTGGTGTCGTTGTTGTCGATCAGGCTCGGCGCCTCACCCTCGCCGCACAGGCCCAGGGCTTCGTACAACAGCAGCTCGTTGGCGGAGAAGCAGTCGTGCAGCTCGATGACCTGGAAGTCTTCGGGGCCCAGGCCCGACTGGTCGTAAACCTTCTGGGCGGCTTGGACATTCATGTCGTAGCCGATGATGTTGGCGGCGCTGCCGTCGAACGTCGAGGCGAAGTCGGTGGTCATGGCCTGGCCGACGATCTCGACGGCCTGCGACGCCAGCCCGTGCTTGTCGACGAACGCCTCGCTGGCGAGAATCGCCGCGCCCGACCCGTCGGAGGTGGGCGAGCACTGCAGCTTGGTCAGCGGGTCGGAGATCATCTTGGCGGCCAGGATGTCGTCGAGCGTGTACTCGTCCTGGAACTGCGCATACGGGTTGTTGACCGAATGCTTGTGGTTCTTGTAGCCGATTTTTGCAAAATGCTCTGCAGTGCTTCCATATTTCTTCATGTGCTCACGGCCGGCCGCGCCGAACATCCACGGCGCCACGGGGAAGGCGAACTCGTCGATCTCGGCCAGGGCCTTGACGTGCCGCCCTAGCGGCGATTCGCGGTCCTGCGCACCCGCCTGGAGCGAACCCGGCTGCATCTTCTCGAAGCCCAGCGCGATGGTGCAGTCGGCGAGGCCGCCGCGGATCGCCTGTGCGGCAAGGTAAAGCGCCGTCGACCCCGTCGAACAGTTGTTGTTGACGTTGACGATCGGGATGCCCGTCATGCCCAGCTCGTACAGGGCGCGCTGGCCCGAGGTCGAGTCGCCGGAGCAGTAGCCGACGTAACCCTGCTCCACCTGGTCATACGAGATGCCGGCGTCGGCCAGGGCCTTGTTGCCGGACTCGTTGGCCATCTGCGGGTAGTCCCAGCCCTCGCGGCTGCCGGGCTTCTCGAATTTGGTCATGCCGACACCGACGACGAACACGCGATTCTTGGCCATGGGTTTCCTTAAGTTCGTAGTTGCAGTTACTTCGTATTGATGAGCGTTACGTTGGGCTGTGACCCGGGTGGGTCGGGTATGG